>JAGANG010000078.1 GCA_017624275.1 Spirochaetales bacterium | reverse complement strand
TGTTGGCTGTTGGCTGTTGGCTGTTGGCTGATTTTGCCAGACTGCGTTTGTATGTCAAGAAGAATATCATTAAATTTAATACATTTTTTGTAATTGTCATGACTTTCTCCTTTTTCCCTATTTATATTTATTTGCCTTTGTTCAAGTTGCAAAATTGCGGTGTATTATATACGGAAAAACTTTTTAAAGTCAAGGTTACGAATACGTTACAATCTTACAGTAAAAAGGAAATAAAAAAACCCCGATTTCTCGGGGCAAAATAAATAAAAAAAAGAGATAAAAAGTTTAAAAAAACTATTTATTTATTATTTAAAATACGCTATCCGGAATGGTCAGACGTATCAAGTTTTTGTAATAACTAAATGCACGATCATAGATAATTTTTGTTTTTTCATTTATTTTAAAAGAAAGAACGTTGTGATTTTCTCCCTTAATGAGATTTACGAATATTTATTATTTGCACGAAATTATTTGGATATAAATTGCGATTTTCATCGTGAAATTTTAATAGTGAGTTCCGCTAGGAACGAACGGAATATTTTCCGCACAAAAAAGATTAAAAATTTTTATTTCTATAATCGTCGATTAATTTTTTTTTAAATTCGCCTGCAATTTTTGAGAAACTTTTTTTCTTTGCCTGTGCTAATGAAAAATTAGAAGTTTTTCCCCATGATTTTTGATAGGAATAAAAAACTTTTGTTTCGTCTATATTAGATAGATAAATAGAAGTTTCCGGATATACAGAACATATTTCATCGCTGATTTTTTCATTGCTGTTTATTTCAATTTTTAAAATCGTCCTTATGTTTCCTTTTAGTTCTTCATGTGGAATAAAACCAAGTTCTTTGAATGCTTCAATTACTTTAGCTGTAATTAAATTCTCATAATCGCCATTTGTTGTCACATATAAAGGAATCCTAAAAGAATTTAACATTTCAAGTTCTTGACTTTGGCTTATTTCAGAAATTAAATCTTTGTAGGCTTTCTTTTTAGAAGAATCAAATAAAACTCCAGTATAAAACAAAGACATCAATTCTTCACTTAACGCTTTTGCTTTTATCAAATATTTATACTCTAAAAAAGGATGCTCTGCATTTTTGGCAAGTTCGATAAATGAATCATATTTTGTTCTAAGCTGTATGATTTTTGGCTCAATGTTTTGCCAAGCGAGTTCTCTGTTTATATAGGCAACCACATAGTAAGTTTTTTTCTTTCTTTTGTAATATGGCAATGTGTATTCTACAGCAGTCAATGTCATATCTGAAACAGAATCAACTTTTTGATTTATTTCCTGATTTTTTACGACATTTTCGCCGTCATTTGCCAGATTCGAAGTTGCTGTGGTTTTTACAACAACTTCCGAGTTGAAAAAACTTGCGATCTGTCCAACTGCATTTGCTCGTGCGTTATCGGGAGAATTTCCACTTCCCAATCGTGCGATATATTTATCTTTAGGAAAATCTAGTTCCAAATCAGACATCCAAATCGGTTCTCGGGCTGAAAGATATAGAATAGCTTGAAAAAGAATTGAGATAAAAATAATTGCTTGTTTCATATTTATTTAATTTAATTGAAATTCTGCACGAATTTTCTTTGCATCTTTACTTGAATTAACAGGAATCATAAGGAAAAAGGTTTTGTATTCGTTTTTGAAACGTACTTGTCCTTTCCATTGAATCTTTTGAATGTGTTTAATTTGCGTATTAGGCATATGAACACTAACAGAAAGAATTTCGTTACCATAAGAATAATTTCCGTCAGCAGAAAAAGTTTTTTCTTCGCCTTTTGAATCAATGGATGTCACTGTTACGGAACATTCATTTTGTGATAAAAACTTTATTTCATAACAGTCGTGACGAGAACCGTTTTCAAAATCATACGAGTAAGTTTCATTTGCAAAGGATTTTTTTTCTTTTCTGCAAGAGCTTTTTCGTAAGCTATTTGCTCCAGACGTTTTTTCTCTGCGATAGCTTTTTCACGTATTTCTTGTTCACGCCGTTTTTTTTCAGCAATAGCTTTTCGGTTTGCTTCTGCCTCTGCCTTTTCTTTGGCTATACGCTTTTCTCGTTCTGCTTGTTCGATTTCAGCACGTCGCAGAGCTTCTGCTTTTGCTTTTTCAGAACGCTCTTCTTCTATTTTTGCATTTTCTATTGCGACTAATTTATTTTTTTCAGCTTGTTCCAACGCCAATTTCTTTTCATTTTGCAAAGATTGCATCCCGTAGTCTGTCAGTTTAACCGCAAATCTGTTTAGAATATCTAAAACACAATCGTAGTGAGCTTGAATTGCATAGCTTTCTCCGGAATCATAAGTTATCGGAGAAGTAAATATTCCTAAAATTTCGCCTGATTCAATATTAAGAAACACAATATTTATAGAATATGAGCCACTCGGAAGACGTGTAGTTTTTATATTTACAATCTCTTTTGCTTTTATCAACTTACCTATTTCGATACTTTGCGAATCATCATATATACCTGATTCCAATTGTTTTTGGACTTTCAGTATATTTTTTGCTTCAGCCAAATCTATACAATTAAATCCACCGTATCGCTGGAGAACAGAAATAAGATTTGTTTTTATTTTATCAGTAATCCAAACATCAGTTTTGTCATATATACCATTTTCAAGAATAGACTCTGCAAACATTATTTTATGTTCAGTTCCGCCGATTCCCTTATAAAGGGCTTTTTGCGAATACAAAAACGATGTCATAAATAAACAGAATACAAAAAAAACAAATCTTTTCATATTACGTTCACCTATTTTACAACATTAAGTTCATCATCAATTTCTTCAACTTTAGCATTTTTGAAATTAATAATTTCAGGGTCTTTATTAGTAATGATAGATTCCTTTAGTTTTTGAGTAAGAACACTCTTTAAAAATTTAGTTTGGTCATCATTATCACTTACATCATCCATTGCAGATGAAATCTGTCTGTCAAAGTTTGCTTTATTGATACTGAAAACTACATAATATGTGTATTCAATTGTGTAATCAGAAGCAGATTCCGGATTTTTTACATCCACTTTTGGTGTTCTGGTTTTAATCCAATAGTCAGCTTCTTTCATCAAACCGTTTAGAGTAAGGTTTGTCATACTTGCTGAATATATTTTTGCCTTACGTTCCTTTGTCTGTGTGTCAGCCTGAATAACTTTTAATTCTGATTCTACAGTTTGAGCTACTGTTTGCTCTATCGCCGCAGAAACTTCCGCACGAGCATCTACCTGGTCTGTCCAAGTCTTCAAAAAATCAAGGTCGTTTCCTTTGTTGTAAAGAACAAAAATCTTGTCTTCAGCCATATCAATTTCGAGAGACTTATAAATCTTTCTGAAAGCTCCATCACTTGCAGCTTTTACCCAAGCCGGCACGTCAGACCCGAGAGCTTTACCTTTGTAGTCAATAACTTCGGGAATTCCTACTGTTACAACCTGACTTTTACTTTCATTTGTTTGAGAAAAAGCGAAAGAGTTGCAAACCAATACGAATGAGAGAATAGAAAGAATTTTTTTTGTGTTCATCATGTGTTACCTCCTATGATTCTTAATTTTTAACTACTTGTAAGTAATAATTAACATTCATGTCTGTAAGTTCTTTTGAACCGAAATAAAAAAAGAACTCATAATAATCTTTTGTAAAAACATCATAACTTTCGAAAGATGTGTCTGTCTTGATAGAAAATCTACCTATCTTACCGTCGGTATAGAATTTGTCCCCAATTTTTGTAATGTTTTGTTCACATGGTTCAAATTTGTATTTACCTGATTTAATTGCTTTACTATCACTGTCTTTCAATGTAATAGAATCGATTCCGTCTATAGAAAAAGAAGAATAAGCTAATTTTTCAGGTTTTGATCTTAACATAAATGTATTCGGTTTATATCCTGTGTACATCGAAAAATCTAATAGTCTGGTTGAAGTTAGCGGTGAAATCTGTTGCATCGTATTTTTGGGTTGAGACACACACATCGGCTTTGTCATAGAAAAAATTATTTCATCACTAAATGGATTTTCTATTTGAGATATTTTATTAAAATTTCTAAAACTTATTCTTCCCAAAGATTCTGAAGAAGCAGTTAATTTTCTTCCTGTATAAACAATAGAATGTGAAGTTGTTTGCATAGAATTCATATCTACAAAATTTGCTCTAAAACGATATTCTCCGCCGTTATCTTTTAAATAGCTAAAATTTTCCAAGAATAAAAGAACGTTTGCATTTAATGCATGCCCGATTTCGGCAGTCTTTTTTTCATTTGACCAATCTGACAATTGAAATGCATGTTCTTTCTCTATCTGGGCAATCTTAGAACGGTCGATAAACGAAACTCCTACCATATCATCGATATAGTTCTGAAATTTTAAAATCGCTTCATCCATCAAAATCAATACTTCATCATCTTTAGATTTTGTATATGAACTGACTTTTTTTTCAAATTCGCTTATGTCATAGGACATCGGAGCTACAATAAAATATTTAGGTTCGTCTATCTCACAAAGAAAATTTTCAGGCGAGACTTTTTCTGAAATCAAACTCTTGACTTCTTTTTTAGACATTTTATTTACAGTCTCATACTCATTCATGTTTTTTATAAAAGCTCCGAAAACAAAAAATCCAATACCGAAAATTATAGCAAAAAGAAAAAACCAGGGGGCTATATCTTCCTCATCGGTCAAAAATTCCACAATACTAAGAATAAAAAGTATAATCGCCACTACAAGACTGATCCATTTTAGTATGGCTAAAAAAGTTAACATGGTTAAAACAACTCCCTTATCAGAAAATTTGCAGAGAATGTAAAAAAAAAAAAAAAACTGTCAAGTCTATAAGAAAAGTAAAAAAACACAAACTCTGTAAAGCAATGCGAAAATGTATTATTACATGCTTTATATACTCACGTGATTTTATTCCTTTATCAAAATTCTAGCGACCGTCCGGCATAAAACAGTTGTTTAAGATTGTTACAAATAAAAAAACCCCGATTTCTCGGGGCAAAATAAATAAAAAAAAGAGATAAAAAGTTTAAAAAAACTATTTATTTTATTATTTAAAATACGCTACTGCATTTTTAAAGATATCCAATCCGGTATGTTCATCTACAATACCTTCTGTCCATCTAGGATGCAATTCTTTTGAAATATATGCTTCAGGATGTGGCATTAATCCTAAAACATTACCTTTTTCATTTGTAATACCCGCAATATCGTAAACAGAGCCGTTTGGATTTGCCGGATATTCTACCGGACTTCCGTCAGCTGTTGTATAACGCAATGCAACTTGACCGTTTTTCTTCAATCGTTCCAATACATCGTTATCACGAGCAACAAGTTTTCCTTCTCCGTGACGAACAGGAACATATAATTTCTTTAATCCTTTCAACCACGGCGATTTATCATTTTCTACATCAAGGTAAACCCAGCGGTCTTCAAACTTTCCGCTGTCGTTATCAATCAAACTCACAACCGGTTCATAAGAATTATCAAAAGACGGTACAAGTCCGAGTTTTGTTATTACCTGAAAACCGTTACAAATACCGATAACAAGTTTATCAGCTGCAATAAAGTTTTTTACTTCCTCAAACAAATTGTATTTTACAAGATTGGCAAAAACTTTTCCGGAAGCGATATGGTCACCGAATGAAAATCCACCCGGGAATCCCAATATTTGATAATCATTAATCATTTTTTTATTTTCTATCAAATCTTCCAAATGAACAATTGTTCCTTCTGCTCCGGCTAAGTCAAATGCCCATTTCAATTCTTTTTCTGCGTTAATGCCGTAACCGGTTAATATTAATGCTTTTGGTTTCATTTTATTCTCCCATTAAAAATCAAGTGCTGTTTTCCAGCCGTCTTTTAAATCAGCTAAAGTTTCTCTTACCAAAACGCCTTCTGCGTCTTTTATTTCCACAAAGTCACTGTCGTTTGTTTCTCCCAATAAAACTGCGTTTTCTTGACCGATAGTTTCAAGGAATGCTTTTTCATTGGCTGAATCTACTGAAACAAGAATTCTTGACGGAGATTCACTGAAAAGTTTTTCTTCTGCCGTAAGTTCTGCACCCAATACGCTTACATCAATACTTGCTCCCGTATTTCCGGAGAATGCAGCTTCTGATAATGCAACTGCAAGTCCGCCGTCGCTTAAATCATGAGCACTGTCTAAAAGACCTTTTTTCAATACTTCGGCTAATTTTTTATACATAGCAAAAGTTTTTTCCGGATTATCTACAGTCGGCACTATACCTTCTTTGATTCCTAGCATTTCAAAATATTCTGATGCTCCAAGTTCTGCTTTTGTTTTACCGATTAAATAAATCTTTTTGCCCGGTTTCTTGAAATAGAATGAAACTGTTTTTGTTATATCATCACTCTTTCCGGTAACTGTAAATAACAGTGTAGGCAATACAGAAACTTTTTTACCGCCTCGGCGATAATCGTTTTTCATACTGTCTTTACCTGATATACAAGGACAATTGTACGCAATACTAAAGTCATACAATGCTTCACAAGAACGTACCAATTGAGCCATTTTATAAGTTCCGTCCGGAGTTGCTTCACTCTGAACAGGGTCTGGCCAACAGAAATTATCAAGACCTACCAGAGTATCCGGATTTGCTCCGAGTATAATTGCTTGACGTACCGCTTCATCTATAACGTTGGCTGTCATTTGGTATGTATCAAGGCGAGAATAACGAGGTGTCATTCCGTGAGTAATTACAAGTCCTTCGTTTTTATCCGGGAAAACTTTCAATACACCACCGTCAGACGGTCCGTCATTTTCTTTTCCCGTAAAAGGTTTATTTACGGTACGAGCTTGAACTTCATGGTCATACATACGAACCCAATTTTCTTTTGAAGCTACGTTAGGACGTGCAAGCAAAGTTTTCAAAAGTTCTCCGTAACCGCAAACAATGTTACTTTCTGCTCTTGTTTGTTTTGGTGCAGTCCACTGTGCATCAATTTTTAAGCCCGGATTTCCCTCATGCAACATTTCCAAATCAAGTGTAGAAACTCTTTCGCCGTTGTAGAAACATTCCAACATTCCGCTGTCGGTAAATTCTCCGATAACGTTAGCTTCTACATCACGACGTTTTGCCAATGCTAAAAATTCCGCTACTTTATCTTTAGGAACAGCGATAGACATTCTTTCTTGTGCTTCGGAAAGTAAAATTTCCCAAGGTTTCAATCCGGCATATTTTAACGGACATTTTTCCAAGTCCAATCTTGCACCGTTTGTAAATTGAGCCATTTCCCCGATAGAACTTGCAAGTCCGCCGGCTCCGTTGTCTGTCAGTCCGCTGTACATTCCGGCGTCACGAGCTTCCATTAAGAAGTCCAACATTTTCTTTTGTGTAATAGGGTCACCGATTTGTACGGCTGAAGTAGGGGAGGCTTCTGTCAATTGTACAGAAGAAAAAGTCGCACCGTGAATACCGTCTTTTCCGATGAATCCACCACACATTACTACTTGGTCGCCGGCTTGAACGTATTTTTCAAAACTTTCTTTACCGTTTACCTGCAACGGCATCAACCCACCTGTACCGCAGAAAACTAAAGGTTTTCCCAAGAATGACGGATCAAAAGTGATAGAACCGTTTACTGTTGGGATTCCTGATTCATTACCGCCGTCTTTTACACCTCGATGAACTCCACGGAAAATTCTGCGTGGATGCATTAATCCTTCAGGAACATTTTCATCTTCTGTATAAGGACTTCCGAAACAGAAAACATCTGTATTAAAAATAGGGTAGGCACCGAGTCCTGTTCCGATAATATCACGATTTACACCTACAATTCCGGTCATTGCACCACCGTAAGGGTCAAGTGCTGACGGTGAATTGTGAGTTTCTACTTTTACACAGTATGCATAATCGTCATCAAATTTTACGACTCCGGCGTTATCTTTAAAAAGTGACAATAAGTCGTCACGCTTTTCTTTAATCTTATCTGTAGAACCTTTGATATAAGTTTTGAAAAGATTCTTGATAGTTTTTGTTTCATTACCGTCTTTATAATTAACTTCTGCTGCAAAAATTTTATGTTTACAATGTTCAGACCAAGTCTGTCCGAAAAGTTCCATTTCCACATCTGTAGGATCTGTAGGAAGTCCCATTTTTTCACGTGCAGCTTTTACGCTGTCTTTGCGAAAATATTCACGAATAGCTTTCATTTCTTCTAATGTTAATGAAAGAACTCTGTCGGCAGAAATTTTTTCCAATTCAGCATCGGAAACTTCCAAATTAATAACATCAAAATATGGCTTTCCTGTATTTTCCGGTTGATATGAAAAATAATCAATAGGTGAAAATGATTCACGAGTGAATATTCTGTAATCTTCGATTAATGTATTACAAAGAACATTTTCGGCAATACTGATTTTTGCTTCTTCGCCGGCTTTCCCTTTAAAAAAGTAAACAGCAGATGAACGTACGTTTCCGAAATTAACATCTCTGCCGAGAATAAAGCTCATACCTCTGGCTGTTGTACGTCCGACATTGTCAGTAACTCCGTTTTTATATGCGACTTCTATTGCAAAGTCATAATCCAACTCTTTTGCATAAGCAAAACCTTCACGGCTTTCTTGATAAACAGCATCACACAAAAGATCATTCTTTATCTGTTGTGCTTCCGTAGGTGAAAGAGCTTCGTTAATATTATATGCTTTGATTGTTTCTAATGAAGATAATTCAATTCCCGTATCTTCAAGAATAGTTTTTAAAGTCCCTGCACTGTGACTGTCACCGAATTGCGGTTTGTTTTTTATTTCAAATCGTAACATTTGCATTTTCCATCTCCAGAAAAAAGATAGAAAGGTTATAAAGGAATAATGTGAAAAATGCAACTTTTTAATAGTGTAGTTAGATTATAAAGCAAGTTGAAAAAAAATTAATCTTTTATACCGACAAGTTTTAAACCTTCATCCGTAATACCGCCGGGCAATGCTGCTTCGGCGTTTGTATCACATATAATATAATAGTAAGCATTACATAAAAGTCCGACATCGATTTTGCCTTTTATAAAATTACCGAGTGCTTTTAATATTCTTTTTTTACCCGTAAGCGAACCTCGATAATATTCAAGATTCATATAATTAAACATTACTTCACTATAAACCATACCGTCGTCATACTGAAAAAATCCCCACGCATTCATATCACTTGTATCACCAGTTTTTTTTATTCTTTCATGAGCCGTATCGTCAGTAATCCCTTTGAGAACAAACGCTCCCCTACAAAAACCGAATGTCTCGTTGTTATGTTCATTATATTGACAAACAATATCGCCGGGAACAAACGGAGTCGGAAATGCAAACCATAATCCTTCGAAAACATCATAGAGAATATCAAGAATATTTGATGAATATCCTTCAATGTCATATTTGCAAGGCTGATTGTCTTGATTGAAAGTTACGGTTATATGTTGCGTACTTTCAGCCTTTTGTTTTTTTATACGATAAATACACGCCTGTCGCCATTCTTTCGACTCTTCTAAAAATGTAGTTTGTGTCGAATCAAACGTTTTGAAATATTTATCCAAATTAAACCATTCATCATTCTCCTTCCATTCAAGCGTATATATCCAGTCCTTGGCAGGAACAAAAAAATCGTTAATAAGCGACGTTTCCGTATCAATATATTTTTTCAGATATTCATGCAGACTCGGCTGTGCCTTTGTATTAAAACGTTCGACGATTTCGCAATCCGGCATTGTCTCGATAAGTTCTCGCCAGGCATTATGTTTTTCTGTTATTGTCGCATTGTCACTTTGATAAATAAGCCATGCAGCTTCAAGAGAGTCAAACTGATAATTTATTGCTTCTAAATGTTCTCTGATGTCTTTTGAGTTTATAAATTGCAATATATTCATATACACCTGCCTTTGTGTTTGAAAAAATCAAATGCTATCATACAACTTTTGAACATTAATAGAAAATGAGAAGTCTGTTCTTTTTACCGGAAAAAGTTTGTATTTAAACTTTATAGTATTACAATACAGCCGGCAAAATACTTTAAAAAAAGGAATTACTGTGAATACAAGAAAAATATTTTTTGTTCTTCTTTGTTTATTAATATCATTATCGCTAGTCGCAAAATCACCCAAGTACATTTTTTTATTTATCGGTGACGGAATGAGCTATCCGCAATTCCAAACTGCGGCAGATTATCTCGGTGCATTGGAAGATAATGATGATGAACAGGCTTTGCCTAGTAAAAGTTTTTCTCAGCGTAAAGGTGCAGTTTTGGACGGTCCGAAAAAACTTAACTTTATGAACTTTGACTTTGTCGGTTCTGCCGTAACTTACGATTCTTGTAGTTTTGCTCCGGATTCGGCATCTACGGCTACTTCTATTGCTTCCGGTAAAAAAACTTATTCCGGAATGTTAAATATGGATGAAACCGGGAAAGTTCCTTATGAAACAATCGCCGAAAAATTACACAAACAAAAAAATTATAAAATCGGAATTGTCACATCCGTAAATATAAATCACGCAACTCCGGCTGCATTTTATGCTCACCAATCAAGCCGCAGTAATTACTATAATATAGGAGTAGAACTTACTCAGTCCGGTTTTGAATATTTTGCCGGAGGTGCTTTTATAAAACCTGAAGGTTACGGAAAAGGCAAAGAAAATCTTTATCAATTAGCAGAAAAAGCCGGTTATAAAATTGCCAAAACTCAAAAAGAAGCAAAAAAGATTACAGCTTTCGATAAAAAAGTCATTTTAATAGATGAACATTTAGCCGATTCCAATACCTTAGCTTACAATATTGACCGAAAGAAAAATTATTGGTCTCTGGCTGATTATGTAAAAAAAGGAATTGATGTCATTTATAATAAAACCGGATTTTTTATGATGTGTGAAGCCGGCAAAATAGATTGGGCTTGTCATGCAAATGATGCCGGAAGTATAGTCCATGATGTATTGGCATTGACCGATGCAGTACAAGTTGCAATTGATTTTGCGGAAAAACATCCGACCGATACTTTGATTTTAGTTACCGGTGACCATGAAACCGGCGGTTTATCCATAGGATTTGCCGGAACAAATTACGATACTTACCTCGATACTTTGGCAAATCAAAAAATTTCATACGCAAAATTTGATGAAGAGTACGTAGCTAATTACAAAAAAAACAATGTCTCGTTTGAAAATGCAATGAAAGATGTGGAAACTTTGTTTGGTTTAAAAATAAGTGATGATAAAAAAGATCGTTTGACTTTAACCGAATATGAAATACAGCGACTGAAAAATGCATACGAATTGGCCTTGTCAAAATATAATATAAGCAAATATTCTCAAGAACAGCAGGTTCTGTACGGGACGTACAATCCGTTTTCCGTAACAATTACTCATATTTTAAATAATAAAGCCGGACTTAACTTCGGAAGTTATTCTCATTCCGGGTTACCTGTCGCTGTATTTGCAAAAGGTGTAGGAGCAAAAGACTTTAGCGGATATTATGATAATACTGAAATTTTCAAAAAGTTAGCTTCACTCTTAATGGTGAAATAGTTCATCGATTTATCATGATTTATTTTACTTCTAAGAAAACCTTCATTCCTATTATATTTTCATTAATTCTCATGTTTATACTTGTAGTCATTCCTACAGGATTTGAAGGGGCGTTGTCTTTTAAAAATGCAGATAAAGTAAAAGTCCTGGTTTTATCAACCGATGAAAGTACAATCATTGATACCGGACTTATCCGCAGCGGAGAACAACGCTGTTATATCCGTATATTAAACGGAAAATTTGCAGGACAAGAAACTACGGCGATAAATCGCCTCAACGGTTCACTGGCACAAGACAAACTATTTGCGACAAATGAAAAAGCCTTTGCTGTCGTCAGCCATGACAAAGGTAAAATATCTACGGTTTTTATGATAGACCACTTCCGTTTAGATAAAGAACTTATTTTAGTCGGCTTATTTTTATTGGCATTGCTATTATTCACACGAAGTGCCGGATTACGAACAATTTTATCTTTCATAAATACTATCTTGTTAATATGGAAATTCTTAGTTCCATGCCTTTTAAAAGGTTGGAATCCTATTTTTATATCTATAGGATTGGTTTTATTATTAAATTGTATCATTCTCAGTATGATTTACGGGCTGGATATCCGTTTTTTAGCTTCGGTTTTAGGCTCAATATCAAGCATTTTGATTACAATGATTTTAGGTTATTTTTTTACCGATTTATTCAAAATTCACGGAGCCGTAATGGAATCGAGTGAAAGTCTTTTATATGCAGGATATCAACATTTAGATTTGACAAAAATTTTTATCGCTTCAATATTTTTAGGTGCATCGGGAGCTGTAATGGATTTATCGGTAGATATTTGTTCTGCCGTGCACGAAGTAGTTCTGAAAAAACCGACAATTACAGCAAAAGAAGCCATTGCTTCCGGATTTGCCGTAGGGACCGCTGCATGCGGTTCTACTACCACTACATTATTACTGGCATACTCCGGCAGTTTCATTTCACTTCTTATGGTTTTTATGGCTCAAGGTACACCTATCGAATTAATGCTCAATTATAAATATGTTGCAGCTGAAATTATACATACAATCATAGGTTCTTTCGGGATTGTCACTGTTGCCCCACTTACAGCAATCATAAGCGGTATTTTATTTACTCGGATAAATTTACAACAACCTTCACAAAAAAAATAAGGGAAGGCTTTTCGTCCTTCCCTCATATATCAAGTTTTTTATTTTTTACTTATAAAACACATAAGTATAGTTTTTCCCTTTTTTTACATTAACACTTTCTTTTGGCTTATAATCAAATTCTAAAACTTCCGCTGCACTTTCTACATAAACATCTACAAATGCATATGGTGGTATAGTCACTGTTGAAAATGTTCCGTCTTTTAAATCACTGACAACTACAGTTTCATTTGTATCATTTTCAAATGTCCACATAATACAAGTACAATCGCCTACTTTACAAGGATTACATCCGACTAAAGTAAACATCGCAAGTATTGATAGAGTAAATAATAATTTTTTCACGAGCTTTTCTCCTTAATTTTGGTTTTGTAAAAATAATAAATAACGTTCCTTATCTTTTATTTCAGGACATATTTTTTCCAATTTAGTTATGTATTTCAATCCTTTTATTTGCGACAATTCCATATCAATTGTTTCCTTACGCCCTTTAAAAAGTAAATACGGCGTCCCTTTTTTAAAATACGGCATTGTCATTTGTATTATCTGTTCGGTAGCTTTAAAAGCTCTGCAAGTAAAAACGTCTGTTTTTTCATGAAAATCATTCACTAGGCAAGAATGAACGCGAACATTTTTTAATCCTAATGTTTTTACTGCCTCATTTAAGTACGCCGTTTTTTTAGGGCTTTTTTCCACTAAATTCACGATTTTATCCGGGAACGCAATACCTAACAGCAATCCGGGAAATCCGCCGCCGCTTCCCAAATCCGTAATCACAGAAAACGGCTTAAAATATTCAAATCCTCCGACACAATCATATAAATGTTCCAATATTATAGTTTCAATCGGAAGTTTTCTTGAAATCACATTCAATTCTTGATTCTTTTCCGCCAGAAAATCTAAAAAATCACAAAAGTTTTTTAATTTATCCGCAAATCCCAGCGGTGCAAGTAATGATTTTAAATATTCTTGCTGTGTATTTGTCATTGCGGAATCTCCTTTTCATCATAATAAACTCTTTTAAAAACTAAGCCGTTCGGCTCTATTGTATCACGAGCAAGCTGTCTGTTTTGTCCGTCCAATATTTCTTTCATTCGAATCGGCGGCTCACCTTTACGATATAAAGTAAGTAATGTCCCGGTAATAATACGCACCATATTGTGTAAAAATGCACTTCCTATCACACGCAATGTTACAAGGTCGCCGTCTCGCATTGTGTCAAGTTTATAAATCTGACGAATTTTTGTTCGGCTCGGGTCGTCTGCCGCACTGAATGAAGTAAAATCATGCTCGCCTACTAAATACTTACAATATTGATTGAGCTGCTCTACATCTAAATCATAATAACAAAATGATGCAAATCTCATTCGGCGAGCATCGGGAAACCTCTGATTTACTAAAAAATAATGATACTCCCGGGCTTTCGCATCAAATCTGGCACTCCATTCTTCCGGCATAAACTCACAATGTGTGATTCGAACAGAACGAGGTAAAATGCTGTTTAATGCCCGTAACCAATTGTATTCTTTCATTTTATCAAGAGATGTATGAAAATTGATTACCTGACCGTCGGCATGAACACCTTTATCGGTACGACCTGCACAAACAATTTCCGGGACTTCACCTAATATTTTTTGTAATGCTTTTTCAATTTCCCCGGCTACTGTCGGAAGTCCGTCTTGAGCTTGAAATCCGTAGAAATCAGTTCCGTCATAGGACAGAGTCAGTTTGACATTCACTTTCTGCCGCCTTTTGCAATTTGGAAATTTCATCATAACAATCTCTAGCTTTATTCAAAATCTCTTGCGGTTTATTAGAATCTGATTTTCCCATTCCGAATATTTTCCCGTAATACAATTTTGCTTCTTCCAAATCTTTCGCTCTTTGCTCCGGATCTGATGTGTCTCCGTATCGCAACAACAATGTAGCAATCAAAAATGTTACTCCGTCATATCCGTAATCTTTATCCAAATCCGGACCCAAAACTTTCATTTCTTCCATTATCTGTTGTTTTGATTGATTCAATTCTATTGCATATTGATACAAGAACAACGCTTTCTTATAAAAAACCGACGCCAAAAAGTCATAATATTTTTCCGGTTGTTCTTTATTTAAATCTTCAAACAAAAACGCAGCTTTTATTGAACAAAGAGCCTGTTTTATAACAGGAATAAATTTTTTCGGAGGGAAAAAATCATAGCAATGCATTGCCAAAACATAAGCTACCGCTCCGGATTCTAAAGTTCTTGCCTTTGAAAAATCTACAGGCGTTCCGATAAGCTTTGTAGCTTCTGTCATTCGCTCTTTTATTCTGCTTTGCAATTCTTCGGCTACATCTGACGGCACTTTCAAAAAGTCTTGCGGCAAGCTTGCATAAAAACAATCCGGGCAAACAACCGGAGTATAAATCAACGGATAAACATTTCCAAACTTTTGGCTTGGTTTGTACAAACGATGCAAAAAGTCTGTCAATTCTCCTGCAATCAAACGTCCGCCGCCGCTTTGTAATTTTTCCTGATAAAACTCATGTCCGCAAACCGGACAACGAATCGGTTCTCTCGAAAGATATGTAACGCCTTTTCTGTAAGATGTTTCATCCAAAAAATCCATATAATTTGTCTCTCCTGATTTTATTCTAGTATCACAACAGCTGCAGCCATGTCTTTTTCATGAGTCAACGAAACATGTATTTTCGTAACACCGAATTTCGCTGCAATATTTTTTGTCTCTCCCGACAATTCCAAAAACGGCTTATTCATCTCATCGTGCTTTACTTCTACTTCTCGCAAAGTCACGCCGCCGCTGATTCCTATTCCGAGAGCTTTCCCGAATGCTTCTTTTGCAGCAAAACGAGCAGCAAAGGACTGGGCACTTTGTGTTCGTTTTTTACAATAAGCTATCTCGTCGGCAGAAAAAACTCTTTGCAAAAAAAGTTCATTCTCTTGCAATCGTTCAAACCGCTTTACTTCACACAAATCTATTCCCAGCCCTATCACTTTTATTCCTTTTTTTTAATAAAAATACTCGTATTGATTAAAATCGTCATCAATCAAAGCATTTTGTGTTTTTCCGAAAACATCCGGATACAATGACATTTTCAAGTTCAAATACGGTACAGCTTTTTCTGATGTTCCTCCGGAATGTGTTCTCGGAACGCCTACCGGATCCATAATGTCAAAATATTTAACGGCTTCGGTAAAATATCTTAATGAATCAGCAAAATACTGATGTTTTTTTGTTTTACGATACTTTCCGTATAATGCAGCTCCCAGGTTATTTGAAGATTGATACAACATTTTCACTGCATTTTGATGTTCTTTCAAATCAAGATCTAACGGTCCGTTTCCTTGACGGAAAGTATTGAATTTATCATGAACTTCAAGCAATTCACTGTATGCCAAATCATACTGTGACATATTTAACAAGATTGTTCCTTTCATAAATTTTAAAGAATCAACATCAGGATTTTTCTTTAATAACTTATCTATTTTTCCGTGAGCTTTATCAAAATCACCTTTTTTGTAATACAACCAGCCCATGTTGTATGTCATGATATCATTACTGAAACCTTTAGATTCCGCATCTGTATAATAACGCAACGCTTCTTCACGATCGGCTTTAGTCAAATATGCAAAATTTCCCAAGTTATAAAAAGCTTTTCCGAAATCAGGATTCAACACTGCTGCACGATCAAACATTTTAAATGCTCTGATGTCAGTTCTTGATGTTTCATAATAATTTTCACCCAAATCATTGTAAACATTAGCTTGAAATTTATTGAAAGCTTTTTCAGAACCAAATATTTGTTTGATATCTGCACCGGAAAGCATTTGGCTTTTAGCTAAAGCATTTTCCAAGTTTTTTCTTTCATCCGGTCGCACAAGAAGTGCCTTATTATAACGAGCCAACTGATAATCATATTCCGGATAAGGTGTTTTTTTAGGCACAGACTCGCTTATATTTGTCAATATTCTGCGAGCTTCATTCAAATCTCCGCTGTCTATCAAATAACCGGCAGTTTTTATTTGAGTCTTATAATCTTGTTTCTTCAAATAAGCTCCCGCCCAATGATAAGTATCAAGAACTTTTTTGCGATTATCCATTTTTATATAAGTCGCCAACAGATTATTAATTGCATCTGCATGATCTAACTTATAGTCAAGAATATTTAAAAATTCATTTTCTGCATCTTCAAGCTTAGACGGCTCGATTTCAGCCCATTTTAAGTAAGTTTCCCCTCGCCCGTTTCTGGCGTCCAAATCATCACGTTTTTTGTCTATCCAATAATTGAACATTGATAAAGATTTTTCATACTTTTCAATATCACGCAAAAATTCCCCGTATTCAAAGTCCAATATTCTGTCGTCACGTTGCTCTGCTGCCATTTGATATTTACGTTCTGCGGCAAAATATCTTTCGTGATCTCGGAATTTTCTTGCATATGCGATAATTTCACGATAACGAGGCTGTACTTGGTATGCTTTGTTAAAGTTTTGTTCTGCATACTCGTATTTATTTTCATCAATGTTTTTCTTACCCAATTTGTAATATTTGCTTGCCGTATATGTAGGATAAAGAATCGTTACATAGAACATTACCAAAACGGCAACCATTACAATCAATGCTGCTGTTCTTGCTAAAATAGGCAAAACATTTCGCTCTATCATTGAAAGGAATGATTTTTGTTTTCTTTCGTATTCCTCTCCTGTCATACGAACCAGCACTACATTGTGAAGTGATTTATCGCCTGTTAATTTTTCGTATTGTGCAATAATCGCTTCTTGTTTGCCGTGTTCTGCAAGTAACTTAACTAACGGATAAACTTTTTCTTCTGAATATTTAGAATTTACTATAGCTTTAGCTATTTTTACTTCTGCTTCTTTAGGGAACGTAGAAATTCTGATAACAACTTTTTTGCGTTCTTCCGGCGATAACTCTATTTTGTCACCGCTTGTATCCGAATATTCTTCACTTGCCGGTTCGTCATAATTCTCTTCTTCTTCCGGAACAAATGATGAAGCTGCAGATGATGTTGTCGATTCTATTTCATCTGAAGGTAAATCGGAAAGCGAATCCATTCCCGAAAAATCAAAGCCATCCAATCCGGGTAAGCTGTCTTCAGATGATTTATCATCAGAAATATTCAAATCGTCTAATGATGACAAATCCAATGAACTATCATCATCATCATTATCTATAGAAAAATCACTGAGCATATTTGATAAATCAATTTCACCATCATCTCCGTCTATGGAAAGACTCGGTAAATCCGGTATTTGATTTGAATCAGCAGAATCTGAAACTGCACTGATATCGTCAAGTTCGTCCAGTGAAGAATCTCCCAATAATGCATCGATGTCATCTTGAGACGAATTGACATTGTCAAGCTCATCCAGTGAAGGCAAAGTTTCTATTTCGTCACTTTCAGATAGTACTGCCGGCTCGCTTACCGGAGAATCTAAAGAAATATCTTCAAGACCGCCAAGTAAATCTATATCATCAGATGCCGTAACTGTAGGTTCACTTTCTTCCTGAATAGGCATATCAAGATTATCAAAATCACTCAAAGAATCAGCCGACAATAATGAGTCTATATTAAAATCATCAGAAGAGAATTGGTCATTATTCATCATTGAAATTTCCGGAATATCTTCTATTATCAATGAATCCAAACCACTGTTGTTGCCGTCTAAAGTGTCTATTGACATATCTCCCAAATCGATAATATCAGCTTCGTTTGTATCTTGAGTCGCAACAACATCTTCTTCTTGAGTTTGCAAATCTGAAAAATCAGTCACTTCTTCATCTGCAACATCTTCTAATGAAGAAATAATATTTTCCTCCGGAGTTTCTTCATTGAAGATATCCGAAACATCCTCAGTATCAAAAGTCATTTCATCTGCTACATTCTGATTTTCATTGTCAACAAATAACGAATCGTCTTCAGATTGCGTATCATTTGTAGGCAAATCATCCAATGATGACAGAAAATCGAACTCTCCGCTTTGCGGCTCGGAATCATCTACAGATATTTCCGTGATATTATCACTTTCATTATCTTCAAAGAAAGTTTCAAGATTATCAAGAAAATCACCCTCAGGCTTTACTACTTTTTGTTCCGATTGTTCCATGGCTTCTTCAAGATTACGAGATCGCTCTTTTTCTTTGGCTACAGATGACATCAAATCATCCTCGCCCAAGATATCATCAAGTAAATCATCAGATAACAACTCATCATAAGATTCACTCGGTTCGAGTTTTTCCTCTTGCGGAAGTTTTACCAAATTCGGCGTTCTGCCTTTTCTTTTCATAACTTCAGTTTCATCGGCAATCGAAGCAATTTTTTCCTTTAAATAAGGAAGATCCTCAAATTTCGGCATAAGATTCTCTTTTTATTTTAAATTTGGTTGCAATAAAAACATGCTGATAATGTCAAAAAAAATATTTTTTTTCTATAGTCTTAATCAGCAATTTTTAATGTCAAACCTCTCATTAAGTTTCTCGGAATCTTTCCGAGAAATTAAATAGTAAAAACAGCGAAAACACTGACGTTTTGAAAAAAAATCCATATGACTCTGATTTTTGCCGAAATTTTTAGATACAAGGAATGTGTAACAATATGAAAAAATATATATTCACTGCTTTATTTATCTTATGTTCGTTGGTTTCGACTTTTTCTGATGAACAAGTCATCAGACGTGTCGATGTAAATCAATTAAAAACTGCCGGTTCTCCGATTTTTACTAAGGATTGTATAATCTTAACTTTACCGCCGGAAAATGCCGGGCGACAAGAAATTTTCTTAGTAACAAACTTGGATAATTGGGAAAAACAACATTACTTTGATACAAGTTTGTACGGAGTATATTATTGTAAGCTTCCTTATACTGATAAAACTGATTTTGTATACAGATTAAATATCAACGGTTTTTGGACTGTTCCGGAAAATTGTATCAGTCATACAGACAACTATGGTAACAGTTTGGCAAAAGTTACGATTCCGAATAAAGTAAAATATTTTAATAACTCTCCGGAAATAGAAGAAATCACCGAGCGAGGTGGACAAGTAAAAAAAGTGACATTCAGAGTTTATGCTCCGAATGCATCTATTGTAAATCTGCTATGTTCCAATGCGAATTTCAGCCCTTTTACATACGCTATGACAAAAGATTCTGCCGGATATTGGGAAGTTTCGTTGCCGTTGTCTACAGGAAATTATTCTTATTGCTATTTTATAGATAACGTACAAGAACTTGATATTAACAACCCAGATAAAACTCAAGCTCCCGGATTGGGCAGAATGTCTGCATTCAGAATTAATTAATAATTCTTGTCAAAATTCCGGGAATTGAAATATTTCCGGAATACCGGCAAAACAAAAATCAAGCGATTCCATATCAAAAACTACCAGATTACACCCGTAATCTACCGCACTGCTGTACAAAATCCCGTTGATTCCGTTCGATTTGCATACATCCGCAATAAATCTCGGTACAAAATATTCAGGTTTCCAGCATTTATCTTTACGTACGGGACGACGAATCGCTCCGGATGTCATTATCCCGCCGAATACCAACGGAACAGAATTTATATTACTGCTGTCCAGGTAAAAACTTAAATCTATAATATTTTCAATTCTGCGAATATAAATTTGTTGAATCCAGCAAATTGCATTCATATTGCGATTAATTTCATGAAAACACAATTTTTTTGACTGACTTAAATAAAAATGACTTTGCCCGTAATGATTAAAGCGACCTTCCCCTATTGAAACTTTTTCCGGATCCGGCGGAAGCATTTCCGTTGATGTCATAATATGTGAATCGTGTACAGGTCGTCCTCGATACCAACAACTGTCTTCTATATTAATAGTAGGTGCATTTTGAACTTCCGCAATTATTTTTTTCCCAATTTCATGTGCAGCTCCCATGTATGGATACTTTTCTAAATATCCATAAAATTCACAAATTTCAGGTACTATTTTGTCCGTAATCTCTTGAAGCCGTTGTTTAAAATTTTCTTGATAATTATCGTTCATACCACATTCCTAATATTAACGAAGTGCATCGCCGCGAGACATTACAATATTATAACCGATTGATTTTATTTTTGCCTCTAATGCGTCTTTACTTTCAGCTGCTTCTTCTCCGGTAGAAAGTTTATCATCATACAAAAGATACTTTTCTCGCACGCTTTTAGGCGACAAGTTCGGCATAACAACATTAGCACCGGCTAAGAGTCCCCTTTCCCTACCGTCCGGTGCAATTGAACCTAATGCCGTAGTAGCTGGCAGCAAAACTTTAGGTAATAAAAGTCGCAACATTCCCAACAAAAATAATGTTAATTCTAATGATCCTTTTTCCATTTTTGCAAAAGGCGTATCGTGATGAGGTAAAAACGGTCCGATTCCTACCATTTCAGGTTGCAAATCTTTCAGAAATAATAAATCTTCAGCTATATATTCCGTAGTTTGCCAAGGAGATCCCACCATAAAACCGGCACCGGTTTGGAACCCGAGCTTTTTCAAATTGTGCAAATTTTTCTTTCGTTCTTCACAGGACATTTTAGGTGGATGAAGACGATGATAATGAGTAGGATTTGCAGTTTCATGACGTAATAAATAACGATCTGCTCCGGCACCTAAAAAGGCAGCATAGGTTTCATAAGTTCGCTCACCGACAGATAATGTTAATGCACAATCGGAATATTTTTCTTTGATTAACCAAATTAATTCTATAATTTTCATATCGGAATATTCCGAATCTTCGCCACCTTGCAATACAAATGTTCGAAATCCTAAATCATATCCCATTTGACAACACTCGATAATTTCCTCCGGAGTCAAACGATAGCGACAAGTATTTTTATTGGATTTTCTTATTCCGCAATAAAAACAATCATTTTTGCAATAATTGGTAAACTCAATCAGCCCTCTGATATAAACATCTTTTCCGTAATATTTTTCTCTTACTTCACGAGATTTTTCAAATAAATATTCTGATAATAAAGCAGTTCTGTTATCCAATAAAAGAACGATTTCATCTTTTGTAAGAGATTGTGTTTCTGCTAATTTATCTATTAATTCTTTCATATTTTCCTTTCCTACTCAGTTAAATCAAATGATTTTCGAGAATAAACCGTTTTTATAGACACTCCGTCTAAACGCCCTAATTTCCCGGATAATGCTGAAATTTTATCCTCAGGTGCGTCCAAAACAATACTTATTACCGAAATCTTACGTTCTCTATAAGGAATCCCCATTCTTCCTAAAATGTATTGTTTATATTTATGTAAATACTCGTTTATTTTTTCTATGGCTTCGTCGTTTTCTACAACAATACTGATAATAGCTACTCTGGTTGTCATTTATAGTTTCTTCCTTATAAAAGATTCATACTTTTATAACAATAAAATAACAAAAATAAAGTGGTTAATATAAAAAAATGATGTTATTCATTCATTTTGTCATATTTGACAAGTAATAGTTTTTCTGATATTTTTTGCCAAAATTAACCTATTTAAAAGGAGAAATGACATGATTTCTTACAAAGATTTGGGTCTCGTAAATACAAAAGAGATGTTTAAAAAAGCTGTTGATGGCGGATATGCAATTCCTGCATTTAACTTCAATACAATGGAACAAATGCAAGCGATTGTACAAGCTGCTGTTGAAACAAAATCACCTGTAATCATGCAGGTATCAAAAGGTGCTCGTCAGTACGCTAACGCTACTATTTTACGTTATATGGCACAAGGTGCTGTAGAATACGCAAAAGAATTGGGTTGTGAAAAACCACAAATCGTTCTTCACTTAGACCACGGTGATTCTTTTGAAACTTGTAAATCATGTATTGATATGGGATTTTCATCTGTAATGATCGACGGTTCTCACCTTCCTTACGATGAAAACGTAGCTCTTACAAAAAAAGTTGTAGAATATGCTCATCAATTTGATGTTACTGTAGAAGGAGAATTGGGAGTTCTTGCAGGTGTAGAAGATGAAGTTAGTGCAGAAGAAAGCCACTACACTAAACCGGAAGAAGTAAAAGATTTCGTTTCTAAAACTGGTGTAGATTCTCTTGCAATCTCTATCGGAACTTCTCACGGAGCTCACAAATTCAAACCAGAACAATGTGAATTAGTAAACGGTGTTTATGTTCCACCTCCACTAGCTTTTGATGTTTTAAAAGAAATCGAAACAGAACTTCCTGGTTTCCCTATCGTTCTTCACGGATCTTCTTCAGTTCCTATGGATGAAGTAAATACTATCAACCAATTCGGCGGAAAACTTGAAGCTGCAATCGGTATTCCTGAAGAACAATTAAGAAAAGCTTCAGAATCTGCTGTATGTAAAATCAACATTGACTCAGACAGCCGTTTGGCTATGACTGCTGCAATCAGAAAAGTTTTTGCTGAAAAGCCAGCAGAATTTGACCCTAGAAAATACTTAGGTCCTGCTCGTGACAATATGAAAAAATTGTACATGCACAAAATTGTTAATGTATTAGGTTCTAATGACAAACTATAAGTTTGGAATAGACAAACTATAAAATTTTGTCACTGCTAGAATTTTAGTAACGGCGGCATCTCATTAATGAAGTGTCTAATAATTTGTGCACTTCATTAATTGATGCCGCTTTTTTTATCTTTCATCTAAAAAATAAAGGCAAAAATATGGAAACCATCAATAACGAAGAATCACAAGAAATATTAAAAGCTGAAAATATATCCATTATAAGAGACAAACATTACATCATAAAAGACATATCTTTCTCCATTAACAAGGGTGAAAATTGGGCAATTATCGGACGTAACGGCAGTGGAAAATCTTTTATGCTAAAAATTTTATCTACGTTAGTTTATCCGTCTGAAGGTTCGATTTCGATATACGGCAAGAAATTCGGTGAGACAAACATTTGGGATTTACGAAAAAAAATCGGAGTTGTCAGCGACCGTTTGCAACATGACTACAACGGAAATACTTGCGTACACGATGTAATTCTTTCAGGATTTTTCTCAAGTATCGGATTACATCAAGACGCTCAACAATGGCAAATTGACAGAGTAAAAGAAATCATGGAGTTTTTGCGATTGACTCCGATGGCAAATCGCCCATTTGAAACTTTATCGCAAGGTGAACAAAAAAGAGCATTAATCGGAAGAGCATTAGTTTTTAAACCACAACTAATTATTTTAGATGAACCTTGCAGCGGACTTGATATTGCAAGTCGTGACGATTTTCTAAACTTTTTAGGAAAAATGATTGCCGACGGAATGCAAATAATTTTTGTTACTCACCATATCGAAGAAATTATTCCGGAAATAACCCACGTAATGTTGATGGAAAAAGGGAAAATATATAAATCCGGGAAAAAAGAAGATATGATGAAACGTAAACAGTTACGCTATATATTAGGTGTAGAAAAATTTAAAATGAAAGAAAAAAAAGGTCGTTATTGGCCTCGTTATTATTAGTAAGAATTACTTCAATGCTCACAGAGGATTTATGTTTAAAAAAACTTTATGCTACATTTTACTTAATATATTTGTTTCGATTCCCGTTTTCTGTGACTCTTGGTTTGTATGTTTAGGATCTTTTAAAGAACAAAAGAATGCAGAGAAATTTGTAAGTTTATTAAAAAGTGAAAATATTCAAGCTTCTATTTATTTACACAAAAAAGACTCGGGAACTTTTTATAGAGTACTTTTAGATCAAAAGTTCGACTTTATAAATGAAGCTCGAAACAAACGTAACGAAATAAATAATCATCCTTTTATTAGAAATCTAAATCTTTCAGGACTTTGGGCGTGTTCTGCTTCACCCGAAGATATTTTTAATAATACCGTAATACTTACCTCCAATGAGGATATTCCGATTTCACCGGAAAAACCTTATTCAATATTAGTACGTTCTTACAAAGAAGAACAAGCTGCCGTGAATGATAAAGAACGATTGGCAAAAAATGATATCGATGCTTATGTACTGAAAACCTTTGATGATTCGTCATATTTCTCATTCAATCTCCATACTGGAGCATTTGAAGATGAAAAAGACGGACTTGATTTGCAAAATAAACTTGCGGATTTAGGAATTGAAGATACAAAAATTTCTAACTATGAAGACATTATTGATGATATAGAAAAATACAATGAAATGATTGAAAATAATGAAATCAGTTACGATACCGGCAGTTATACCATCCCGTCGTCATTTTCTCCGTGGATAAGAAAATGTATCACTCAATTTCCTATAAATAAAGATTTTCAAATTGAAGAAATAATGCTTTTTGACATTGACAATATCAATGCTACCAAATCCGAAGTTGAAGATTTGGACTTTATCAAAGATACTTATCTGGAAGAAACAGAAAATATTCATGCTGTGTCTTTGGCAAAATATAAAGATGATTTATTCAATAATGAAGTTTCAGTGTTTATCGCAGTCGGAGATAACGGAACTTTCGTTCCCAAAGAAACAGAAAATACTGATAAAATTCAATTCGCTATTGTAGATGACGTACTTGATTGTACAATCAGTAAAAATGACAGTACTGATTATTATTTGTACGGAATAAATCCATCACAAAATATGTTTGTAGCTATGATAAGCAAAGATTTCGATGAAAATCAATTTATGGCATTTATTAACAATATTTCAAATGACAGTAATTTACTGGTTTATCCGCAATTGCGTAAAAACTTGCTTGTTCTACCGGAAAAAAATGATTCAGTACAACGAGACTTCTTATATTTTACTTTATCAAAAGTCGGCGACGATTACGCTCGTGAAAGAGGTTATTCAAATTGGTCTGTTCCTATAGTAGGTCATTGGAGAGCTGCCAGTTATTTTTATCAAAATGATAATAGATTCAGTTTAGCTTTTTTTGATATGGATTACGACTACAATGCCAGTCGCATTCACAATATGTTTATGTCAGAAAAAAAGAATATAGATATAAATGAAAACAATCATCCGTCTACTTTAGAAGATACAAATTCTTGGTATATAAATTTGTTAGATTCTAATGAACTGTCATTTTCCACAAAATCCTACATTATCGCAGTAGGTTCTGAAAATAATTTAAGTGAAAACGACTTAATTGATACTTCACGAGAATTGCAAATTTGGGATTGAAGATAAGAGCTGTCTAATAAGTAAAAAATATAATGTTATTCTATACTTATTCCTGTTTGACAAGGACTTTTAGACAGCTCAATTTTATTTTGGCTTGATGTCAGCTTTGTTTTTTTAAACACCTTTTGCAAATGTTGTCATTGATATCAGTCCGTAAGCATCTGTTGCTTTACGGACTGCGTCACAAACAGCGTGTCCCATTACATTTGCCGCCAATGTTCCTACCATATCCATATCAGCCTGAACATTTCCGACAGACATAGCATATATACTGTCACCGTCCATAGAAGTATGTACCGGATTAATCGTTCTCGCATATCCATTATGAGCCATTGCGGCAATTTTATTCATTTCTGCTTTTGTAAATTTACCGTTAGTTACTACAACACCGATGGTTGTATTTTGCATAGTCAATGTTGAGACTTTTTTTGATTCCTTATACATTACCTCTTCTGTATTAGCAAAAGATTTTTTATCCGGCGTAAGCATTCCCGCAATTATCCGATTGGTATCATAATCAAATATATCACCGACAGCATTTACTGCAACAATTGCCCCAACTTTTAGCTTTCCTATCTGAACGGCATACGAACCTAGCCCGCTTTTCATGGCTGTTTCCATTCCACCCAGTTTTCCTACACTGGCTCCAGTACCGGCTCCGACATTTCCCATTTTAGGATTATTTTCCTCAGCATTTTCGCAAGCTTTTATTGCCATGGCTGCATCGGGTCTGACCGACATATCGCCTACGGTTAAGTCAAATATACACGACTGGCACACCAGAGGAACTCTGGTTACTCCCACATCAAAGCCAACATTTTTATTTTCCAGATATTTCATTACACCGCCGGCAGCATCAAGACCGAAAGCACTTCCCCCGCTTAAAAGAACGGCGTTAATAAATTGAGACGCAGCCGTAGGTTTTACAAGTTCAGATTCTCTTGATGCCGGCCCCCCGCCACGGACATCGAGTCCGGTCACAGCTCCGTTTTCACATATTATAACCGTACATCCGGTTGCCGCCTCTTCATTTTGGGCATTTCCTATTTTTATATTTTCAATTTCATTAATTCCTATAATCTTCATATATTCTCCTTTGTCTTTATATGTAAAAAAACGCACTCCTTAATCTGAGTGCGTTTTTGTTTTTTTATTATCGATAAATATTTTCAGCTACAATTTCTCCGTTACAATTTAGATAATTGTAATGTTTTGATAAAAATCCATTTTTGCAAACAAGAATTGTTTTCCCGTCATCCATTCGAACGACTTTGTCATATTCCGGTTTTACAATCAATCGTCCTTCTTTGTTTATATAACCATATTTTCCATCAATTTTAATTTTTGCCAGCCCGTCTTGAAAGCGATATGCATTCTGATAAATATTGTTTATTACAAGTTTACCGGTTTTATCAATATATCCCCATGAACCTTTGATTTTTACCGGAGCTAAACCTTCGCTAAAATCTTTTACGCTCTTATACTCACACTTAATAACTTTTTCGCCCTTCTTATCAATAAATCCCCAGCGATTACGCTCTCGAACTGCCGCTAATTCTTCATTGAATTTACTGATTTTTTCATAAACACAATCAATCACAATTTTACCGTTAGAATCAACAAATCCCCAACGTCCGTTATCTCTTACTCCGGCAAACAATTCATTAAAATCATCAACTTTTTCATACCAACAATCAATTACTATTTCTCCGTTAAGGTCGATAAATCCCCAGCGACCATTTTTCTTTACACGAGCCCGGCTGTCGTGAAAATGTCCGCCTCCGGTATAAACAAAAGGTGCTACAATTTTATTTTCAGTAGAAATGTAACCAAAATATCCGTCTTTCCAAGCTAAAGCTCGCTCTTCACGAAATGCCCACAAGTCATCATACAATGTAGGAACGACTATTTTACCTTCCGTATTAATCATTCCCCATGCTCCGCCGAGTTTTACACGAGCAAAACCTCGCTTAAAACGAGTCGCATTTTCAAATTGAAACGGAATTTGCAAATCTCCCTTTTCATTAATAAAACCATAACGTACTTGACCGCCGAATCCACTTGTAGGAAACTCTTGCACTACTGCAAAACCTTCACTAAATTCTCCGGCAGAAAGAAATCGAGGCGAAACAATAACATCATTATTATCACAATTAATGTAACCGTATTTGCCATTCAATATAAAAGGTAACGGCTGCGAATATGCCGCTACACAAAATAACGAAAATATAAAAAACAAAATTTTTCTCTTCATAAAAAGAAACCTCAAATTAATATTTCAATGTTAATTCGGCACTGATTGTAACTACACGAGTACTGTCTGTATTAGATACAGCCGGAGTTGCTGGATCTTTTCTGTACGCAGCCCAATAGTCTGGACAAACATTTATTTCAAAACCGATATTATCTGATCCAAAATATACTCCGTATTTACCGTAAATATTTTCTGTCCAATCATAGTAATAATCGGTATCATCAGTTTTGAATTTACAATTACTTTTAAAATAGAAAGGTAATGTTATCAATTTAAAATATTTTACAGGTTTCCATGTCAACCCAAGCCATACTCGATTTTTTACCTGAATATGAAATGTATTACGAACGATATCGAGTTTGTCTCCGACTTCAAATGTTACATTTACAGCTTTGCAAAAGAAATCAAACGGTGAAAATTCTACCTTTGCATTTAACGTGTCGGCTAGGTAAAAATTGTCGGCTCTGTCTGCTACGGCATAAGGAGTAAAACCGAAAAGCAAACGATTGCTTAATGAAACTTCAAGTTTTGTAGTTTTGCTTTTTAATTTTCCGCTGACATCAAGACCGCTTCCGATATAAAAGAAAGTAAAATAGTCAGCTTCTGAAGTTGTAGGAATAAGTGGATTTTTTGTTGTAATATCTTTAAGTTTTTTATCTTCCCAATTTATTGCGGCTGTATCTTTGTCGTTTATGTCATAAAACATTGAAAACGGAATACCAATGTATACTGATGAACCTTTAAATTCTTTTTTTTCTCTTTTAAAACCTACACGAAATCCAGCCCCTCCGAATCCGTTGATTTTTTTTAGAAGAAAATAAGAACGTAGCTCATCTTGGTCGTTAGTTTCATAATCTAATACAGTATTTTTTCTGAAAGTCATTTCTCCGTCGTAGAATCCGTAAGGCCCGAAAACAAACTTTTCAGAACCGTAACGATTAAAACGGACAAATGCAGATAGTTCTTCTTCAAATGACGGAGAAGATTTTGACAACGCCGGAGAAACAGCCGCAGTGTCGTCTTCATCCATAAATTCCAATTCTGCCGTAGTAACAGATTCTATTTCCGGTTTTATTTCAAAATACGGAACTTCTATAGTTTCTTCCTTATTATTATCTTGTGCAAAAACATTAGAACACAAAATAAACATCATAATAAATAAGCTGAATAACTTTTTCATTTACAGATTTCCCCTCTTAATTTTTGGTTATTTGTATCATATTTTTATAGCAAGAACTATACTTACTTTTTTTAAAAAATAAATCTTGCCTTATTACAAAAAAATTATTATTTTCCCTTCAATTAAATCCCCAATTTTTATTTTTATGATTGAGGGAGCAACAATAAAATAAAATTTTAAGTTAATAAAAAGGATTTAAAACATGGCAAAACAAATTTTGTATTCAATCGAAGCAAGAGATGCTTTAAAAAAAGGTATCGATGCTGTAGCAAATGCGGTAAAAGTTACACTCGGACCTCGCGGAAGAAACGTTGTTCTTGAAAAAAAATTCGGTGCACCTTTAGTTACTAATGACGGTGTTACTATTGCAAAAGAAATAGAATTACCTGATCCATACGAAAACATGGGTGCTCAATTAGTGAAAGAAGTTTCTACAAAAACAAATGATGTAGCCGGTGACGGAACTACTACAGCTACAGTTTTAGCACAAGCTCTTGTAACAGAAGGAATTAAAAATGTTACTGCCGGTGCTAATCCGATGTCATTAAAACGCGGTATGCAAAAAGCATGTGATATCGTTGTAGAAGAAATCAAGAAAAACAGCCAGCCTGTAGAAGAAGCACATATTGCAAAAGTTGCTTCTATCAGTGCAAATAACGATGAAGTAATCGGAAACTTGATTGCTAATGCTATGCATGAAGTAGGAAAAGACGGCGTTATCACTCTTGAAGAATCTAAAACAATCGAAAACTCTGTAAAAGTTGTTAAAGGTATGCAATTTGACCGCGGATATATTTCTCCGTACTTTGCTATTCGTTCAGAAAACGGTGTAGTAAATTTTGACGATGCTTTTATCTTAATCTACGACAAAAAGATTTCATCAATGAAACCTTTAGTTCCTATTCTAGAAAAAGTTCTTCAAATGCAAAAAGCAATGTTAATCATCGCTGAAGATGTTGAAGGAGAAGCTCTTACTACTTTAGTTGTAAATATGCTTCAATCAAGCTTAAAAGTTTGTGCAGTAAAAGCTCCAGGATTCGGAGACAGAAGAAAAGAAATGCTTGGTGATATTGCGACTTTAACAGGCGGACGTGTAATTTCTGAAGAATTGGGAATGTCTCTTGAAAAAGTAGAATTGTCTGACTTAGGACGTGCAAAACGCATTACTATCGACAAAGAAAATACTACTATTTCTGAAGGTGCCGGAAGTGAAGAAGACAGAGAAGCCAGAGTAAAAGCTATTCGTTCTGCTATTTCTACAGCTACTTCTGATTACGATAAAGAAAAATTACAAGAAAGACTTGCAAAATTGTCAAACGGTGTTGCAATCATTTCTGTAGGTGCAGCAACTGAAGTAGAATTAAAAGAAAAGAAAATGAGAGCTGAAGATGCTCTTGCCGCTACTCGTGCTGCGGTAGAAGAAGGTATCATTCCTGGTGGTGGTGTTACATTGATTCATGCAGCTCAAGCTCTTGAAGGATTCAAATCTGCTGATCCGGATGAAGAATTGGGTGCAAAAATTGTTTTCAATGCTGTAAAATATCCGTTACGCCAAATCGCAGAAAATGCCGGAGAAGACGGAAACGTTATTATTTATAAATTACAACAAGAAAAATGGGGAATGGGATTTAACGCTCAAACATTGCAAATCATTAATATGATTGAAGCCGGTGTTATTGACCCTGCAAAAGTTGTAAGAACTGCATTACAAAATGCTGTAAGTGTTGCATCTTTAGTATTAACTACAGAAACACTTATAGCTGAAGAAAAAACTGATAAACCTGAACCTGCAATGCCTGCCGGCGGTATGGGTGGCATGGGCGGAATGTACTAAAATACATTTAGCTTATAAGCAAAAAGTGCATATTCTTAAAGAATATGCACTTTTTTTATGCCTGAAGGTAAAATAAAAAAAACTCAGGTAACAATATGTCACCTGAGCCCACAGAAAAAAGATAAAAACAATATCAATTTGCAAAATCAAAAAAACCTTTGAAACAAAGGTAAAATAGGAAAGTATAAATTATCGCAAATACAATTCCGCCTATAACTTCACTAAATTTGTGAGCAATATGCTTAGGTGTTTTTCCTATCTCACTTTCCGGACAGTCTTTAGCCAAATAAGTAGAGCGTTCATTCACTCTGTCTATCGTTCCACGTAATTTTACCGCATCTACAAGTACTATCAATGCCGATACTATAGCAAAACCAAAAACTCCGGAATTCCAACCGTATTCGATTCCCAAACCAAGTGTTGCCGATACAATAAATGCTGTATGACTGGACGGCATTCCACCATAACTTGCCATTTCCTTTAAAGAAAACTTTTTATTCTTAACAGACTTTATCAAAGACTTCACAAGCATTGACACAATCTGGGAAGAACAACTCAATATCATTACACGATTAAAAAGTATTTTCCATACTCCCGACAAATTATCCAATAAAAAAGCAAGATTTTCTTGAATCATCAACACTCTCCAAATATTTTTTAGTAAATCGGAAATTTTTCACATAATGCTTTTACTTCATTTCTAATTTCTTGTTGAAGTGAAACATTATCAATATCAGAAATAATCTGACTCATCCAATTTGCAATCGTTTCCATTTCTGCTTCTTTCATTCCTCTTGTTGTCAATGCAGCTGTTCCTACTCGTAATCCTCCGGTAACTGTAGGAGGTTGAGTATCAAAAGGAATTCCGTTTTTATTAACAGTGATTCCGGCTTTATCAAGAGCTTCTTCAGCTTGTTTTCCGGTAACACCTTTATTATTTAGATTTATTAACATCAAATGATTGTCCGTACCGCCTGAAAATAAATCAAAACCGTATTCTTGTAATTTCTTAGCTAATGCCTGACTGTTTTTTACGACCTGATTTTGATAATCCTTAAATGACGGCTCTAATGCTTCCTTAAATGCTACAGCTTTTCCTGCAATTACATGCATTAACGGACCGCCTTGAATACCAGGGAAAACTGTACTGTTAATAATTTCGCTCATCATTTTTACACGACCGCTTTTCGGAGCCACAATTCCCATTTTGTTTTCAAAATCTTTTCCCATTAAAATCATACCGCCACGAGGTCCACGTAAAGTTTTATGTGTAGTCGTAGTAACAAAATGAGCATAAGGAACAGGTGACGGATGAACTCCGGCTGCAACTAATCCTGCAATATGTGCCATATCTACCATTAAATAAGCACCGACACTATCTGCTATTTCTCTGAATCGTTTAAAATCAATTACTCTCGGATAAGCACTGGCTCCGGCTACGATAATTTGAGGCATTTCTTTTTTTGCAATTGCTTCAAGTTCGTCATAATCAATATAACCGGTTTCTTTTGAAACTCCGTAAGTAACCGATTTAAATACTTTTCCTGAAAAATTAACTGTTGCTCCATGAGTCAAATGTCCGCCGTGTGCCAAAGACATTCCTAATATTTTATCCCCCGGTTTTAATACTGACAAATAAACACCCATATTTGCCTGACTTCCGGAGTGCGGCTGAACATTAACGTATTCACAATCGAACAATTTCTTAGCTCGTTCTATTGCAAGATTTTCTACTACATCTACATACTCACAACCGCCGTAATATCGCTTTCCGGGATATCCTTCGGCATATTTATTGGTCAAAACACTTCCTTGAGCATCAAGCACATTCTTACTTACAATATTTTCACTGGCAATCATTTCAAGCTGGTATTTTTCACGTCCCAACTCTTTTTCCATTGCATTAAATAAATCTGGATCAAACTGTTTCAAATTATCCACTTAACTTTCTCCTTCTCGCATTAAAAAGATAACCACTACTTATAAAAGAAGTTAATTTGTAAGTCAATAATTTATACTTTTATTAAAAAGCCATGTATACTAAGTGTAATTATTTAATTATATAAAGTATTAATTATTCAACGTTAAGGCAATCTCTAATTCATTTTTTACTACTTCTACTTCAAACGGCGAATTACCGAACAATTCTCCGTCCGGCATAAGTGCTAATTCCGGTAAAGATTCTACCTTTATATAGTCAGTCTGAAAATATTCACAACCACGACAAAAAATATGCTCGCCGTTAAAAAGTTTTAAAAAACCGATAAAAAACTCAATTCGAGAAATATCATGAAGAACCACAACATCAACAACTCCGTCATTAATCAACGCATCCGGAGCCATTTTAAATGCTGCACCAGTTTTGCAATTATTATTAAATGAAATCAAAACTGTTCGTGAACTTTGGAACAAGGTTTTTCCATCTCGCCCTGTTAATCTTACTTTATAATTATTCATTTTCTTTAATGCTTTTATAACAGCCCAAATATAAGTAAATGCTCCCAGCTTCTTTCCGCTTTCTTCTGCAAGCTTTGCTACATCGGTAATAAAACCGCCGCCGAGAACATTTACGCAATAAAAAACTTTCTCATTTGTTTTAACTTTTAAAATATCCGTTTTTGAAAGGACTGTTGCTTTTTCTATTAACCGAATCGCATCTTTGACTGATTTTATTCCTAAATCTTCGGAAAAAGTATTTCCGCTACCCATTGCCAAAGGCAAAAAAGGCACTCGAAAATCTTTGGGAACACTCATTAGCCCGTTACAAACAGAAGAAACCAATCCGTCTCCACCGGCAACCAATATCACATCAAATTCTTTCTTTAGTAAATTTTCGTAAATAAAAGAGTGAGTCGCTTCTACTGACGGAGTCTCGAAAAAAATCGGAGATTCTACAGATATTTTTTTTATCATGTTGTACAATTTCTGCGACGTTTTTATCTTTTTTCGCTTTCCTACTCTTGGAACGTAAATTACTAAAGCTTTTCTGAATGTCACGATTTCCGCCTTTATCAAATATAGGGATTTTACATATAGCACAGAAAATACTTTTTTTAAACATTTTCTTCAAGGCTACAAGAAAAGTAGACAAGGAAAAGTCCTTATGTTATTAAAACAATTTCACACTATATAAAGGAAAAAATAATGAGTGATAAAAATGGATTTGCAATTTGCCAAAATGGTTTTGAGGCTTTAACCAGAGATGAATTGGCTGATTTGCGTAATGTAAAACCGCTGACGCATTCTCCGGGATGTGTAATGTATTCCGGCAAACTAAATAATTGTGTTTTTCCTCATTTTTTTGCAAACAACAGTGAAATATTAGAAGATACCGGGGTAAAAACTCTTGCCGGACGGATATTTGATTATTTTATTAACAACACGTTAAATATAAAATTTGAAAGCTCATGGCATGCTGTTTTTCTTGATTCCAGAGCCGAACCGGGATTGTCCCGTCGAATGAAATCGATAAAAGATGCATTTTTTGAAATATTAAAAAAACGTATGTCCCGAGTATCAAAACTAATGGTCGACGATTTCCCTAAAAAACCGGGAGATCATATTGGTTTACTCGTTTATGTTACAGATTTTAACAAGTTAAATATTGCAGTAAACTTTCATTATAACGGGCAATGTAGAATGGCGGATGACCCGTTAGCTCCGTCACGTTCATATTTAAAAGTAGAAGAAGGCTACAGAGTATTGGAACATTCTCCGTTACAAAACGATTTAGTTGTGGATTTAGGAGCGGCTCCCGGAGGTTGGAGTTTCAGTGCGGCAAAACGTGGAGCTACTGTTTTTGCCATAGACAACGGCCCGTTAAAAAAAGGTGCATTGCAATGGGATACCATCATTCATAAAAAAAATGATGCTTTTAAATTTGTACCGCATACAAGGATGGATTGGTTGTTCTGCGACTTGGTAGAAGAACCTCATCATGTAATGCAAATGATTTCACAATGGTTTGCCAATCGTTGGTGTCGTTCTTTTGTTATAAATTTTAAGTTCGGTCATGTTAATCCGATTAAATTAATTTCAGAATTGGAACATGCCGGCGGCTTGCTTATGCCACATACAAACAATGCAAAAGTAGTCCATCTTTATCATGATAGAGATGAAGTTACTCTTGTAGGAACTTTAAAAAATTAAGGAAAATAAAATGGATGCTATTATTGCCGGTGTAGATGAAGCCGGAAGAGGACCTTTAGCCGGACCGGTATGTGCTGCCGCCGTAATTTTACACGGAGTACAAATAGAAGGTCTTAACGATTCTAAAAAACTTTCTGAACGAAAACGAGAATTGCTTTTTGATGAAATAATCCAAAAATCTGTAGCTTACGCTATTGCCTGGGCAAGTCCGGAAGAAATCGATCGCCTAAATATTTTACAAGCAACGTTTCTTGCAATGCAGCGAGCTGTAAAACAACTTCAGATAAAGCCGACTTTTATCCAAGTTGACGGGAATCGCTACCCTGCAACATTAAAAATCCCGGGAGAAGCCGTAGTAAAAGGCGACAGTAAGATTCAAGAAATCATGGCGGCATCTATTTTGGCAAAAGTCAGTCGAGACCGTTATATGCTAAAAATGGCAGAAATTTATCCGCAATACAATTTTACAAAACATAAAGGTTACCCCACCGCCGAACATCGTGATGCAATAAAACAGTTCGGAGTCAGCCCGATTCACCGAAAAACTTTCGGTGGAGTAAAAGAATTCTTATAAAAAAAGCACTTCTGAAATCTGACATTATCTGTCCGACTTTAGAAGTGCATTATCGTACTAGTTAAAAAATCTTACTGAACTTTTTACGGTTATTATTCTTTTTCTACCGTATTGCGTAAAATCCCGATTTGCTCAATTTCAATTTCTACGGAATCTCCCACGTGCAACTCTCCCACGCCACTCGGTGTTCCGGTCAATATGATATCCCCCGCTTCTAAAGTAAAATTACGAGATAAAAATGATACTAATTCTTTTACCGGAAAAATCATCATGCCGGTATTACTGTCTTGTACGGGAATGCCGTTTAAACGTGTTGTTAATCGAAGATTTTGGATATCAGCAACATCTTCTTTCAATAGAACTTCCGGTCCTAAAGGTAAAAATGTATCGAATGATTTACCTCTAAACCATCCGGATTTATCAGCATTTTGAATATTACGCTGACTTACATCATTTGCAATTGTATAGCCGTAAACATAATCAAGTGCTTTCTCCGGTGCTACATTCTTACATTTTTTCCCGATAATAACAGCCAACTCTCCTTCATAATCAGTACGCAACGTTTCAAATCCGTAACTTTCTGCTATTGCAGGAAGTTTTATTGCAGTTGCATTGCCTGTTATTGCATTCGGAGTTTTTGGAAAAACTACCGGTTCTGTAGGTTCTTCCGCAGTAAAACCGCGAACATTAATTTTATCGCTTTCTGCAATATGTGTTTTGTAATTTAGTCCGATTGCAAGTATTTTTGACGGACACACCTTATATGTTTTTCCGGGATTATTTTTTACTGGTAATTTCATGTTTTCTCCGACTGTTAATATTTAGTATATGTTGTTTTAAACGGTATACTGACTGACATTCGCAATTCTTTATCTTTTGTTTGAGATATTGCGAAATCGAGTCGCCTACACTCTTTTTTTATCCAACTTCTTAATGCCAAACTGACAATCATCAACGGTAATCCTATTGTCAATAAGGTTGCCGAAGTGATAACTATTCCGCCTAAAATATATGATGAAATTATTTCCGGGAAAAAGAGCATGGCTACTCCGCAGCTTATAAGAGATGCTGTACTGATCCCGGAAGCTATACCGCCGCCTATGGCAAAATAGGAAAATAAACGTTGTCTTGCGGCGAAGACATCATACAAAATCTCTCGGTTTCCCCATTTTTTATAACGATGATATTTTACTGCACCGAAAATTAACAAAATCAAACCCGAGCATAATAATCCGGAACTCAACAAGCCGGATGTCAGAGCAATCGTTCCCCAACTATCAAAATCAGCATCTCCGGATTTTACAAGTTCGGAAAAAACAGATGTCGATACTACTGACCATAAAAAAGTAGGAATACTGTAAGATAAAAGAAAAATACCGGCAGTATTACAATTATTGTAATTAATAATACGTCGAGTTATATCGAAATCATCAGAAACTTTCCTTTTGTAATCTGTTTTTAATGAATGGTCAAAAGAGAAATTTGCAGATACTATTTTTTCATTTGCTACCAAATTGAATACAAATAGACTGCATAATAAAAAAAATAATAATTTTTTCATTAATAATACGCCTCGTGTTAAAACTTTTAACCGGAAATCTGTTAGAATACACACTTCACATTAACCCTTTTTTTAATATTTCGCAATAATTGAGATTTATTAAGAAACATACAATTGATTAACGTTTTACTGATTTAAGGAGAAAATCATAATGAATGAATTTATCTTAAAAGATATTACCTATACTTATCCGGATATGGAAGAACCGACATTGAAAAATTTTTCCGTAGAAATCCCCACAGGCGTTACATCTGTAATCGGAGAAAACGGAACCGGAAAATCTACAATGTTACTTTTAGCCGGCGGCGTTGTTCTTCCGGAAAGCGGCGATGTCTTTATCGGCGGAAAAAATACGAAAGATTTTACTTCTATGGAAGAACGCCAAGCTGCGGTATCATTTGTTTTTCAAAATATGGAATTTGAATCAGAAGAACCGTCCGGCGATTTACTGCAATATGTTTATGAAAACGGTTTTCACAAAGAAAAGAAAGAAAGTTTTTTACAAGAATTGATACAAGTTTTCGAACTTTCCGATGTATTGACTCGCAAAACTCAAGAAGTCAGCAAAGGAGAATTGCAACGAATTATAATGGCATTCAGTCTTCTTTACGGTTCTAAAAGTTTAATAATGGACGAACCGGTTTTTGCATTAGAAGATTATCAAAAAGAAAAAGCTTTAGAATATTTGTCCGACTACTCTCATAAAAATGATATGTCATTGCTTTTTTGTGCTCATGAATTGAACTTATGCGAAAAATATTCAGATAATGCATGCATTCTTTTAAGGGATGAAAAACCTATTGTAGGAAAAACAAAAGACGTCTTTACAAAAGAAAATCTGGAAGCCGCTTATAATGTACCTTTGGCAATGCTGAAACATAAGGAAAGTCTGCACAGAGACATCCTTGAAAATTAATTTATAAAACAAGATAGGCGACGGAACTCAAATAGTTTCGAGAACTCTTTATTCGGCTTTTGTCACAAATAAAATTTGAGTCTGTCGTCTATATTATAAAGATTACAATTCCATTTCATTAAACAGTTCATTCATTCCTTGTATGACATCTTGACAAATTAACGAAATATAGTACTTTGTATCAAATTTTTTCGAATTGAAAATAAGTATCTCCGATATGGGAAAATTTCTTTACTGGTCGTACAGGAGAATTTTCCCCTTTTTGTAATAAGATTGAAATGTGCCTATTTTCAAAGGAAATGAGTATGGATAATAAAATCTCTTTCATCGAAAGCCCTACTATTGAAATGGTAAAAGGTTTTCATTCAAACGGCGTTGCCGCCGGAATCAAAAAAGAAGGCGTTTTAGATTTAGGTGTTGTTTTAGCCGATGTTGATTGTATCGGTACCGGAATGTTTACTACTAATAAGGTAAAAGCTGCACCTGTTTTAGTTTGTAAGAAGAATGTTAAGAATAAAATACGTGCAGTTGTCGTAAACAGCGGCAACGCTAACGCTTGTACCGGGAATTTAGGATTAGAAGATGCGTACAATACGTGTAAAGAATGTTCTGAACTATTTAACATTCCTACAGACAGTGTTTTGCCGATGTCTACCGGTGTTATCGGGCAAAGATTACCATTCAATGCGATATCTTCCGGATTAAGTAAAATCGCAAAAATAATTAATGAACAAAACCCGAATAATTTTGCAAAAGCAATTATGACTACTGATACTCGCATGAAAATCTATGGAGTAACAGTTAAAAATAAAGATCAAGAATATCACATTGTCGGAGTAGCAAAAGGTTCCGGCATGATACATCCAAATATGGCAACTACATTGAGTTTCCTTTTTACCGATGCAAAAATCAGTAAAAAAGCATTGGAAAAAGCTTTTCGTGCCGCAGTAGAAAAAAGTTTTAACAGTATTACCGTTGACGGAGACATGAGTACAAACGACTCTACATTTCTTATTTCAAGCGGCTTAGCCGGAAACAAAGAAATCAGCGGTAACGGAGATGATTATAGATTATTCGCAAAAGCTGTAGAAATAACAGCTTGTACTATGGCAAAAAGTATTGTTCAAGACGGTGAAGGTGCTACAAAGCTCGTGGAAATATACGTAAAAAATGCTAAAACAGAAAAAGAAGCAAAACAGGTTGCAATGTCTGTCGCAACGTCTTGTTTGGTAAAAACAGCATTTTACGGCGAAGACGCAAATTTCGGTAGAATATTGTGTGCTGTCGGATATTGCGGCGTAGATTTTAAACCGACTAAATTAAAACTTTATTTTGATAATCTTTTGTTATTTAAAAACGGCGAACCGACTTCTTTTAATGAAGCAGAAGCTGCTCAAATATTAAAAAAAGATTCATTTAAAGTTATAATTGATTTAGATAAAGGAAGTAAAAGCTGGAGTGTATGGACTTCAGATCTTTCTCACGAATATGTTCGTATAAATGCGGATTACCGCTCATAATTTTTAACAAAGACAAAGGAAGGTAAAGATGATGATTGAGAAATTAGAAGAAAAAGCAGATGTATTAATAGAGTCATTGCCATATATTAAGACATTTCATTCAAAAACATTTGTTATAAAATATGGCGGTGCTGCAATGGTTGATAATAATCTTAAACAAGATATTATCAAAGATTTCATATTGCTTCGCTATATTGGTATTAACGTAGTTGTTGTTCACGGCGGCGGACCTGAAATTACATCTTTTCTGCAAAAAATCGGAAAAGAAACTACTTTTGTAAATGGTTTACGAGTTACTGATAAAGAAACAATGGATGCAGTTCAAATGAGCTTGGTAGGAAAAACAAATCAAGACATTGTCAGTATGATTAATCATTTCGGCGGAAAAGCTGTCGGTCTATCCGGAGCGGATTCAAATATTATCCAAGCAAGAAAGAAAATGATGGAAACTGTTCTCGATCCGGAAACTAAGAAAGAAAAAAATATTGATTTAGGTTTTGTCGGAGATATTGAAAGAATCGACAGTTCACTTGTAAACTTGTTGAATCAAAACGGTTATATCCCTGTTATCGCTCCTATCGGAGTAGGTATTGACGGAGAACACTACAATATCAATGCCGATGAAGTTGCCAGTGAAGTAGCAGTTTCTTTAAAGGCTGATAAACTTATCATGGTTACAGATGTTGACGGCATTTACGAAAATCCAAGTAATCCGGCAACAAAAATAGAATCTCTTACAATCCATCGTGCAAAACAAATGATTGAAAAAGGAGAAATCAGCGGTGGAATGATTCCAAAAGTTCGTGCTTGTATCAACGGAATTTCTAACGGAGTAAAACGTACTCATATCGTAGACGGTCGCCAAAAACATTCAATCTTATTGGAAATCTTTACTGATCACGGTATAGGAACAATGGTTGTAGGAAATTAATCTTCTGGGAATTTGAATATGGATACAATAGAAAAAACTGGTAAATATATTCTAAATACATACAATCGCTACCCTGTAGTTTTTGAAAAAGGGGAAGGTTGTTTTTTATATACAAAAGACGGAGAAAAATTCTTAGATATGGGTTCCGGTATAGCTGTTACCCTTTTAGGACATTGTCATCCGGAACTTGTAAAAGCGGTAAAAGAACAAGCTGAAACTTTGTGGCATACGAGTAATCTTTACTATAGTACTCCTGTTGCTGACTTAGCTGAAAAATTAATAAATGCTACCGGAGCAAAACGTGTTTTCTTTTGTAATTCCGGAGCTGAAGCTAATGAAGGAGCATTGAAACTTGCCCGTAAATACGGAAAGCAAAACGGGAAAACAAATAAAACAAAGATTATTTCCATGTACCACTCTTTTCACGGCAGAACTATGGCTACGGTAACTGTGACCGCACAAGAAAAATACCAGAAACCTTTTTATCCATTATTACCGGATGTTTATTATGCAGAATACAACGACTTAGATTCTGTAAAAAATCTAATGGATGATGATGTCTGTGCTGTTATATTAGAACCGATTCAAGGTGAAGGCGGAGTTCATCCGGCAAGCCATGATTTCTTAAAAGGCGTACGTGATTTGTGTGATAAACACGATGCTCTTTTGATTTATGATGAGGTTCAATGCGGAATGGGACGTACCGGTTCTTTGTTTTGTCATATGCAATACAAAGACTGTACTCCGGATGTTTTCACTACGGCAAAAGGTCTTGCCGGCGGCTTACCTATGGGTGCTTTTTTTGTAAACGAAAAAACTGAAAACATATTGCAACCCGGTGACCACGCCAGTACATTCGGAGGAAATCCGATTGTAGCCGCTGCAGCCAATGCTGTATTGGACGTATTTAATAAAGAAAACATTCTTAACGCTGTAAAAGAAAACAGTAGTTATTTTGTCGAAAGTTTAAAAAAATTGCAGCAGAAATATAATGTGATAAAAGATATTCGCGGTGTCGGTTTTCTGTTAGGAATTGAAATCGATTATTCTGCAGCAGAACTTGTAAAAGAATTACTGGAACATCATATTGTTACTGTTCCTGCAGGTACTTCTGTAGTTAGATTTTTACCACCGTTAATTATAAAAAAAGAAGAAATAGATTTAGTGCTTAATGCATTAGAACAAATCTTTAAAAAAAGGACTTAATCTTGGACGAGTGTAAAAAAGCGTATCTTGTACTTGAAGATGGTTCCATATTTGAAGGAACCGCATTTGGTAGCGGAGAATATACTGAGGGCGAAGTAGTTTTTAATACCGGTGTTACCGGATATCAAGAATTACTCACTGACCCTTCTTACAGCGGTCAAATAGTAGTAATGACTTATCCGCAAATTGGAAATTATGGATATATAGAAAGTGATACCGAATCTCGGCATCCATTTTTGAGAGGATTTGTAGTAAAAGAAGCTGCGGATTTCCCAAATAATTTCCGAAGCCAAGGAACTATCGATGCTTATTTAAAAAAGAATAATCTACTCGGTATACAGGGAGTTGACACTCGTGCAATTACAAAAAGAATCAGAAACCGCGGAGTAATGAAAGGTTTTATTACAACAAATAAATTGCCCGACGACAAAATGGTTCAACTTGCCCAAAACGTTCCGGATTTTGCAAGTCATGATTATGTAATGGATGCAACAACTGAAAATGAATATGTAATAGAAGGTAACGGTAAAAATATCGGAGTTGTTGATTTCGGTATAAAACAAAGTATCATTCGTACTTTGCAAGCTATGGGACACAGACTTACCGTAATGCGAGCTGATGTAAAAGCTGATTATGTTTTACAAAAAGGATTTGATCTTGTTGTCTTATCTAACGGTCCCGGAGATCCAAAACAAACTACTTACGGAGTAGAATTGGTAAAAGGTTTACTGGGAAAACTTCCTATCGGCGGAATCTGTTTAGGACATCAAATTTTATCACTTGCACTGGGACTCGACACTTTCAAATTAAAATTCGGTCATCGTGGTGCAAATCATCCGGTTAAAAATTTACTTACCGGAAAAGTTACAATAACATCTCAAAATCACGGATATGCCGTAAGAAACGAAAATATCCCTGAAGGTGTGGAAATTACACATATTAATTTAAATGATTTTACCGTACAGGGAATCAGATGTGTAAGCAAAAAAGTTTGCAGCGTTCAATTCCATCCGGAAGCCGGACCGGGACCGCATGATTCCACATATATTTTTGAAGATTTTTTAAAACTCTGCGAATAATTTAAGGATGGTTTTATGCCTTTAGACAAATCAATAAAAAGTGTATTAATCATAGGTTCAGGACCGATAATCATCGGTCAAGCGGCAGAGTTTGACTATGCCGGTTCTCAAGCATGTAAAGCATTGAAAGAAGAAGGTTTACGTGTAATACTCGTAAATTCAAATCCTGCCACAATCATGACAGACTTGAATATGGCGGATTCAACTTATTTGGAACCGTTAAATGTCAGTTCTTTAGAAAAAATTATCGACAAAGAACGTCCGGATGGTTTACTTCCGACACTCGGAGGACAAACCGGACTAAACCTTGCCGTTGAATTATCGGAAAAAGGGATTCTTGATAAATATAATGTTAAGTTTTTAGGGACTTCTCTTTCTGCTATCAAACAGGCTGAAGACCGTGAAATGTTCAAAGATTTGATGCAAGAAATCGGAGAACCTATTGCTGACAGCCAAATCGTAAATAATTTAACCGAAGCCGTCGCTTTTGCAAATAAAGCCGGTTATCCGTTAATCGTTCGTCCTGCGTATACAATGGGTGGACTCGGCGGCGGTATTGCCAATAACGAAGAAGAACTTGTTAATATCTGTTCACTCGGACTTAAACATTCAAGAATTCATCAGGTTTTATTAGAGCAATCTGTAGCCGGTTGGAAAGAAATAGAATATGAAGTAATGCGTGATGCAAACGGAACATGTATTACTGTTTGTAATATGGAAAATATCGACCCTGTAGGAATCCATACAGGTGACAGTATCGTTCTTGCTCCGAGTCAAACTCTTTGTGATCAAGAATATCAAATGCTGCGAACATCAGCATTGAAAATTATCGATGCGTTGAAAATTGAAGGTGGATGTAATGTACAATTCGCACTTGATCCATATTCAAAAAACTACATCATTATAGAAGTAAATCCACGTGTATCTCGTTCATCTGCGTTAGCATCAAAAGCTACCGGTTACCCTATTGCGAAAGTTTCAGCAAAAATAGCAATCGGACTTCATCTTGACGAGATTCAAAACTCTGTAACAAAAAAGACACTTGCTTGTTTTGAACCTACACTTGACTATATTGTTACAAAAATTCCGAGATGGCCATTTGACAAATTTACATCGGCAGATCGTAAATTGGGTACTCAAATGAAAGCTACCGGTGAAATTATGAGTATCGACAGAACTATCGAAGGTTCTATAATGAAAGGAATTCGCTCACTCGAAATAAAAGTCGATGGGCCTAGAATGCCGGACTTAGATAAAGAAGAAACTGAAGCTCTTGAAGAAATGCTTCGCCGTGCAGACGACAGACGTTTATTTGCAATATTTGAATTACTAAGAAGAGATTATCCTGTTGGAAAAATTGTCCAAATTACAAAAATGGATATTTTCTTTGTTAAGAAATTTGAAAATATTATCGCTCTGGAAAAAGAAGCACTGCAAAAACTATCAGCAGAAGTAATAGCAGAACAAAATCCTAGCGATGACATTAAAGATTTGATTAAACGCCTAAAACGTTGCGGTTTTGGTGATACTTATTTGGCAAAAACCATCGGAGTTCCCCATTTAGAGTTCCGTGCATTCCGAAAACGTTGCAATGTAATTCCGGTTTACAAAATGGTAGATACTTGTTCAGCAGAATTTGAAGCTATGACTCCATACTATTATTCTACATACGAACAAGAAGACGAAGTTGAAGTTGCTACAGATATAAGAAAAATGATGGTTTTAGGTGCCGGTCCTATTCGTATCGGACAAGGTATAGAGTTTGACTATTGTTCCGTTCGTTCTGTATGGGGACTTAAAGAGGAAAATATTCAATCTATAATTATTAATAATAATCCTGAAACTGTAAGTACAGATTTCGATACATCTGATAAATTGTATTTTGAACCGCTTAATATTGAAGATGTTTTAAATGTAATAGAAAAAGAAAATCCGGAAGGTGTAATTGTTCAATTCGGAGGACAAACAGCTATTAATTTAGCCGGTAAATTGAACGATGCCGGCGTAAAAATCTTGGGGTCATCAGTACAAACAATAGATGATGCAGAAGACCGTGATAAATTTTCACAGATTTTACAACGTGCCGGAGTTCCTCAAGCCGAAGGACGTGCTGTTTATTCTTTTGAAGAAGCTCTCGGTGTTACAAATCGTTTGGGATATCCCGTGCTTGTTCGTCCGTCTTATGTTATCGGCGGTCACGCAATGGAAATTGTTTATAACGATGACGAGTTATTTTCTTATATGCGATTTGCAACAAAGATTTCTCCGGATCACCCTGTTTTGGTTGATAAATATCTGTTGGGAAAAGAAGTTGAAGTTGACGCAATTTGTGACGGAACAGATACTTTTATTCCGGGAATATTTGAACATATCGAACGTGCCGGCGTACATTCCGGAGACTCTATGGCTGTATATCCGCCTACAAATTTATCTGAAGAAGAAATAAATACAATCAAACGTCATACTATCGCTCTCGGTAGAGAATTGGGAACAATAGGATTGATGAATGTACAGTATGTTATTTCTGACGGAAAAGTTTATTGTATTGAAGTAAATCCTCGTGCAAGTAGAACCGTACCGGTATTGAGTAAAGTTACTAATATTCCTATGGTAAAAATTGCGACAAAAATTATGGCTGGTAAAACATTGAAAGAATTGGGTTACGGTTCCGGATTATTAGAAATGCCTGCATACTGTACAATAAAAGCACCGGTATTCAGTTTTGATAAATTGAAAATGGTAGAACCGGGACTTGGACCGGAAATGAAATCTACCGGAGAAGTTCTTGGTTTGGGAACAAACAGAATGGACGCATTATACAATGCCGTTACCGGTTCTGGTATTCAAGTACCGGACAGCGGTCATATTTTATTGTCCGTTGCACAAAAAGACCGTGAAGAATTGTTAGATTTTATTCCTAAACTACAATCATTAGGATATAAACTTTCTGCTACTAAAGGAACTTATGAGTTCTTACAAAAACGAGGTCATTCTGAAGTTGCATTAGCACCTCATCCGGGAGATGCAACACCGAATGTTCTCGATATGATTCGCCAAAATTGTTTTGATATTATTATCAATATTCCTACAAAAGGAAAAAATATCAGTAAACTTGGATTTAAAATCCGTCGATTGGCTGTAGAATACAAAGTTTCATGTATTACATCATTTGATACGACTATGAGTATCTTAAATGCTTTGGATCGTGAAAAATCATCTGAAACTGTTCCGGTTTGTTCATTAAATGAATATTTGGAAAAATACCCGGTAAAAAAAATTAATCCTTAAGATTACAAAAAATAAAAGCGTCGGAAAAATCATCCGACGTTTTTATTTTTATAGGAGAATAATCATGAATAATTTAGCTGATTTACCGGAAATAAAAGACTTTTTTTCTTCTATATTTAATTTTTTAAAAAAATATAGAATCCATTCATTCTTAGATCATATGTCTGATTATTCGCAATTATATGAAATATTAATAGCTTCACAACTTGAAGATTTACGTTATTACCACAGAATGGATCAATATGTACTTAAACTTCGCAACGAAAATAATCGATTAGTCGATTTAGTTTATTTATTTAGTTTTGGAAACAACGGAATAAATGACCAGCAAATTCTGATAACTCTTAATAATGAAAAAATAAGAGTAGAAATCATCATTACAGATGAACGAGAACTCCCTATAATGAAATATTCTACTCAAGAAAAGAAACTTGTTGCATTTTGGAAAAAGAAAACTCCCCCACGCCAAAGAATGACACAAAACGATTGGGAGATTTTTCTTGAATCCCACAGCAAACAGTATCCTCGTAAAATGAAATAACTATATCACTTAAATATCAAACTCGATTACTGATAAAGCATCATATATTTCTGATTCTGTGTTGGCTGAAAGAATTTTGTTTCTCTTTTCTTCATTTTTCCAAACAAGCACGGAATTAGCAAGAATTTTTAAATATTCTTTGTGAGTATCTTGAGGAGACGCAATTAAAATCGCAAATTTTACAGGCTGATTATCAATTGAGTTCCATTCACAACCTGTACCACGAATCAAAACGGCCGACGCAACAAAATCTTTTATAATATTGCGACGAGTGTGAGGAATCGCAAGTCCGACACCGATTCCGGTAGAAATTATATTTTCTCTTTCAAGTATTAATTCTCGTAATTTTGTATGATTTGTTATCTTTTTTGAGTTCTTTAATAACTCTAATAATTTATCAATTACAGCCTTATGTTCTACATTTTCCATAATCGCAATTGCATCTTTTTCGATTATATCTGTCATATTTTTCATAATATTTTCCCTCCAAGAAATCACTGTACTATAGCAAAAATTACAGTTTTCATCATTACTTTTCTATTTTAAAAAACAAACTCATTTAATTAATTTTGTGTGTTAAGGAAAAAATAAAAAAACCGAAGTATACAGGGTATAGTAAATGGCGTTATTCGGGAGGTTTAATTATTATGAAACGTATTTTTATTGTTACATTATTATTTTGTTCATTAGCCATAAATGCTTCACCGGTATTCAACAGAATAAATCAAGATTCCGGAGATAACAAAAACCAATTTTTTCCAATGAGCGTTGGACAAATCAGAGAGTTTTCGAAAGAAGAAAACGGTACTGCAACAAGTTGTACTTGGACAATTGACGGTGCATTCCAAATTACTGACGAAGAAAATAAATTGCAAAACCAAAAAGCTTATCAATTCACAGATTCTTCCAACGGGGATTTTTTTTATTTTATGAATTTTGATGGATTCGCTTGTAAATATGCAAAAGATGAAAGCGGAACATATAAATTAACAAGAATGCTTCCGGAAAATATTGTAGAAGACTACAACTGGATTAGCAATAACATTACTTTTATCATTACTGATGTAAGTATTGATTATGTTACAGTTGAGTTTTTTGACAATCAAAAAGATGTTTCCGGATATAACAAATTTAAAAAAGCATCCGGTCCTTGTGAGATTTATGTAAACGACGCAACTGCTACAAAAAAGCATGACATGATTGCTAAACTAAAAAATCTTACTCAAAACGGTAAAACTTCTGCTCCGCCTGCATTACCTACTAATACAGAAGTGGGCAGTGTAGTAAAAAATCCAAGCATTACAGAGTCATCTCCGGTAACAAAAGAAGAAGTTGTAGTAGTTCCTGAACCGTCAACAACTACAACTCCTGTACCTGCTGCAAACAAAGTAATAATGATAAACGCAATGCAAAAAAATCTTTATTATATTCAAATCGGTTCATTCGTAAAAAAAGAGAATGCATTTAATATCTGTACTGAAATAAGACAAAAAGGATTTCAATCTGTAGTTTTAGAAGATAAAGACGGAGTTTTTAAAGTATTGATTGAAGGTAATTCTAATATGGAAGAAACTCTCGCTCAGTTAAAATCACAAGTAACATCCGGAGCTTTTGTTAAAAAAAGAATCGGTAAATAAATAAGCTTATAAAAATTTAAAGTGTACCACTGGAGGAAAAAACTTCATCGGTACACTTTTTTTTATGTCTTATACTGCATTGCAATAAATTTTATTTGACAATGCACGCCTTACCTTTGATTTCTTTTTGTGTAGGTTCTTGTGCTTTATATCCGATTGCTGCACAACCGTAAACACCATGATTTTGTGGAACACCAAATGAATCTAAGATTTCACGCACTTGCGGGTCATCACAACAATCCAAAAGTTGATTTATCCAAACGCAACCTAACCCGAGAGCTTCACTGGCAATATAAATATTTTGTATTGCACAAGCATTATCTACTTCACGATATTTTGAATCCTTATCATTGGAAGTAATAATCAAAACATCCGGATTATACATATCATATTCTTCACGCCCTAATGCATTGCCGACAGCCTTTGCCAACAATTGAATCTTTTCTCTGTTCATGACAGCCGTAAATTGCCAAGTTTGCCATCCCATTCCGCTGGCACTGGATAAGGCACAATCTAAAATCTGTCTAATATCGGCTTCGCTTACAGCTCGGTCGGTAAACGCTCTGCAAGAACGTCGTGCTAAAATTGTTTTAATAGTTTCGTTCATGGTGTAATTTCCTTATTTAATAATGATATTTACAAGAAGCAATAAAAATAGAATTATCGATTACTTTATAAACCAATCTATGTTCTTCGTTTATTCTGCGAGACCAATATCCCGAAAGTTCATATTTTAAAGGCTCAGGTTTTCCTATTCCAGAAAAAGGGGAACGAATTATATCTTTTATTAATTCATTTATCTTCTTGTAGAATTTTTTATCTTCAAATGCCCAACTGTGATAGTCTGAGAAAGATTCTTCAGAAAATATTATGTTCAAAAATCATCTCCTGAAAAAACTTTTATATTTTCATTTTTTTCCAAAGATGAGATAGAAGAAAGTAGATGAGCTTTATTTACTGGATTTTTCAAAAGATAATCTGTATCAGCTTGAGAGTCTTGAATAGTAATTTCAATTTCTTTACCTGCAAATAATTTTTTTATTGTAGCAAGAAAGTTATTATCTAATTCATCAGTCTTCAATGTAAATGAACTAACCATATATCTATCCTCCAATTTTATAAAAGCGTACTATACCACATTTTTGAAAAACAAGTTTACATTACACACACCAAATAGTTTCATCACCACAGATATTACGTAATTTCAATCGAAGAGGTTTTTGTGTACAATGGATTTTTCCGTTCCTGAAATCTTTTGTTTTATCTCCGTTAAATATAACAAAACTGTTTTTATCAATTTTGATTTCGCTGTAACTTTTCCAACAACCAATCCAAAACATATTTTTGCTTTATTCCGTCGTAAGAAACCGGCGGAATATTGTCCATCGTTAATAAAATCTTTTCACAATTATCTTTTACAGATTTTAACGGCTTTAATTCTCGGGTCAATGTTTTGACGGAATTGTCTGAATCAATTACTGTATATGCCACTTGATAATATGTTTTTTCACCATTATAAATTGCAACAAAATCAATTTCAGAATCATCAACTTTGCCAACATAAACTTCATTTCCACGCCGCAAAAGTTCCAAAAAAACAATATTTTCCAAAATATGTCCAAAATCAGCAGGTTTTGTTCCTAGTAAATAATATCTAAGCCCAATATCACACAAATAATACTTTGCATTTGTAGATAAATATTGCTTTCCTTTTACATCATATCGTTCGGCTTTATAAAAAATAAAACTATCCAAAAGTGCCGAAAGATAATTTTCTACAGTATGATAAGAAATTTTTTGGCGAGTCGAAGTCATTGTATTGGCAATATTTGTGGCAGAAGTTGGATTTCCAATATTATCAAACATAAATCGAATAACTTTTTCCAACATTCCAACATCAGCAATTTTTCTACGAGCAACAATATCCTTTAGTACAACAGTATTGTAAATTCCTTCCAAATACGACCGAATATCTTTTTCTTCAGAAAGTTGCAGAATATAGGGAAAAGAACCAAACTGGATATACTTTCGATATTTAGAAGGCAAATCAGATTTATCATCATAGGCAGAAAGATATTCTTTAAACGAAAGTGGCTGCATTTTTATTTCTACATAGCGACCAGACAACAAAGTCGCTAATTCCCCGGAAAGCAAATATGCATTTGAGCCTGTTATGTAAATATCGCAATTTTTCATTATAAAAAGACCATCAACAGCCTTTTGAAAATCAGGAACATTTTGAATTTCATCAAGAAAAATATAATTCATTGAATCAGAGGAAAGTTTTTCTTTTATATATTTATAAACAGAAAGCCAATCTTGCAATTCAAAAAAATCAGGGGATTCAAAATTGATTTTTATAATGTTTTGTTCTGGAATATTATTTTCTAATAAGTGATTTATAAACAAATCAAACAAAGTGGATTTTCCGCAACGGCGAATCCCGGTAATAACTTTTATTAATTGTTTACCTTTAAATCTTTTTAGTGTTTCCAAATAATCATATCGAACAAGTAAGTTTTCTTGATTTTCCATAAATTAATTATATATCCAAAAAGAGCATAAAAGTCAAGTTTTAGAAATACGTTTCTAAAACTCCTGTTTTTTCATAACTTTTAGAAATGTATTTCTATAAAACATTAAAAAAAGGAGGCATTTCTACCTCCTTAAAATATGCTGTTATTACATATCGATGTTTAATTTAGTTTGCAACGAAACATAAAAAAAATTTATTGCAAAACAATCATGTCTTTATTACCGAAGTTTTTTGTTAATTCATCATCCATATGCTTTGATTTGTAGACAATAAAAGAATTCTCCATATCAATGACTTTTTCTTTTTCTTCATCATAAAGACAAGCCTGTACAAATATAGTACCGTCAGCTTCTTCTTCTCTAATTGCTACAGCAAGAAGATTTTTATTTTTCTTAAGAGTGTCAAGACATGCCGGATTTTTGAAAAAAGCAATAATATCTTGAAATTTTATCACTCCCACTTCTATTGCATTAGCTTTCAACATAGCCAGAGGATTTTTCTTTGCTCTAAAATATATTAAGCTTCCAATTAAACCGACAGCTACAGCTCCGATAACAGTCCAAACAACAGTAGTAATTATATTTTCCATTTTCATACCCATTCCTTATTGCAAAATAATCATGTCTTTATTGCCAAAGTTACGAGCAAGTTCTGGATCCATTTCTCCGTTTTCGTATCCTATAGCATTTTCTTCCAATTCAATAACTTGTTCTTTTTCTGTATCATAAAGACAATTTATCACGTTAACATTTCCGTTGTCTAAATTTTCTTTTATTGTCGTTGCCAAAATCTTTTTAGTTTTAGCGAGTTTTTTAAATCGTTTCGGATCTTTGAAAAAAGATACAATATTTTTTGTAAATGAAATAATTGCCTTTTTTATTGTTTTACCAAAACGACACAATGTTTTCCATAAATCATCAAATATATCAAATATAAAATCTAATAATCCCATATCACTCTCCTTTAATTCAAAATAATCATATCTTTATCACCGAAAGTTTCTTTCAAGTTCAAATCCATAGTATCGGAGTAAAAATACTTCTTCTTTGAATCAATAATGTCATCGTTATTATCAAGAAAACCTACAAAGCAACAAAAACGACAGTCATCAATTTTTGAATCATCCGGAAATTGAGACGGTTTCAAAAGTAAGATTACAGCTCTGGCTCTTTCTGTATCAGAAGACAAATTTTGTTTACACCAAGAAATCATCATTTCTAATGTTAAAACATCAACTACTTCTTCTTCTGTATTCCACAGTGTTTTTAATACATTTTCAAGTCCGCCGGCATTATCAATTGCTTCATCAATATCACTGGCTTTTTCTTTTAGATATTCAATGATTTTTCCGCCTTCTTCCACTACAATTTTACTTATATCTTTACCGTATTTATCAATAATTTTTCCAATTTCCTTTCCGGACTTTTTTAAGTACTTATTTAAGTGCTTATTAATTTTGTTTAATTCTTTAAATCCTATTTTCATTTTTTATCTCCTTTATTTAATTTGTCTTCATAATCGTAATTTTCATCTTTTTTACCAAAAACACGAATCACCTTAACATCATCTACACTTATTTTTTTCTTGTCTCCTTAAATCCCAAAAATAAAGAAAAGACTTTCCTATATCTTCAAATATATTTCCCTATTATTTCTCCTTTTTATCTTCAGTCTTTTCCTCGTTACTATTTGCTTGAGATTCCGAATTATCAGTAGATTCTGAAGCTGCTGATTTACTAACATTGTAGTCACCGCTTTTAAGCTTTTCAGTAATCTTATTACCGAGTTCTTCTTTTCTCTTTCCCTCCTTGTTTTTTCGTTCCTCAAACTCTTCTTTTTTGCGAGTAAATACATCTACAAGCAATTCTTCAGTGATTTGAGAATCTTTCTTACAGCATTCAGTCAGTACCATCAAAGCAACATTTTTTAACTCTCGATGTGAGAATCCTTCTGTTAAATCGCTTAATTTATACAAAAGTTCATCTGTAAGAATTTCTCTGTTGATAGGAGCTTTTGAGGGAATCATTTTTGCAATAGATTGTTTACGCAATTCTCTGTCAGGTAATTCGAATTTTATACTGCACAAAATTCGACTGTCAAAAGCTTTGTCGTAGTTTTCATTTAGGTTGGTAGCAAATATTACAGTGATGTCGAATGTTTCCAAAAGGATTAACATCTGACTTCGGAGTGAGTTTACTGCTTGGTCACTGCTGGAGCTTACACTTGTAATTCTTTTTCCAAGGAATGAATCTGCCTCATCAAAAAATAAAACACATGATTCTTTCTTTGCTATTTCAAATGCTGAAATTAAATTTTTTGGTGCCTCACCGACAAATTTTGATTCAATTTCTGCATAATTTACCGCAAGAATCTTTCTGCCCAGCTCCGCTGCTATTGCATGGGCTGCCATGGTTTTTCCCGTTCCAGGAGGACCGAAAAAGTTTAGAACAGATTTTTGAACCGGGTCGATTTCTTCAAATCCCCATTCTTTATAAATCTTGTCCATATTTTTTATCATCGTGCTACAACTTTCCAAGGAAGATTTAACACTTTCATTTAGAACCATTTGATTAAAATTGTATTTAGGTTCTAAAGGTAAAATATTTAAAGTCGGAGTTCCGTTATCGTTTTTAGGACTATTTTTTCCGAACAGATAATCTTCTATTGCTTCTTTATTGGGAAAATTAAAGAAAACGATAATCTTTAGATTATGTTTTTTAAGACCATTGTTTCCCATTTTCCACCTTTCATTTATATTATTCATTTCTTTTATAAAATTATGAACAATATCTTCATCTTCTCCGGAAAATCGGGAAGAATCAAAATATTTAAAAACAATATCCTGATCTGAGTTTGGAAAATAATTAAGATAATTTTTAATTAGATAAACATGAATTTTTGAACAGATTTTTTCTGCCTTGTTTAATGCAACTTCCAAATCATCTCTAAACTTTTCAAATAATTCATCAATGCTACCGTCTGGAAAAAAGACAATATTTTCATCAATTTTCATATGTATAAACTTCTCCATCTTCTAAATCAAGAATCTCTCCCTTTCTTAAATCTCGAACCTCTTCATCAAATTTTCCTTCTATTTTGTCTTTTCCCAGTTTATTACCGTCACAATCATAAGCTTTGACTTTTAATACACTGACAACATTGGCATTCCCATTATCAAGACTAGATTTTATCTTATTTGAAATTACTTCCACATAAGCCGCATTCTGAAATCTTCCCTTTATAATGTTTATTAGTTTTGAAATAGTTATTATAGCCCACGCTATAAGTCCTCCACCTATTAGTAATGGAATTAATGGAATCATTTTTTTCTCCTTAAAATTATTATTTATTTCTTCTTTCCTTACCGGAAAGATTTTCCCTTTTGCAATCTACTCACCGTAGCATAACTGGTCTCTGGTTTCGATTTGCAGACTTTCTTCAGAAAGTCGAAAACGAAACCGTTTACATGAACGATAGGATTTTCCATAAAGAAAATTCCGAAAGTGAATGTAAACAACAATCATTATCAGCAACCTATATTTCACTCACCGTAACATAACTGGTCTCTGATATACGGCTAGACCAAAAAAATTTTTGCAGATTTTTTTCAGCACTCCGGTTTTTATTTGTGAAAACAATAAATGGCTAAGAAATATTGTTTCAACCAACATTATTGCATATTTTGTTAGTTTAAAGCAATAAAAATACAAGTTTTCTTGCTTAAAATAAGAATACGTATGAAATTTCAAGATGATTTTATTAAGAACCTAAAATTCTACAGGAAAGAAAAGCATATTTCACAGGAAAAACTCGCAGAACTTTGCGACTGTGCTACATCTACAATTGGTTGTATCGAATCATATAATCAACTTCCGTCTTTTGAGATGATTGAAAAAATTGCGACGGCTTTGAATATTCACCCGGCAGACCTTTTTTTACGGAATGCTTCTACAACCGTTTCGGGAACAAAGGAAATTTTGAAAACTCAGCTTATTGCTCAAATTGAAGATTTTATAGATAAGAATTTATAAGTTTATACCATACAAAAAAAGGACTTTTGTTTGTCGTAAAAGTCCTTTATCAAATCCAAAAATTAATCTACTAATTTTAAGCGTTTCATATCAACACTGTCACTTGAGATATTACCTATTTTTGATACATAATCATTAATTATATTTTCCAGCGGTTTGTATGTGTAAATCTTATTTTTTTCTCGTTCAAAGAAGTAATAAGTATCGCCACCGTTTGCAAGGAAATCACTTACTGCTATTTTATAAATTTTATCATCTACAACTTTTTTCTTATAAATTTGCAAATCAGTAACTTTCTTTTTCTTAACAGAATATTCTACTTCCATTCCGCTGAAAATTAAAAATTGTCCGTAACCACGGCGAATCATCGAGTATTCGATAATATTTTTTATTTCGTCTCCACGTAAATTAACGATAACTGCGTTGTTATTATATTTCAATATGTCAGAAGCAAAAGTATACGACAAGTTTTTTTCCTTTGATAAATCTACTTCTTTAAACAGCCCGGCATTTAAAAATGCCACATCAGCTCCCGTTTCTACTCGAAGTGCGTCTGTAGCAATACAGCACAATTTTGTGAAATTATCCATTTTCCCGATAGATGAAAAATTTGTTGTTGCTACGTTAGAACCGGAAACAGACAATTTATTTTCTACTTTTTCTGTCAGTTTTTCCAAACGTTGCAATAATTTTTTGTCTTCAGATATATGGTCTGAAACAAGTCTGCCGTTTACATGAACGTTAATTGGATAAAATTGTTCAGAGACTATATCTATTCGATTTCTTTCGTCACCTTTACCTTTTGTAACTTTAAATGTTACGTCTCCTAAATACATTCCGTTTTTTTCAATAGTATAAATTCTTGTTCCGCTTACATTAAAGATTTTATTTTTATTCGCTCCGTATGAACCTTCTATTATCAAATCAATATCCGGATATGTTGACGCTAAAAGCCCGGCACCGGTTTTTAAATCAGCATGATAATCTAAGTTGGTTAATGCCACAATTACATCTGCTTTTCCTACCAATTCCATCAATACATTTTCAAGAGCCACAATCGGATCTTCTATTGTTATTGAGTCTTTTGCTTCACGTGATAATGCCAAATACATATTTTCATTAAGTACTGATACAAATCCGACTTTCACGCCATTCACTACTTTTATAAAATATGGCTCTGCAACTCTTTTTCCTTTCAAGGTTTTTACGTTACAATTTATTTTTTTAAACGATGTTTTCTTGTTCAGGTTATTATAACTGGCAAAGTCTCTGTTTATTTCATTAAATCCCAATCCCATTACATCATAACCAATCATATTCATTGCTGTATAATCAGGAACATGGTTAGTAATCGCTGACATATAATAGTCACTGACAAAATTTCCGGTATCAACAAGTACAATATTATTTTCACCGTTTTCTCGCAAATCATCGATTAAGGTTTTACGAGCCGGATAACCACCTTGATTTTCTCCGTTATCATCGATAAACTTTAAAGAATGACCAAGTGTTGATCCAGAAAATAAAATACGTACTTCATTTGCTGTTGCTGATAACAACGTAAGAGCCAAAAATATAAAACTAAAAAAATATTTCTTCATAAAAAAAACAATCTCCTTTCAAACAAAATTGTCGGTAAAAACATTGATAAAAAAAAATCCTGCTTTGTCTTCACTATAATGAAATAATTCGTTATTATGTCAGAAATCATACCAAAATATAACTATATTAAGGAAGAAATTATGTCTGAAGAAGCAAATATTATCGCAAAAATAGGAATTGATACAGACCCACCGGCAAAAGAGCCTATTTTTATTTCATTGAGCAGTTACATGAATAAAAAATATGTAGACATTCGAAAATATTATAAAGACAGCACTGATGAATTTAAACCTACTAAAAAAGGGATTACCATGACGTTGTCTCAATTAAAAGATTTCACACAGTCTATTAACGACAATATGGACGAAATTGAAAATTGGTTTAAATAAGAAAATAAAACAAATTACCACTTAAATATTAAGGAGCTATTAATGAAAAAAAGAGAACGAACTTTCTGGATTTGTTCTGTTTGTGTACTTTTAGCATTTTGTACATTCACTGTTTTTGTAAATACTGCCGCTACGGCAACATTCAGTCAACAACCGTTTCCGTTTATGAACAAATTTATCAGTGTTTTTAATGCAATCAAATCAGACTATGTAGATGCAGATAAACTTGATGATAAAACATTGATCAACGGTGCTATAAAAGGCATGTTAGACGCAATAGGAGATCCCTACACTGTTTATCTAAGTGAAAAAGATGTTAAAGATTTACAAACTACGACTACCGGAACTTTTGCCGGAGTCGGAATGATTATCACAGAAAAAGATGATTACATTGGTGTTATTTCTCCTATAGAAGGAACACCGGCATACAGAAAAGGAATGAAATCAGGAGACCTTTTGATTTCAGTAAACGGCGAATCTTTAAAAGGCGTTTCTGTTTCTGATGCTGCGGAAAAGTTAAAAGGTGCTCCCGGTACAAGTGCAAATATTGAATTTTTGCGTGATGAAGTAAAATATGAAGTTGAATTAGTTCGTGCAATTATAGATTTGCCTACAGTCAAACATGATGTTATTAATAACGAAATCGGATACTTACGTATTACACAATTTTCCGGCACTACAGACAAACATGTCAAAGAAGCTTTACTTGATTTCAAATCAAAAAAAGTAAAAGGTATTATTATGGATTTAAGAATGAATCCGGGCGGATTACTTAGTTCTGCAATCAGTATAGTAGACTTTTTCCAAGACAAAGGAACTATAGTTTCGACAAAAGGCCGCAGATTAAAAGAACAAACTGTTAATTCTGCAACTTCTTTTAATACCATTGTCGCAAAAGATATTCCTATCGTCGTATTGATTGATAACGGCTCTGCAAGTGCATCAGAAATTGTTTCCGGAGCTTTGAAAGATACAAAACGAGGTATATTAGTAGGCGAAAAATCTTTCGGTAAAGGTTCAGTTCAAAGCATTCAATTTTTACCGGACGGTACTGACGGATTTAAAATGACAACAGCTAAATATTATACTCCGTCCGGCGTTTCAATACACGGCGTAGGTATAGAGCCGGACATTACAATAAAAGAACCAGAATTGAATGAAGAAGAACGTGAAGGTCTAAAGAAAATTTATAAAGACAAAGTTATCGAAGAATTTATCAAAATACATAAAAACCCTACAGATAAAGACATTGATTCATTTTTGGTCAACCTCAAAGAAAAAGGATATGTATTTACCGACAGAATGATGCGTCGATTGTTAAAAAATACTTTAGACTATGAAAATAGTTCTGCTCCGATTTATGACCTTGAATACGACATTCAATTACAAAAAGCAATGGAAATACTGACTGACGGCTCCATTGTAAGCAATAAAGGTGAATACTCATTAAAAAAATAATCCATTCAAAATAGTTAAAAAAGGCAACCGATTTTGGTTGCCTTTTTCTTTTAAATACAATATTTATCTATCAACTTTTTTATAAGGAAACTGAAAATGACTAATACAAAAGTTGTATATCCCGGCACATTTGATCCTCTTACATACGGACATTTAGATATCATACAAAGAGCCGCCAACATGTTTGGCAACGTAACTGTGCTTCTAGCTCAAAATCTTTCGAAAAATACATACTTTACACTTGAAGAAAGAACCCAAATGATAAAAGAAGCAATTGCTGAAATGCACCTTGAGGACAAAGTCAAAATCGCATCTTATCAAGGATTATTAGTAGAATATTGCAAAGAAAATAATATCACCGTTATCATAAGAGGTATTCGACCGCTTGTAGATTTCGAATACGAATTCGAAATGGCAATGACAAACAGAGAATTATCTAATAATATCGAAACAGTTTTTATACTTACAGATCAGAAATATTTTTATTTACGCAGTAGTTTAATAAAAGACTTGGCAACACTAGGCGGAGATATTTCAAATAAAGTTCCACCTAATGTTTACCAAGCTATAAAAAATAAATTCTGTTAAGCTTTTTTTCCATATTGCAAAAGTTGCTTTTTCAAAGATTCTATTTCTTTTTTTAGCATAAGATTTTCATATTCCTGATTTGTAACAAGAGCCACTAAATCATTAATAGAAATCAAATTCTCATCTGCTAATTCTGAATAACCGGAAATCTTTGACGGCAAATCTTCTGTTATTTCATCAAGAATTTCCTCGTAATCTTCATAGTCGTGAGATGATTTTTGAAGTTTGTTAAGAGATGCTATTTTATACGCAACTTTTGCTATCGATTGATAAGTCTGATTTGTAGGATTAGAAACAGCAAGGGGCTGTCTCTTATTTATAGAATCATGAACATTTTTATCTCTATACAAGAACCCTAAATACTCCATGTCTATATTTAAAAAAGAATGTGATATTTTGCGAATTTTCTCACCCATTTCCAAATCTGAGGGAGATGTCGCCATGTTAATAATCAGTTTAGGAGACATTTCATTAACAAAATAACGAGCTTTTAAAAATGTTGCCGGAGAAACATTTTTTATCATTTGCAAAAGCTCTGAAACTTTCCACGCATCTTCGCCGCCTTTTTTAATTTGTTCATTAAACAAATCTTTCATTTCCGGAATAGACTTAAACTCCAAAAACAATCTTCTGAAAACAGAAGTTTTTAATAGCGAATATGCATTTAATATAGAAGTTAATTCCGGCATTGCAACGAGAATCCCACACGAACTCAAGATAAAAAAATCTACCGTATTATAAGAAGAACCTGCACCCAAATCTAAAATAATATAGTCCGCATCTAAATGAAATATTTGAGAAATCAACTTCTTTTTTTGAGCAGCTGTAATGTTTGCAATTCCCACCATTTCTGCATCACCGGAAATAAAAGATAAATTTTTATTCCCTGTAGAAAGGATATAATTAGGTAATTTAGAATTCCGCTGATTTAAAAAGTTCCCTATTCCGTCCGGAGCTACAGAATATCCCATACATGTATGGATATTAGCCCCTCCGAAATCGAGATCCATTAGAATTACTTTCTTTCCTAAATTTGCCAGTGCATACGCTAAATTAACAGAAATAAGAGTTTTACCTACTCCACCCTTTCCACTGGCTACTGGAATGATAACCGGCTGTTTGTCTTCCATTTTTATCCTTACTTATTCTGATATATTATCAATAATTTCTTTTATTTCATCTAACTCGGCAGACGGAGATAAAAACATTCCGATTTTCATTTTTGTATCATTTACACGATAAACATAAACAATTTTTCCAGAAAGCTTTATTTTTCTGGAAGAAAACATAATTTTTAACTTTTGTCCTATTTCATAATGATTATCTACATCATCCGTTAAAAAGCTGATTCCGCCCTTACTAAGATTTGCAAGCTCAGCTTGTTTTTCATGAAATAATCCTGCAGAAAAATTAAACTCTCTTAAATCTTCCGGAACCATTTCCACTGATACTCTACGCTCTGTTCTTAATTCTTCACTCATTCAAAACCCTCCAAAGTGTGCTTTTAATTTTATTCCCTATTATATATTTTTTAATATTACTTTCCAACTAAATAATAATTTATGTAAAAATATTCATGTTTCACGTGAAACAATCATCTTTATTTTTAGTAGTGCAAAAACATTCCGAAACAAGTCGGAATGACAGAAGTCACTCCGGATTACTTCGACAAGCTTTCTCTCGGTATTTCCTAATCGGAAATACTCCGTTCGTTCTACGAACTCACCGTGGCTTACGCTCGATGTTTACTAAAGTAAACATTTCGTTCATGTACTACGTACATTCACCGTGGCTCACCAACCAGAAAATAAAAGAAAAACGGTCATTGAGCGTAGTCGAAATGCACCAACCGCATGAGATATTAAAAAGTGAAAATGAACTCACCTAAAGGAGCGTTCTTTTCTTTTAGGGGTCAAAGGGGAACTTTTCTTTTTATCGCAAAAAAGAAAAGCCCCCCTTAAAACCTCGTTGTTTCACTTGGTGTTTACAGACGTAAACACTTCGTTCGTTCACGCTGTGAACTCACCACTGTTCTCTGAACAACAAAAACGCTATGAGGCAGGCTTTGCCTGCAAAAGGAACTTTAAACCCACGTGGTTTAAAAAAGCTTTGAAGAAAGCTTTAGCACCGCCGTCCGCCGTAGGTGGACAATATGCCCCTGAACCCGGCGACAGCCATCGCAGTCTGCAAGCCGAATCCCCAAACCTTGCAAAGGTTTAGAAAATAAAAAATTCCTCGGGCTGTTTACCATAAAATTTTCACATCGTATTGCGGAATGAACATGTCTTTGGTAATTAATATTAAGTTTAAGTTTTTTGCTTGAGCAATTAAAAGTCGGTCGAAAGGGTCTCTGTGAATTAAAGGCAAAAATTTTGTTGTTTCTATGGATTTTGATGTGATAGGAGCAATTTGTATATTTGCTTTTGTACACATGGATTCAAGTTCTTGGATTGAAAAAGATGAATCCAATTTGCCTAACTTTTGCTTTATTGCAATTTCCCAAAAAGATATAATGCTGTAAAAACATGATTTAGATTCTATAATTGTACGTATTTTCTTTGGTAGATTTTCATTTCCTTGAAAATACCAAAGAATTGCATGTGTATCTAAAAAGATATTTTTCCATTACATATAATCCTTAAAATCTTCTTCGAGAGGCTCATCGAAATCAGAAGAAATAAATGATATTTTATTTTTTAAAGCTCCAAAATATGATTCTGTTTCATCGTCTTTTTTATTTGTACAATATTTCTGAATTAGAAAATCAACATAATCTTCAAGTTCAGTAACACATAGTGTTGGTAAAGTAGCTATTTTTTGTTCCAATATCGCTAATGACATAGTTCTACCTCCAAGTAAAAATTATTACTATATTATATCAAAAAGTCTTAGAAGAAACAAACGCAGCAGCAATAATAAAAAGCCTTTCGAAGTAGAGATTCCGAAACAAGTCGGAAGACAGGAGCCACACCGGATTACTTCGACAAGCTCGTTCGGTATTTCCTAATCGGAAATACTCCGTTCGTTCTACGAACTCACCGTGGCTTACGCTCGATGTTTTCGTAAGAAAACATCAAATGACTGACGTTAAATACTTCGTAGTCATGGAGATATAAAAAAAGGAAGTAGAAAACGTTCTTGCAAAAAAGAATTAGTAGGTGTATATTAAAAAAAGGAAATGCCCAAGTTCATTTGGTCGTCTCCACGATTTTAGCTAAGAGCCGTCAAAAGTAGTTTCGAGTCATTTTGGCGGCTTTATTTTTTACTCTTTATCTTTCTTTTTTAGGAAAGAGAGCAATGCTATAACTGTACCAGTTACCGTAGCAATACAAGTCACTACTGATAAAACTAATTCTATAGTCATAGACAAGCCTCCCTGTTTCAATTAATTATTGAGTTTGGGAGACGCCGCCTGAAACTTAAGCATTTCCGATAGCTTTATATAAAAAATGTACATTGCTGTAAAGAATATTCCGTAGACATCTAAAAGCCTGTGGAAGTAGAGATTCCGAAACAAGTTCGGAAGACAGGAGCCACACTGATTGGTTCGACAAGCTTTCTCTCGGTATTTCCTATCGGAAATACTCCGTTCGTTCTACGAACTCACCGTGGCTTACGCTCGATGTTTACTAAAGTAAACATTTCGTTCATGTACTACGTACATTCACCGTGGCTCACCAAACAGAAAATAAAAGAAAAACGGTCATTGAGCGTAGTCGAAATGCACCAATCGTCTACGAGATTTCAAGAAGTGAGAATGAACTCCCACTCCAAGCGTGTCCAAGGAAGGGAGAGGTTATAGGAGAGGGGAACCTTCGGACATCGCAACTTTGAGATGGTTCCCCTCTCCTAAAGATTTACACGTTTTGAACCCAAAACGATTCCTAAATGCAGGCTTTGCCTGCAAAAGGAACTTTAAACCCTCGTGGTTTTGCTTTGAAGAAAGCTTTAGCCTCGCCGTCCGCCGTAGGCGGACAAATTGTCCCCGAACCCTGCGAAAGCCGTTGCACCTTAAAGTCTGCTTTAGCTCTGTGTCGGCTATGCCGACGAAAAGAGCCTTCCTGCTAAAGGGGGAGAGGACATAAAAAAAGCCCGGGGGCGAAAAAGTCCCGCAGGCGTGTATGTATAATTAAAATGCTGTTACAGGGTTACTGTTGAGCAGTATTTGAAGATTGAAGTTTTTTCGAAGAATTATATTCCACTTCCCAATCTGCAAGGGTTTTAATAAACTCATTTTTATGCTTAGGATTATCTTGCAAATAAACAGGCTTAAAACCAAGGTTACTACCTTTCTTACGTATATTTTCAGCCGCAACTTGTTGTTTCTCATCTCTAAAGATACCTATAACATCAGCAGCTCCTCCTAACATCATATTTCTATTAGAACCTATATCATACATTATATCATCTGACAAGTCGGTAAGATCTATAATATCTCCAAATATTTCACCTACATTAGTATCAACGTAATCAACTTTTACATATCCATTAGAATTTGAAACACCTTGCATCGGATTACCCATAAAATGAGATATGCCTTCAAAACTTCCTTTATTATGAAAATTAGAAAAATCTCCTTCAAATACAATATTTGTAAAATCTGCAGTCACATCTAGATTAGTATTATCCTCTACAGGAATATTATTATTTATTACAAGATTATACATTGTTATCAACTTATTCTTATCAGAAATATATTTAACACTAGAAAACTTTAAAGTTGGACGATCTTCTTCTGATACTAGAGCATCTCCTGTATATAAAACATTTGTAGAATTATTCAAATTACCATTAAAATAAGAGGATGATTTTAATTTATGCTTTGTCTTATCGAAACTATCATATCTATCAAGAATATTGTGAGCGAAATTATATAAATTTTCATCAGAGATTGCTAAATCAAAGTTTGGGGTGGTGAGGCCCAATGCGTCAAATTGCGTATTAGCGATGTCGGAAGTAATATTTGCATGAGTTGGACTAGAATTTTCACTATTATCATATGTTGTAATTTCTATATCATCAGACAGATTAACAACTGCATTGTTAGTAACTTTAAAACGATTTCGTCCGATATCAAGATATTTTCCTGTTATATTAAGAGTCGTGCCGTTGTCCAACGTAATAGTTCTTATTTTTACAGGTCTATTATCATAGTGTTCAGTGGAATTAACATCTGTTGTTTCATCAATTAATATTTTTCCTTCAATTGCAAATGTTGTCAAATCCTTAAATTCATTATCTACTAAAGTATTATAAGTGAAAATATCAGCAGGTATATCTCCCCTTTTTGTTCCGCCGTTTATTGTATATGAAATCTTATCATCTGCTGTTATTGTAGCGTTTGGGAAAGCCTTTGCGATGTTGCTTATTTCCGGCAGTGAAAGCTGTGTCTGTTTTGTTGCGAGAAAAGATATATTGAACTCTGCGTCACTGCTTCCCGATACCGTGATGTCCGAAAAGTCGCTTATTATGATGTCTTCGCCTGTGATTTTGTAGTTTCCTATTGTTGGGAATGCCGGCTTTTCTGTTACCTTTACGCTGAATGTGACATTTTTCCCTTTGTATGTCACTGTGACGGTCGCTGTGCCTGCCTCTGCAAAGTCTGTACCTGTGAATGTGACCGCTCCCGTTTCGCAATCTATAAATTCGATGTTTTCCTTTTGCGTGCCGTCGGAGTATGTGTCTGTATATGTTGCCTGCAAATAAAGTCCTGCGGGGGCGAATGTTTCGCCGGCGGTGTATTCTGTTTTTACCGGCGGAGTTTTGATTGTGACATTTGTTAATTTGCTTGATGTCAACGTGATTTCTTTTTGTTCTTCTTCCTCTTCGGTTTTGTCTTGGGTGGTGTTTTCGTTATTGTTGAATATGTTTTCACTGTCTTCGGAAGTGTTTGTGCAGTTTGGTAAAGTAAACATTAATAATGTTAATAAAATTAAAAGTCTTTTCATGAGATGACTCCTTTTTAAAATAAATATTTTTTTATAAACCCACTTGGGTTTAAGGCTTCTTTTGCCGGCGATGCCGGCATTTAAAATGCAACTTTGGTTCAAAGCTTTTTCGAACCTTTGCAAGGTTCAAGGCTTCTTTTGCAGGCAAGCCTGCCCTGAAGCTTTTTTGTTGTTCTAAGAACAACGGATTTTTAGGAGGGGAACACCGGCTCTTTGCAGGCCGCAGGTTTTCCCCTCCTATGACCTCCCCATTCCTTGGCAAGCTTGGAGCGGGAGTTCGTTCTCTCGGTCACTGTGCAACGGTGAGTTCGTAGAACGAACGGAGTATTTAACGTCAGTTAAATACCGAGCGTAAGCCTGCCCTAAAGCTTTTTTGTTGTTCAGAGAACAGTGGTGAGTTCACTGCGTGAACGAACGAAGTGTTTACGTCTGTAAACACCAAGTGAAACAACGAGGTTTTTAAGGGGGATTTCTCTTTTTTTGTAATCAAAAAGAGAAGTCCCCCTTTAACCCCAAAGAGAAAAAACATACTCCTTGCGGTGGTTCGTTCTCACTTTATTTTTTGTACCAAGAGTTACCGTGATAAGTCTCTTTTAAATAAATTGCGTTTTGTGCCGGATCTGTTACGTCGATTTCTATCTCTTCCCAGCCATATTTCCAGCCGACAGTATCTTTAAATGTCACACTTGTAAGGTTACTGCACTCGTTGAATGCACTGAAACCGATTTCAGTTACTTTGTCAGGGATTATTACACTTGTTAGTCTACTGCACTTTTCGAATGCTCTGCTCCAGATTTCAGTCACACCGTCCGGGATTGTTATGCTTATTAGGCTAGAGCAACCTCTGAACGCATAGTAGCCGATAGTAATCACGCTATCAGGAATTGTTACGCTTGTTAAACTACTGCAACCTTCGAATGCATAGCCACTGATTTCAGTTACACTGTCCGGAATGGAAACACTTGTTAAGTTACTGCAATAACGGAACCAACCGGTAGAAGTCTTGCCGTCAGGAATGATTACACTTTCTAAGCTTGAACAACCGTCGAAAGCACCTCTTATTTCAGCTACGCTGTCGGGGATTACTAAATCTTTTACCAGGTTACCGTTTAAATATAAATTTGCTCCGTTACTTAGCGGATTTGCAGAGGATTCAAACTCAATATTACACCAAGCTTCTAAATCGAAAATATATACGTTTTCTAAGTTACTGCAATTCTCGAATGCTTCGTAACCGATAAAAGTTACGCTGTTACCGATTGTCACACTTGTAAGGTTACTGCACTCGTTGAATGCTCTGAAACCGATTTCAGTTACACTGTCGGGGATTGTCATGTCTGTCAAACTTGCACAGCCGTAGAATGCATATTCTCCGATTTTTGTCACGTTGTCCGGGATTGATATATTTACCAAGTTGTCACAACAAGAGAATGTATAGTCATTGATTTCAGTTACATTGTCGGGAATCGTTATACTTGCCAATTTGTCACAACTGTAGAATGCATGGCTTCCGATTTCTGTTACGTTGTCGGGGATTGTTATATTTGCCAAGCTTGCACAGCCGTAGAATGCATGAGTTCCGATTTCCGTTACGTTGTCGGGAATTGTTATATTTGCCAAGTTGTCACAACCGTAGAAAACATGATTTCCGATTTCAGTTACGTTGTCGGGAATTGTTATACTCGCCAAGCTGTTACAACCGTAGAAAGTATAGTTTCCGAGTTCCGTCACGTTGTCGGGAATTGTTATATCCGGCAAGCTTGCACAGCCGTAGAATGCATAGTCTCCGATTTCAGTTACGCTTTCGGGGATTGATATATTTACCAAGTTGTCGCAACAAGAGAATGCTGATTCTCCGATTTTTGTCACATTGTCAGGGAGTGTTACATTTGTTAGGTTCTTGCAATTAAAAAATGCATAATCACAAATTGAAGTTATTCCTTTACCGATTGTGACTTCTTTTAATGCCGGCGTTATGGGTAGATTGTCGAATGATGTAATGCCGTCGCCGATTGCCAAGGTTTCTACATTTTTACATCCGTCAAAGGCTGCGTATAAGATTATTTTTGTGTCGTTGTTGATTTCGCAAGATGTTATCGATGTGTCTTTTGCTTTTACCAGAATCAGATAAGGATTGTCGGCGTTACCGATATATAATGCGTTGCTGTATTCGTTGTATTCTAAGTTTTCGCAACCTGAAAATGTGAAGAAGCCGATTTCTGTCACGCTGTTCGGGATTGTTATATTTGTCAATGCGGTACAATCTTTAAATGCATTTTCACCGATTTTAGTTACGCCGTCGGGGATTGTTGCCGTTGTAATGTCTTTTTGTGCCGTCAGCAGAGTTTTCATATCTTTTGTATATGTACATCCGTCTGCTGTTACGGTGTCGCTTCCTTTTACCCATACAGCTGTATGTAATGTGGGCACAAGGGGAAATGTCGCAGGAAGTGCCGGTTCCCAGCCGTTGAAAAGGCTGTCTGTCTTTGTGGGAACAGTTGCGTTGATTACTGCCTCGCCGTATTTGCCGGTAATACTTTTGTCACCTTTTCCGCCGTATAGGTTCAATGTCAATGTGATTTTTTTTCTGTCGTAATAGATTTTTACCGTTGTACTTCCGTCTGCTGCAATTTTCTGCTGTTCCGGTTTTTGTGATGTAAATCCGTCGTAATCTTTTGCAATTGCTGATGTATAATTTTCGATTTTGCCGTTTTTGTTTTCTGTATCGGCAATTACAAGGGTGTATTCGTCGTCATCAATGTTTTGTTTGTAATGTTCTATTGTGTAAGAGGCTTTTGTCGGTGTTTCTTCCTCTTTAGTTTGTTCGTCGGTTGTGGGTGTGTTTTCTGTGTTTTCTTGTACTTCCGTACAACCGATGATGGTGGATGTTAACATTAAGAATGTTAACGGCAAGATTAAGAATCTTTTCATGGGTACTCCTTTTTTTATTACAAATATTTTTTTTAAACCCATGCTGGGTTTAAGGCTTCGGCTTGCCGGCGATGCCGGCATTTAAGATGCAACTTTGGTTCAAAGTTTTTTTAAACCTTTGCAAGGTTCAAGGCTTCTTTTGCAGGCAAGCCTGCCCTGAAGTTTTTTTGTTGTTCAGAGAACAACGAGGTTTTTAAGGGGGATTTCTCTTTTTTTGTAATCAAAAAGAGAAGTCCCCCTTTAACCCCAAAGAGAAAAAACATACTCCTTGCGGTGGTTCATTCTCACTTTTTTCACTTCATGAAATGTCGTTAGACATTTCGAATCCGTGTGGCAATTCGCCGGCAATGCCGGCACCGGGCTAAAGCTTTGTTCAAAGCTTTTTTAAACCACGAAGGTTTAAAGTTCCTTTTGCCTGCCGAAGGCAGGCATTAAAAAATCGTTTTGGGTTCAAAGTTGGTAATTTTTAGGAGAGGGGAACCATCTCAAAGTTGCGATGTCCGAAGGTTCCCCTCTCCTATAACCTCTCCCCTCCTTGGACACGCTTGATGTCGTTCGTCTTGTATGTCAGGGGTCGTCTTATGTGAGGGTCTCACATAGAGCGTCCTGTACATCGGGGGTCACCTTATGTGATGGTCTCACATAAGGCATACTGTGTACTTCAGATAGTCAGACCGCCGTGCATTCATAGCCGTAGGATATTTCCCTTATGGCAGAAAGTGGTGCTTTGTTTCCGCTGTAGTTCGTTTTGATTTTTACTGTCACGGCTCCTGCTGGTACTGATGACGGTACACGGGCGATTATTTGGCTCGGTTTGTTTACTGTTAGTCGGCGTGTTACACGGTGTTCTGTGCCGGTTGCATCTACAATGAATACACCTTGATTTTGGTCTGTTTCGTCTGTGATTTTGATTTTTTCTCCGTCGATGATGATGTCATCTCCGATGGTGATTGTACCGTCTTTCAGTCCCGTTGCACTGTCTGTGATTGCAGATATTCGGGCAGCGGCGGATGTCGTTCCCATGACTTTTACAGATATTGCGTCTAATGTGTTTCGCAGATCTGCTGTCGGTACAAGGTCTACTGTTCTTTTATGTACTGCCGGGTCGAATGCAGATGCTTCGTTTTCCCATACTCCGCTGACACGTGGGGTGATTTGTACCAAGCCGTCACGGAAACTTGAGCATTCTTGAATGAATGCCTTTACTGCATTGTCACGTAAATTTAGGATGTTGATGATTGTGTCTTTGCGGTATTCGCTTCGTTCGCTGACGATTCTTTGTGCTACGTCTTCATTTGTAAGAGTCGCACCGTTTAGGTGGACATCGGCGATACAGTCTTTGTCGTTGTCCTTTGTGAGTGTGTTCGGTCGCAGGTAGACCTGCCATTGATTGTTATTTGCCATATTTTAAACTCCTCGCTTTTCTCCCTTGAGTATAGTAAAGGCTGGGGAAAAGCAAAGAGAATGTAAAAAAAAAAAAAAAACTGTCAATTCTATGATTATACTTTAGATGTTCTCCACAGTGGAGTAGAGGGCTTACGCTCGGATATTCTACGTTTTGCCTGCCTTCGGCAGGCATTTTTAATACAACTTTAGTTCAAAGTTTTATAAACCCACTTGGGTTTAAAGTTCCTTTTGCCTGCCGACGGCAGGCATTAAAAAATCGTTTTGGGTTCAAAACTTTATAAAACCATTTTGGTTTTAATCGGTTTTGCCGGACAAGCCTGCCCTAAAGCGTTTTTGTTGTTCTAAGAACAACGAATATTAAAGGGGAGCTTTTCTTTTTTGCGATAAAAAGAAAAGTTCCCCTTATACCCCTAAAAGAAAAGAACGCTTCTGACATTTGTAGTTTATTCTTACTTTTTTCACTTCATGAAATGTCGTTAGACATTTCGAATCCGTGTGGCAATTCGCCGGCGATACCGGCATTTAAAATGCAAACTTTGGTTTAAAGTTTTATAAACCTTTGCAGGTTTGGAGCTTTATTTGTCGGCATAGCCGACATTTAAAGATCGTTTTGGGTTCAAAACGTGTAATCTTTAGGAGGGGAACACCGGCTCTTTGCAAGGCCGCAGGTTTTCCCCTCCTATGACCTCCCCATTCCTCGGCACGCCGCCATAAAACTAAACTTTAATAGAAAGTGGGCTTACGCTCGGTTATTCTACGTTTTGCCGGGGTAGCCCGGCGTTAAAATGCCAACTTTGGTTTAAAGTTTTATAAACCTTTGCAGGTTTGGAGCTTTATTTGTCGGCATAGCCGACATTGAAGCGTTTTTGTTGTTTAAGGCTTCGGCTGTCGCCGGGTTTAAAGACAATTTGCGGACAAGTCCGCCTCAAAATGCAACTTTGGTTCAAAGTTGGTAAAAGTTAGAGGGTATTCTCTTTTTTGCGATGAAAAGAGAATACCCTCTATAACTCCCAAGAGAAAAAGACGCTAAAACATTTGGTAGTTCAATACCGAGCGTAAGCTTGTCGAACCAATCCGTATGGCTCCTGTCTTCCGAACTTGTTTTGGAATCTATGTTTTCCTTTATTGTTTTAAAGCTTTTCGATTTCCTCAGGTGCTAGCCCGGTAAGAGTAGCAACTTGTTCTATAGATAAATTCATTGTTAATGCATTTCTAGCTGTTTCAATAGCTTTTTGATGTGCACCCTGCGACAAACCGATAGAAATGCCACGCTCTTCACCTACTTTTTCACCGATTGCGATACCATCTTCAAAGGCTTCTTTTCGTTGAACAGCAATGTCTGTATCATAATCATATTCTGCTAGTAACATATTTTGTACCTCCGTTGATTTTCGGTTCAAATAATCAGAAAGAAAACCTTTCTTGATTGCCTCTTTTATCGCAGTCGTAAACGGCTCAGGAACAACATTCTCAATATTGTAACGCACCTGTTCAATAAATTTTGAATATTGCTTTAATGTCTCGCAACGCTTCAAAATCGGGTTTTCCTTATCCATGTTAATATTAACTACTTTCACGGATATTTCAAGCGGATAATTTGCATTTTCAAGCTGATTTTTCAACTCGCCGTCAAGTTGCATGAATGCGTCGGACAATTTCATCACACTTTCTGTCGGATAATCGTCCTTTCCGTTGTAAAAAACGTAGAATTCCGGAATCGGCAACTTCACCAATTTACGCCCGAACTTCTCGTCTTTTGTGGTGATTTTCTCATAAATTCTTGCGATGTATTCCAGAAACCGAAAGGGCATATTTTGATTGATTGTCGATTGATGTTCAATCAGAATCACAATCTTACCGTCAATGAGCATGGCAATATCGTTGTAATACTTCATGTAAAGTACACGTTCTAACATCACCGGCTGAACATCCGTTGTCTTTGCGTCAAGATTCGTACCGTGTAAAGCGTTGTAGAGCGAAATGAAATTCTCTTTCGCTGTCACATCGTGTGCAAACAGGTCAACAAAGACCGAGTCCTTGTAATTATGATTTGTTTTTTCTTTTGTCATAATTTTTCCCATAAATATAAATTAGGAAACAATAATTTGCTTTTGTAGTGCAAAAACAATTATTTCTCCGTTATATATAAAGAACTTTTCTTCTTTTTCATTGCATGTTTGACGAAAAAAATTGAAGTTTTTTTATTTTGCCTCGTGAAATGCTATTTAAACGGTGTTTTAGCCTAAACTAAATTTGCTGACTCAACCGGAGAAAAAGTTAATTTTGGGGATAAATTGCAGGAATATTCTTGCCCTTCATAAATCTTATTAAGAAAAATAATCTTTTTTTATTGACAAAAAAAAAATAAAAGGTTAAATACTCATCATTACCTATTGGAGAGCTGTCTGAGTGGTTGAAAGAGGCGGTCTTGAAAACCGTTGTAGTCGCGAGGCTACCTGGGGTTCGAATCCCTAGCTCTCCGTTTTTTATTTACAGGAGAGGTGCGAGAGTGGTCGAATCGGGCTCCCTGCTAAGGAGTTGATCGGCTTACCCCGATCCAAGGGTTCGAATCCCTTCCTCTCCGATCCACTGGAAAGTTGTCAGAGTGGTCGAATGTGCACGCTTGGAAAGCGTGTATACGTTAGTGCGTATCGGGGGTTCGAATCCCCCACTTTCCGAAGAGCGAGCCAGTAGCTCAGCTGGATAGAGTTTTAGATTGCGGATCTAAAGGTCGGAGGTTCGAATCCTCTCTGGCTCATTTTTATGGGGAAATGCGAGAAAGGTTAATCGGTCGATTTGACATATCTAAAAGATATACGTAGGTTCAATTCCTCATTCCTCAATTGCCTCTTTTAATTCAGGACTCTATACGATAATGATGAAACTAACCCCGCCAGGATCGGAAGATAGCAACGGTACCTTTTAGATTTATGCGTGTAATCGGTTTTGAGTGTAAAGGGGCTTTTTATTATCCGATTAAATATTAACATTAAAATAGGTCGAAAATATGGCACATACAGCAACAGCTACTGAATATAGACCACAAAATTTTTCTTCTCTTGTCGGACAAGATTTTGTCTCGACTGCTATTAAGAATTCTTTAAACTCTCATAAAATTGCAAATGCCTTTTTACTTAGCGGTCCTCGTGGTGTCGGTAAAACTACTACTGCTCGTTTAATTGCCAAAGGTTTAAATTGTATTCACGGGCCTACCGGAGAACCTTGTAATGAATGTCCGCAATGTATCAGTATTAAAGAAGGTACTAATAGTGATGTTATTGAAATAGATGGTGCTTCAAATACAAGTATAAATAACATTAAAACGATTCAAGAAGAGATACAATATTTACCGGCTGCTGCAAAATATAAGATTTATATTATAGATGAAGTTCATATGCTTTCAAAAAGTGCCTTTAATGCACTTCTTAAAACTATTGAAGAACCTCCTGAACATGTTGTTTTTATTTTTGCTACTACAGAATTAAATGAAGTTCCGGCAACTATAAAATCACGCTGTCAGCAGTTTAATCTTCGACTGATTCCTACATCTATTATCGAAAATAATATTAAAAGAATCCTTACTGATAAAAATATTGCATTCGATGATGATGGTGTTAAATGGATTGCAAAGGAAGGAAAAGGTTCACTGCGTGATGCTTATACGCTGTTAGATCAAATTATTTCATTCTGTGGAAATGAGATAACTCTTGAAAAGATTCAGTCTAAACTCGGGCTTGCCGGAAAGGAACAAATTTCTCAATTAGTTTCTTCTATTTTAAATGAACAAATTATGGATATTCATATTAAATTAGAAACTTTGATTAGTTCCGGTTGTCGTATAGAACAAATTCTTGCTGATATTATTTCTTTTTTTAGAGATTTGCTTTTGTTAAAATCCCAAATTTCTTCCGGTGATATAAAAAGTAATTCAAATTATTATTCACCTGAAATATTAGAAAAGTTATCCATTTATGATATTGAAAATATTATGGAACTCTCTTTTCAATTTTATGAAAAGTTAAAATATTCAATTAATCAAGAAATTGAATTGGAATTCTTTCTGGTTAAACTTTCAAAATATAAAGATTTCATCAGACCAGGAACTCTTTTAAAACAGATAAAAATGCTTCAAACTTCATTTTTAGAAAAAAAAAAATTAACTGAAGTTCCAAAAGTTGAAATCAGTAAAACAGAACAAACGACAATCAATAAAGTTCAAGAAAAATCTTCTGATAATAAAGTAAATAATATTACTTCTGAAAATACTGTTCCTGTTATTAAAGAAGAAGTAATACCAAATGAAGATTTATCTCAATCTAAAATTGAAAATGTAATAAAACCTGATAAAAAAAATAATGAAGTTTCTGTTTCTATAAAAAGTGAGATTAAAAAAGAAATTGATTCTACTAATTCTTCCCCTGTTGAAAATGAAATAATCTCAGAAAAAAAAGAAACTGTTTCTGATTACGAAATAAATAAAAAGAACTTAAAAGAAATTTTTTCATGTACTGAATATAGATAAAAAGGAGAATGAAATGTCACCGTTTGATTTGTTAAAAAATTTTAATATTAACTCTTTGAAAGAAAAAGCTGATGAAATGAAAAGTAAAATAGAAACTTATGAAGTTACCGGAGAAGCCGGCGGTGGTTTTGTTAAGGTTAAAATTAATGGGAAATTTAATATACTTGATATCGCTTATGAAAATAATAAATATATAACTGAAGATTTAGAAACTTTTAAAGACTTAATAATTTGTGCTCAAAACGATGCCTGCGAAAAAATGAAGAATAAAATCCAAAATGATTTTGGCAGTTCTTTGGGTGATTTTTCTTCAATTCTTGGAAAGTAATATGTATCAAATAGAAGATTTAATTGCTATTTTAAGTCGATTGCCGGGACTCGGGAAAAAAACAGCTTCTAAACTTGCTTATTTCTTTGTTAATAATAAAGAATATTCCGGTGATTTTATAAAAGTTCTTTCATATATAAAAGATAACATCAAATTTTGTTCTGATTGCGGTTGTTTTATTATCAATTCGGATAAATGCTCTATTTGTTCATCCGACAGTAGAAATAGTAAGATATTATGTATTGTTGAAGAACAAAAAGATATGATAGCTATAGAGGAAACCGGAGTCTTTTCAGGTTTTTATCATATTTTAGGCGGAACAATAAATCCATTAGAAAATCGTACTCCTGAAAAATTAAGAATAAAAGAACTGCTTTTTAGATTAAATCAAAAAGATTTTGAAGAAATATTAGTAGCTACAAATCCTACAATTGAAGGAGATGCTACATTTTTATACCTTCAAAATCTTATAAAAACAACTTTTCAAAATATTAAAATATCAAGAATTGCAACCGGTTTACCTATGGGAGGGGTTCTTGAATATGCTGATAAGCACACTTTGTCAAAAGCTATAGAACAAAAACAATATACTTAAGTTTCGTTTTCTTCATATAGCGGAAGTTGCATTACCAATTTAGTTCCTTCTTTCACTTTAGTGAAAAATATTCGCCCGTTGTGTTCTTCTACCAGACCTTTACAAATTGCAAGTCCTAGTCCAAATCCTCCGGACTCTCTATTCCGTGCTTTATCTACACGATAAAATTTTTCAAATACAAGTTGAAAATAATCTTCTGATAAAGTTTTACCATTATTCTCAATTGAGATTTCACAAATTTTATCATCAACATTTTCTTTCATTGAAACAATAATAGAAGTTGCTTTAGCATTAATCGCATTTTGAATAATATTAACAATAACTCTTTTTATTTTTGCTACATCTATTTCACATACGAGATTTTCATTACAATTATATTCGATTGCTATATTTTTGGCTTTTTCCAAAACCTCTAAGTCTTTTTTCAACATTTCAAAGAAATATTTCATATCAAATATTTCAAGAAATAATTGCTCTTTCTTTAATTCTAATCTGGATACTTCTAAAATTTCTCCAATCATGTCATTCAACAAATCGATTTCTGATAATATTGATTTATAAAACTTTTTTTCTTCTAAGTCTGATAACTTTATATCAAGCATCAATTCTGTATAACCACGAATCCTTCCAAGAGGAGAACGCAATTCATGACTGACTGTCGCAAGTAAATCATCTCTGATTTCTTTCATTTTAACGAGTTCTTCAGACATGTTATTAAAAGATTTTATTACCTGCCCTATTTCATCTTTCGGTTGCTTTCTTACTTTTACCCCATATTTACCCACAGCTATTTGCTCTGTAGCTTCTGTTAATGCAAATAACGGTTTTATTGCACTATTTATATAAAAAACTAAAAAAGGTAATATAAATAATGCCGAAATAACAGAACTTATTAAAAGGCTTTGAAATATTATTTTGAAAAAATTTAATTTAATTGATAATTCAATAGATTTAAAAGGCAAATTAGATTTAAAACTTATTTGCCTTTTAATTTCAAATAAATAACTTTTGGTTTCATTTCTATATATTAGCTTAGGAAACTCTTTATAAACAATATCTCCTTCTACGCTATTTATAGAAAATTCCATCCCGGGAAATGTTTTTTCCACATGATTTTTCAAAAAACTAGTTCCGCTATCTTTTTTATAACTCAATAAATCATAAACATCATAACGTTCTTCTTCTATTCCGTCATAAAATTTTTCTATTTGAGATTTTAATGCAGTCGTTTTAAAATCAATTCCTGCCATTTGAGAATCTAGTAATTTTTTAAATGTGAAAAATGATATTACTGCTGTTAAAACTACATGTACACAAAGTAAAGTAAGAAAAAGGCTTATCATCCTTTTTCTTAAAGAACTTTTTATACGTTTATTTTTTAACTTCAAATCTATATCCCGCACCCCAAACTGTTCTAATACTGCAATTTTCAGATTTTTGTTGTTTCAATTTATTTCTTAAATGACTTATATGCATATCTACAGAACGGTCAAAACTTTCATAATCTCTATCTGAGATTACTTTTAATAATTCTTCTCTTGTAAAAGTTTTTTCAGGATTTGATGCTAATAAATAAAGTATTTCAAATTCTGTTTTTGTTAATTCCATTTCATTATTATCAACAATCAACATTCTTTTGTCTGCATTAATTACAAGATTACCGAAAACTAATTCTTTCTTTTGAGTATAATCAAAAGGTGTACTTGCAGAACGTCTTAAAACACTTCTTATTCTTGCACTTAATTCTCTTATTGAAAAAGGTTTTGTTATATAGTCATCTGCACCTAATTCTAAACCTATTATTTTATCAATTTCTTCACCTTTTGCTGTCAGCATTATAATAGGAACATCAACTTTCTTTTGCAAATCTTTTAACAAATCCAAACCATTTTTTCCTGGTAACATTATATCTAATAAAATAATATCTGGTTTTTCTGTATCTACAACTTGATCAACATCTTTTCCATCATTTATAATTACAACATTGAACTCATATTGAATAAAATATTTTTGCACAATATCAGTCAACTTCTTATCATCATCAACAATTAAAATCTTTTTTTTCACCATAAAGAAAACTCCTCATTTTGTTTATAAAAGAAATATACAAATAATTAAACAATTATACTACTCTAAAATAAAAAAGAAATGTACTATATCTTTGGATATTTACAATTTAAAAAAATACTGAAATACCAAGCAGCGACACATCGAGTTGCGGCAAATCATAATCAAATATTTTTCCGTTCCATTCATTGTCAATATTTGAATATTTTTGCACTGTATGAAAATTTATAAGCATAGTATAGTAAATCATTTTATATAATTTTATGTCTAACCTTTGATAAAAAGAAAATTGCGGCAAGAAATAAGATTGAACACTTTTTAAAGTATTTTTATATTCTACAAATGATGAAATATTATAAAAACTTAATCCAAAAGAATAATGACCTAACTTATAGAAAAAAGAAAAACCTACTGACATCCCGTAAAATTGTGTAAACGGAGACATTTCTGCTGAACTAAAATCAAAATAAAAATCTTTATAAGACAAGTTATAGAATAAATTTATCTCCATGTATCTAAACGGATAAAATGACAACGATAAATTTATTGGAAAAATAGAAAAATTATTTAAATCCTCATAATATAAGTGAAAAGATAAACCGCTTAACGAAAGGCTTATATATGGAAAATCATGATTATTTTTTTTGTCTTGATTATAATTTTTTACTTTCGTTTCTGGCTTTATTTGATTTAACAATACATCTTTATCCGGTATTAATAAAACATCACTTGCTATTTGATCATAGATTTTTTCTTTTATAAGATTTAAATCATCTAAAGAAGAACATGATTCTAAATCAAAACTTGAAGATGAAAGTCTCTTCCCACTTTCATCATAAATATCAAATATCATATTCTTTTCTTCAAAATGCAAAATATAAAAGGCATTATTTTTATTTAGTAAAACACGTCTTTCTATAGGAATTGCTTCAAAAGTATAATCACAATAAAACTGACATTCTTTAATAGGATTTTCACTTTCAATGCAATTAAAAATATACATGATAATAGAACATTCTTCGTCTGTGCTATTATCTCCTTTTTCATAAAAAAGAGATATTTTCTTATTGTCCCCATAAAGTGAATAAGTAATAAAAAACATAATAATTAATAAAATTTTTCTATAATTTAACACCATAACCTATTAAAAAACCTAATGTTAATTGATTATCCCATTGATAATCTGTTAAATTTAAAGACATTATCGGAAATACTCCGGATATTCGTAAAACATGCCTTTTAGCCAAATGTATTTTCAATCCAATTTCAAAAGGTATCGATAAAAAAACATTTTCATTGCTGTTGTATAATATTTCAACTTTACCGCCAATATTAGGTTCAAACCATCCTTTCAAATAAAAATGAAATCCAGCAAATCCACCGGCATAAAAAGAATTCCATTGCCAATCAGAAAAATCAAACCACGCTTCTTTTTTTCCGAAACCTAAACATCCACCAACATCCATATATATAAAATCACTGGCATAAAAACTATATCCGGTATAAACAGATGCTAATGTTAAAGTTTGAGAATTAACTTTTAAAAAACCATTAGATACAAAAAGTTCATGCTTAAACTTTTCTTTATCTAACAGATTTTCAATCCTTTCTTTCTCTACTTCTGTATTTTCCTTTTTTTCCGCCTTTTTGGTTTTATCTGTTTTCGGCTTTATAATATCTTCTTCTATTTCAAAATCGACTTGTAATACATCAGTTATTATCTGTTCAGCAACTACTGCGATTGATTCATTTATTTTTATATTAAATTCTATCGGATAATTTTTTTTATACAATTCTTTGTTTTTATTTATATCAAAAAGGTACACCTGAAGTATTACGTTTCCATATAAATTATATGTTTTAAACATAAAAATATATCGTAACGATTCATCTGCTGCCGTATAAAACGCATTCTGTTGTAAATCTTCAAATGAGTTTCCGTTACAATTAAGATTTTTTAAAAGAAATTTATCTCCGTTATTAGCACTAAAAAGTTCAAAGACTAAATTACTTTTTATCAACAACGTTTCTGTTGAATTTTGATATAAAAACGGATTAACAACTCCGATAGACACCGATTGAGCTATTATAGAAAAAGAAGAAAATAAAAATAAATAACAAAATAAAAAAACTTTTATTATCCCTTTCATAACAATCCTACTGAAAATAATCTTTCAAAAAAATTATTCCCTTTATTTGATTTTTTTCATCTTGATAATAAACGTTATTTAAACCAAAACGCATAGCTTCTTTTATTCTTTTTTCAATTTGATTTACTTTTTTTATTCCGCCGGTCAAAGACAATTCACCTATAAAAACATTATCATTCTTGATTGGCTTCTGTTTCTTTGATGAAATCATTGCTACGGCTATAGCTAAATCTATACCTATATCAGACGTTCTTATACCACCTGATATATTAGTATAAACATCATAATTATTAAAATTTTCATTTAAATGTTTATCTATTATAGCTAATATACGATTTATTCTGGAAACATCTATTCCTTCTGAAAATCTTTTTGGCATAGGATACGCAGAAGGAACAACTAAAGCTTCAATATCCACAATTACCGGTCTTTTACCTTCTATAATAACGCATTTGCATTTACCTATTGATGAATCTTCTAGATTTTCACTTTCTATAAAAAAAGACGATGGATTATCGATAATATCAAGTCCGTTTTCTTTCATTTCAAATACAAGTATTTCATCAATATTACCAAATCTATTTTTTCGTGAACGTAATATTCTAAATTGATTTTTATAATCACTTTCAAAATACGTAACAACATCTACCATATGTTCCATTATTTTTGGACCGGCTATTTCTCCCGATTTGGTTACATGGCAAACTATTATTACAACAGCATTGGACATTTTTGCATAATCTATCAAGATTTGAGTACATTTTTTTATTTGAGATATAGTCCCTTGTGCAGAATCTACTTCTGAGGAAAAACATGTTTGAATAGAATCTACAAATACAAACATAGGCTTTTCTTTTTGACAAATTTCATTTATCTTTTCAACTTGTGAAATATTAGAAACAAATAATGAAGAGTCAGAAGCTCCTACACGGTCAAATCTTTTTTTTATTTGATTTACAGATTCTTCACCGGAAAAATAATATATTTTTTTAGATCTCTTGATATATTTTGCCAATAAAAAAAGAAAAGTCGATTTACCTACTCCTGGTTCACCTGACAATAAAATTACAGATCCAGGTACAATTCCTGAACCAAAAAAAATATTTATATTATCATTATCAAGAATAAAAATATCTTCATCTAGATTTTGAACTTCTTGTATTTTTACTGGAAGTTGGGTTTCTTTATTATCTTTTGAATGTGATACATCCACATTATTAGATATTATTTCTTCTACAAAAGAGTTCCAACTGTTACATTCCGGGCATTTACCCATCCACGCCCCAGAAACATAACCACATTCATTGCATGCAAATCTTTTTTTTATCTTAGTCATTTTTTTATCTTAAATATCTTTTCATCAACAATATCTAGCAATATTTTTTTCATATTTATATCGCTATTCTCATTATCAGTAAGTCCAAGCATTTTATCTATTCTGATATAACTTCCGTCGCAATTTTTTCCTTTATCTGAAATTACCGGACACTTTACCGTAGAATGAATCATTTGAATAAAATCATCAGGGAATTCTTCCAATATTAATAATTTTCCGCCTGCTGCCTGAAATTCTATAGCTTTCTCTTTTATAAAATCAGCATTAGATTCTTTATAAGTTGAATATCCGATAAACTTCATTCCTAAAGAACAACCTTTTTTTATAATATCAAAATCAAAATAGCTTAAATCTATAGATAAATAATCTGCATTTGTTACTTCTGCTAAAGCTAACATTTTTTCCAAACTTATTTCATTCTTAGATAGTAAAGAAAACAAAGGAACATCTACAGACAATGGAATTTTTCCGTTATAAGAACTTGTTAATGTTTTTATATCCTCTTCTTTTAAAGAAGATATCTTTTTTTTATTTAATAAATTGGCTACTTCACGTAAATCACATCTTAAAAATGAAATATCACGATTATCTAAAAAAGAACTCAATAACGAATTAAAAAAAGAAAACGCTATAATTTTTTTATTTTTTTCAAACAATTTGCACTCCCAATAAAAAAAGTAGGATTATAAAATCCTACTTTCTATTTATAGAATTATTGATTTTCAATAACCTCTTCCTGAAAAAGAACTTTTACTCGTTTTATAGTCCCTTCTCCTTCTGATATTGTATCTATTTGTTCAACATTTTTTAATGTCATATGAATTATTCTTCTTTCAAAAGGATTCATAGGCTCTAATAATATTGATTTTTTATCTCTTTTTACTTGTTTTGCTGCATCTTGAGCTATCTTTTTTAAACTTCTTTCTCTTCTTTCTCTGTATCCGCAAGTATCAATTATAATTTTTGTCCATACAGAGTAATCTTTGTTCATTATAACATTTACTATAGTTTGGATAGCTTCAAGAGTTTTTCCCTGTTTACCTATTAAAATAGCAGAATCATCTTTAGCATCAATATCAATCAATACTTTTTCATCATCTTCTTCCATCAAGTAAATCTTTGCTTCAATATCCATTCTTTCTAATAAATCTTTAACAAGCATCAAACTACGATTTGCAAAAGATAAATCTTCATCATAAGAAATTTTCACGCAAACTTCTTTTTTTCCAAGCCCTAAAAAACCACCCTTATTTTCTACTTTAATTTCAACTTGATCTCTTTTTAACTTTAATATATCAAGAGCCGCAGAAATTACTTCATCTTCTGATTTTCCAGTAAAATCTCTTTCTATCATATAAGAAACTCCTTTTATTTAGAGAATTTTTTTCTTATTCTATTTTTTCTTTTTCACTTTATCATTAACTGTATTATCAGAAACAGCTAAAGTTTTATTCATAAACATTTGCTGAGCAATACCAAGTAGATTCATTATAGTCCAATACAAAACTAAACCTGAAGATACATTGTAAAAGAAAAAGAAAAACATTAACGGCATAAGCCAAATCATCATTTTTGCTTGCGGATTATTTCCCATTCCAGGAGTAAGTAAACTTTGAAAAACTTGAGAAACAACCATTATTATAGGTAATATATTTAAAGAATCAATATTTAACAAAGGTATTGTAAAACCAAAATTAATTAAAGCATCCGGCATAGCCAAGTCTTTTATCCATAAAAAAGTCGCACCTTTAAGTTCAAACATTCTATCCAACAATTGATACATAGCAAACAAAAACGGCATTTGCAGTAACATAGGTAAACATCCGGACATCGGGCTAATACCGGCTTTTCTATACAATTCCATTGTCTTTTGGCTTAACATTTCCGGTTTATCTTTATATTTTACTTGTAATTCCTTTAACTTAGGTTGTAACAATTGCATTTTTTGTGAATTTTTCATGCTGTTCATCATTAAAGGAGCCAAAATAAGCTTTAAGATTATTGTTAATATTATTATGGCAAGTCCATAATTTTTTACCACTGAATATAATATTTTTAAACACCAAGCTAATAAATTACCCAATCCCCATACTATAGGAGGATCAATTTTAGATATTTCAGTTTTCGATAAATAAACATCTTCGTTTTTAAAATCATCATATTTCTTTAATATCTTTCCTGATTTAGGTCCACAATAAATATTAAATCCAGTCTCAATTACAGATTTATCTGAAACAAGAGAAAATCCGCAATAATATAAATTATCAGACGACTTACTATAGTCAAAAAAATAATCATATTCATTACCATCAGGAATAATAACAGATGTAAAATAATGACTGTCAGATACTAACCATGAATCTTTCAATGATTTTCTAAAAGAAACTAAACCATTAGTACCTCTAAATATTTTATGTTTAGGATTAAGATTGATAATTTTATCTTTAGACATATATCTAAACTGTTCATAACGTTCATCTTTTTTACCATTTTTATTAGAACTTACACCTAAACTAGGTCCCCAACCTAAAGAAAACACATTAGAAGATGAATCAAATCGCATTGATTTATTTTTATTATTAGACAATTTTAAGTCTACATGAAATAAATTTTCACCTTCATAAAAGGTATATATTTTTTCTAATGTATAAACTATTTCTTCTTCATCTATTCCTGAACTAAACTCACATGCAAATTTAAACTTATTATTCTCTTTAGAAAAAGTATAAATTGAATCTTTATCAAATAAAGTATTCAAATCTACACCGTCTTTCCATGAACCAAGTTTTAATTTTAATGCATTATTTAATGCGTTACCTTTTACTATATCAAAAGATTTATCATCTGAAGTTTTAATAAAAATATTCGCTATATCTCCGCTATTCGCATTAAATACAACTTTCAATTTATCACTTTCATATGTAATCTTTTCGTTTAATACAGACACTTCATTTTTTAATGAAAATTCTGTTTTTTTATCAGATATATTAATTTCGTTATTTTCATTTAGATTAAGATTTTCTTGATTTTGTACAACATTATCTTTTACAGGATTAAAAAATTGGTACAAAGTAATACCAAAACAAACCATGGTTAAAACAACCATTAAAAAAAATGTTTTATTTGCACTATCCATACATTTCCTCTTTATGGTAAAGGATCATATCCGCCTTTAGAAAAGGGGTTACAACGTAAAATACGCCATATAGTTAAAACTAAAGCTTTAACGAAATTATACTTTAAAAAAGCCTGCTTTGCATATTCTGAACAAGAGGGGTAAAACCGACATGATGATGGGAAAAGTGGGGATATATAATGTTGATAAAGGAATATCATAAAAAGAATAACTTTTTTTATTATATCCCCCTCTGCAAACTTTCTATAAACGCATAAAAATCCAAAGCTTTTTCTTTATCGGAAAAAGAACTCTTTTTTATAATACAAACAAAATCATAAGAAAGAGACTTAGAATATTGCATTTTTCTAAAAAATTCTCTAACAAGTCTTTTCTCATGATTTCTTATTACAGCACATCCTATATTTTTTTTTGCAACAATTCCCATTCGCAAAAAACCAATAGAATTTTTTTTAACAACAAAATTATAATTTAAAGTTCTTCTAAAAAAAGAAGATTTATTTTTGAATACAGCTTCAAAATCTTTCTTTTTTTTTAACCTTTCACAACGTCTAAATTTTTCCAAAATCTTTAAATTAAACTCTTGTTAATTGTTTTCTGCCTTTTGCTCTTCTTCTTTTTAAAACTAAACGACCTTTTTTTGTAGCCATTCTAGCTCTGAATCCATGAGTTCTTACTCGCTTAATTTTAGATGGTTGATAAGTCATTTTCATATATATAAATCTCCCGCATTATGATTGATTTTAAAATTTTAACGGGAACATATCTTTTATATTCTAAAATGTCAAGTCATACTTACTAATTTATTTTTTCTTCATACTAAAATAAATATCCTTAATTTTTAACTCGGGCATTTTATTTTGTATCTTCTTTAATATTTCATTTTTATAAAAATTTAGACTTTGTATTAATCCTGAATGTTTGCAATAAACACATAATGTATTTTTATAAATATATTCAGGGTATGTCAGATTACATAATTTTTCACCTACAATATCTATCCAAATACCTCTTAGATTTTCCAATTTAAACATATAATAAACAGAACTATTTGTTTTACTAAGAAGTTTAGATATTTCATCTTTTACAGAAGATATATTATAAAAATTTTTATTGAAGTACTTCTCCATTATTCACCTTTATTATCCTTACTGCATTCTGATTATTGAAATATTTTCTATATTTTTCATCTGTCACTGTAATAAAAAGTTGATAATCTGCACAAATTTCATTCATAAATTTTTGTTGTTTTTCTATATCAAGTTCTAATATCACATCATCTAATAATAATATAGGACTTGTTTTAAACTTGTTTTCATAGCATTTAGCCTGAACTAATTTTAATATTAATGCTCCCAGACGAATTTGACCTAAAGATGCGTATTTTGAAAAAATAGTATTATTCAAAATAAAATAATAATTATCTTTATGCGGGCCTTGTATGCAATAGCCTTTTTCAAAATCAAATTTGTCTTGATACAAAATATAATCTAATAAATCTTTTGATGTATTAAAATTTCGTTCATAGGAAGATACATATTTTAGTAAAGCTAAATCTTTAAAAGCACCAATATTTTTAAATAATTCGGAAAATAAAACACTTACCTTATCTACTAAAAACGCTCTTTTTTTTATTAAAATAAAAGCTACATCCGCAATTTGTTTATCAAAATAAAATAAAATATCATTACGTTTACTTTTAATAGCCGCATTTTTTTGCTTTAGTAAAAGATTATATGTTCTTAAGGCTACAAGATAATCATAATCAAGTATTGATAAAAAAATATCAAAATAAACTCTTCTTTCGGCAGGAGCTCCGGAAATAATAGAAATATCATTGCTTCCGAAAAAAACTGTTTGTAATTTTCCAAGTATTTCAGAATGTTTAGTTATTCGCTTTTCATTTAGAAGGATTTCTTTTTTACCTGAAAATTTTACACTGACATTACCATGAATTTCTTTGTTTTCATACTCGCAAAAAAGTTGAAAGTTCTTTTGTCCGTGTAAAATAAGATCTTTGTCTGTTGCATTTCGAAATGCTCTAAGATGTGACAGATAATAGAGCATTTCCAGCATGTTAGATTTTCCCATACCGTTTTTTGCAACAATAAGATTTATATTTCTTTCTTTATCAAAAGATAAATCGAGAGTTTTATAATTTCGAAAGTTTAAAGCTTTTAATTTATTTAATATCAATTAAACACTCATTGGCATCATTATATAAATATAATCTTGATTATCCTCTTCAAGAATAACAATAGTACTTGATGCATTATTAAACTTGAAAATAAGATTATCATTTTTGATAACACTGATAACATCAGTTATATAACTAAAATTAAAAGCAATTTTGATATCTTCGTTGTCATATTCTATATCAATAGTTTCTTCACCGTCTCCATAAGTCATATTTTCACTATAGATTTTCATTTTATCAGACATCAAAGATATAATTACTTTGTGAGTATCTTTTTCTCCCATAACACTGACACGATCTATTGCATCTTTAAAATCTTTTCTGTTGACTTTGAATTGTTTAGAAGAATTTGTCGGTATAACAGATTGATAACTAGGGAACCCAGAATCTAAAAGATTTGAAATAAAGAAACAATTATCGACATTAATGAAAATTTCTTTTTCGGTGATACCTATTTTTAGGTCGCCTTTATCATCGCCGTTACATATTTTTAGAGCTTCTTGTAATATTTTAGGCGGTACAACGACTTTAGAGAATGAATTTTTGACATCTACATTCTTTTCTATCTTTGCTAATCTTTTTCCATCAGTGGTAACCATTCTTAGTTTACCTTCTTCGTATTCAAAAAGAGTTCCTATGGCAAATTTTCTGTTATCATTTTGTGATACTGCAAATTTTGTTTTGTTTACCATATCTGCAAAAATCTGTTTAGGTATACTGAAATAATTAACACTAGAAGTATCAAGGATTTCAGGAAATTTATCAGGAGATATACCTTTTAGATTGTAACGCAAAGTATTTTTGCCTTTAGCTTTTATTTGTATATTTAAATCTGAATCACTATGTATTTCAATTTCATCAGAAGGTAATTTTCTTGCAATAGAATAGAGTTTGTTTGAGTTTAAACAAATTTCGCCTTCTTCTTCTACATCTGCTCCTATTTCTCCGTAAAAACTAATCAATGTATCGCATGCTTTTATTGTTAATTGATTATCTTTTGCCTTAATATGTATGTTTGACAGTATTGTTATGCTGTTTTTGGAAGATATTACGCTTTCGCATATACCGAGTATTTTGTTAAGACTTTCAAGTGAACAGAAAAATTTCATTGTTGCTCCTTCGTATTAGTTATTTACTTTCTCTATTATTTCTAAATTTATATAAATTTAGAAGAAGTAATAGTAGTTCCTGTTGATATGTTTATAACATGGATAAATAGTTTTATATAGCCAATTTACCATTAATGAAAACTTGTTTATGACATTTTCAACTTATTAACATTATTAACAGAAACTCCCTTTTTAACATTTTATTTATTCGAATTGAACAACTTATAGTCAATATTTTTTTGTTTTTATATTCCTTCTTTTATTCTGTTTTCAATATTTATAACTTCTGATTTTAATTTTTTATCTATATCCATTCGTTCTTTTATAGTTTTAGCTGCATATATAATAGTACCATGTTCTCTATTAAAATATTTTCCTATTTGTGTTGTGGAAAGTCTGGTGTATTGAGTACTTAGGTACATAGCTATTTGTCTTGCTATAGCTATAGATTTGGGTCTTTTATTACCACGTATATCTAAAACTGTTAAATCATAATAATTTGCAACTATTTCCATTATTTTATCTATAGAAATAGAACCTACCGCTTTGATTGCTGTTAAATTATTTTTTAAACACTTGTTTATAACATCAATTGTTATTTCTTTTATTTTCATTATACTGGTATATGATAAAAGGTCTTTGAAAGCTCCTTTTATTTCTCTTATATTACCGGAAATATTAGTACAAATATATTCTATATTTTGAAGTGTTATTTCCATATTATTTTGAAATGCCAAATCTTTTAATATTGCCATTTTTAATTCATAGTCAGGTTGTTTCAATTCTACAGTTGTTCCCATACTGAAACGGCTTTTTATTCTTTTTTCAACATCCTTTACTTTGGATATAGGTTGATCACAAGTAATAACCATTTGAGTTTTATTGTCATAAAGCTCATTAAAAGTATTAAATAATTCATTAAGACAAGCAGTCTTTCCTGATAAAGCTTGGAAATCGTCAAGAAGTAAAATATCTAAGGTTCTGTATTTTTCTCTGAATATTTTAGGTTTATCTTGTTCTTTATTTCTGATGGAATCTAAAAATTCATTAAGAAAATTTTCAGAAGTAACATAAATAATTTTCTTTTGTTCAAATAACTTTTCTGCTCGTTGTTTTATAGCCTTTATTAAATGTGTTTTTCCTGTCCCACTTTCACCCCATAAAAATAGAGGGTTTCTCTTTGGATTTCCCGGTTCTTCGGCAATAGTTTGTGCCAATCTAAAAGCATATTCATTCGTATCATCTGTTAAAAAAGAATCGAAAGTACATTCTTCGTCAATATCCGATTCGGTTATTCTTTGTTGCTTTTCTTCTATCATAATAGTTTTTGTTTCTTCTTTTTCTGGTAAAGGTAGCTTAATTTCTTCCTTTATAATTGCATTGTTTTGCGGAAAATTATCTTCTTGTCTATTTAAAGTAATTTTTTCTTCTTTAGGTGATATTGCTACTTTTTGAGGTTCTGCTATGAAAGAATCCGAATTAACTACTATTTCAATAGTAATTTTTTGATTCCAACACTGCAAAAGTGCATTTTCAATAGTTTGTTTATAATTGGAATTAATAAAATCTTTTAAGAAATCGTTAGGTGTGACCAAAGTCAAACTTTTTTCCTTTTCTAAAAAAGAATAATACTGTAGTTGATTTAAAAACATATCTGGAACATCTTGTTTTAATAAATAATTTTGTATTCCTGTCCAGAAAATTGAATAATCCATGTCACAATCCTATGTAAAAAAAAATATAAATAAAGAATTAAATTTTTAGTATACTGCTGTCGAAATTCTAACTCTTTTTTTTCTATCGGTCATTTTTATAACTTGTTAACAAAAAGTGAAAAAAAATATTTTTCCGAAGTTATTAACTTTTTTTCCTGAAATTCTATTGTTTATAGTTGTAACATGGCTTTATATAATAAATTATACGTATTAATACAGTTTGAATTAAACGTTTTATTAACAAAAAATCACTATATATAATAGTGATTTAACAAGTTATTAACAAGTTGAGGTGTTTTTTATGGTTAATAAAGGTAGTTATTTACAACCATTTTGGGCTGATTTATTTAATCATTATATTTTTTGCGGCTTTACTTTATCATCTATGGGAAATATGGCTTTAACAAGAGAAAGTTTAAATGGACATACAACAAATTATAATAAAGAAAAAATATTAACTATGTTAGAAGCTAAGGATTTTTCTTTATTTTCACCGCTTCAAACCCATTCTAATGAGTTTATAGAGGTTTTACCGGATATAAGTAACTGTGGAAGATATGGAAAAGATGATGCATTAGAAGGCGATGCTGCGATAACAGAGAATGAAAAAATTATGTTATTAACAACATGGGCAGACTGTATACCGGTAATACTCTATTCGCCTGGAAATAATATTGTAGCGACAATACACTCAGGATGGAAAGGAACTTATAAACAAATTATTAACAATGTTTTATCTTTTTTTCACAAGAAAGGAACAAACTTTGAACAACTTTATGCTGCGGTTGGACCTGGTATAAAAAAATGTTGTTATGAAGTAGGTGATGATTTTCTACATTATTTTACTGAATCTCAAAATATTCTTTTTGAGAGGAGAAAAGATAAACTTTTTTTTGATTTGTCATATTGCGTTTATTTGCAATTAATAGAGTGCGGAGTAAAAGAAAGTAATATAGATTATTGTTCTTATTGTACTTGTTGTAACGAAGAACCCATTTTTTCTTCATATAGAAGAGAAAAAAATCTATTTCAGGGACAGGCTGCATTTATAGGGATGAAAAAGAAATATGAATAATACGTTTTATGAACTTATAGATGAGAATGAAGATTTTATTATTATTAATAAATATCCGGATGTTAGTTTTCACTCGGAGAATAATGAAAAAGGCTTGTTTGCTAAGTTAAAAGAAGATTTTAATTATCCGTTATATGCTGTTCACCGACTGGATAAAATTACTTCAGGTCTTATTTTAGTAGCAAAAACTTCTGAAATTGCGTCAGAAATATCAAAAATGTTTTCACAGCGAAAAATCGATAAGTATTATGTTGCTGTTTCAGATAAGAAGCCTAAGAAAAAAATGGGGCTAATTTCAGGTGATATGAAAAAAGCCAGAAACGGACAATGGAAATTAACAAGAACATTTGAAAATCCTGCAATAACACGCTTTTCTTCCTTTAAATATGAAGATAAATATTTTTTTATATTGAAACCTTATACCGGAAAAACTCATCAATTAAGAGTTGCAATGAAATCTATTTCCTCCCCTATTATCGGAGATGTTCTGTATGGCGGTACAAATGCGGATAGAGGATATTTACATGCGGTTAAATTGGAATTTTTACATAAAGGAATAAAATATCATTATGAAAATATTCCGAAGAACGGTATTTTATTTAACAATGAATACATACGTGAAAAATTTTTAGATATCTTATCTGAAGGAAAAACAAGTTTAAAAAAAATAGAAAGATGTTGATTTTTGAAAATTTTCTCGTATAGTGTTGAACAATATTTTTAAAAAAGGGGTTGGTCGATGGAATCTAAATTGCAAGAACTGACACAAAAGATCTATCAAGATGGAATCGAAAAAGCTAATGGCGAAGCAAAAGCATTACTTGATAATGCAAAAAAAGAAGCTGAGCAAATTTTAGCAGATGCAAAAAAAGAAGCTGAGCAAATTTTAGCAGATGCAAAAAAAGAAGCAGAACTGTTAGAACAAAAAACAAATGCAGAAATTAAAGTTGCCGGTGAACAAGCAATGTCTTTGTTAAAACAAGAAATTACTACAATTTTGGCAAAAAATACTATTTCTGAAAATGTTGGCGAAGTTGTAAACAGTAAAGAATTAATTGCTGATATAGTAAAAATTGTTGCTGCTAAAATGGGTTCAGATGATATGGATTTAAATATTATTCTTCCTGAAAAATCAAAAAAAGATTTTGAAGCTTTTTTCAAAAAAGAAATAGCAAGTTTTTTAAGCAAAGGAATGGAATTAAAATTTGAAGAAAGAATGGCTGGTGGTTTTAAAATAACTCCGAAAGACGGTTCGTATGTTTTATCTTTTACAGAAGATGACTTTGTGAACTTCTTTCAATCATTTTTAAGACCAAAAGCTAAGAAAATTCTCTTTTCCGGAGTGTAATAATGAAAGAATATTTTTATCTGATATCAAGTCTTCCTGATTTGGAACTTGATTCACAGAAAAAACTTCCTTCATTGACCGAGTTTCTTGATTTTTGCGAAAGCCAATTATCTGAAAAAGAATTTCAGGAATTAAAAAAGGTTTTTATTTTTAATGATATTTTAAATGTTGTTAAAAGTGATTCAGGTGAATCGTCCCCTTATATATATCCTGCTTTTTATACAAGAGAAAACTTTTTAGAAAATCTAAAAGATACGGATGAGTTTTTTCCTTTTATTTCAACTTATTTCAGTAATAAAAAAATAGGGAAAAGAGATTATCCTGAATTACAAGAAGTAGATGAACTGTTTACTTTGTTCTACGAAAATCTAGAAACATTAAGTAAAAATCGTTTTATAGTAGATTATTTCCGTTTTGAACTTGATTTGAGAAATACATTAACTTTTTTAAATATGAAAAAAAGTAATATGGATTTCAAAGAATATCTTGTTCCTTTCGGTGATTCTTACGAACGATTGTCTAAAACAATGAATGTAGAAAATTCATTGCCTGATATAGAAGTAATAGTAGAATCGGTAAATGAAGGTAATATTATTGCAACAGAATTAACAGTAGATAATGTCCGCTGGAAATGGTTGGATAATGAAGTTGGAAATGATTATTTCTCATTAAAATTTATTATTGCTTATGCAATAAAACTAGCATCTGTAGAAAGATGGCGTAAATTAACAGATATTTCCGGAAAAAATATGCTTGATAAATTGATTGATAAAATCAAATCAGGAATTATTTTCTCGGATGAGATTTTTTAAATCTGGAGGTAAAAATAATGACTAAAGGTAAAGTAACGGGAGTTGTTGGTAACTTAGTTACTGTAGAAGTAAACGGACCGGTAGGACAAAATGAAATTTGTTATATCCTGCTCGGAACGACAAAGTTAATGGCTGAAGTTATTAAAATTATTGGAAATATAGCTTATGCTCAGGTATATGAAAGTACCAGAGGTTTGAAAGTTGGTACTGAAGTAGAATTTACAGGGCATATGTTGGAAGTTGAACTTGGGCCGGGATTGCTTTCTAAAAACTTTGACGGTTTGGAAAGTGATTTGGATAAAAAAGAAGGTGTATTCTTAAAACGTGGAGAATATACAGATCCTTTGGATAAAGAAAATAAATTTACTTTTAATCCTATTGCAAAAGTCGGAGATACAGTAAAAGCTTCTGACTGGCTCGGAAGTGTAAAAGAAGGTTGGGTAGACCACAAGATAATGGTTCCTTTTAAATTAGAAGGAAAATATACCGTTAAATCTATTGTGGCTGCCGGAGATTACGGTATTTACGATACTATTGCAGTTTTGGCTGATGACAAAGGTAATGAAGAAAAAGTTACAATGACTCAAAAATGGCCGGTAAAAAAAGCAATAAAAAATTACAAAGAAAAACCGCGTCCGTCAAAAATTATGGAAACAGGTGTACGTGTAATTGATATTTTCAACCCAATGGCTGAAGGTGGAACAGGATTTATTCCCGGACCGTTCGGTTGTGGAAAAACAGTTTTGCAGCATGCAATTTCTAAAAATGCAGAAGCCGATATAATCATTTTCGCTGCTTGTGGTGAACGTGCAAATGAAGTTGTAGAAATTTTTACAGAGTTTCCTGAACTTGTTGACCCTAGAACTGGCAGAAAATTAATGGAAAGAACATTAATTATTTGTAATACATCTAACATGCCGGTTGCAGCTCGTGAAGCATCAGTTTATACAGCGATGACAATAGGTGAATATTACCGTCAAATGGGATTGAAAGTTTTATTACTTGCCGATTCTACATCTCGTTGGGCACAGGCTTTGCGTGAAATGTCAAATCGTTTGGAAGAACTTCCAGGTCAAGATGCATTCCCTATGGATTTAACATCTATTATTTCATCTTTCTATTCTCGTGCTGGTATGGTTTATTTAAATAACGGAAATACAGGATCTGTTACGTTTATAGGAACGGTATCACCAGCCGGTGGTAACTTGAAAGAACCTGTAACGGAATCAACAAAAAAAGCAGCACGTTGTTTCTATGCATTACAACAGGCTCGTGCAGACTCAAAACGTTATCCGGCAGTAGACCCTATTGATTCTTATTCTAAATATTTGGAATATCCTGAAATGCAAGAATATTTCAAAAACAATATTTCAGATAAATGGGTTGATTTAGTTTTGGATGCTAAAAACTGGGTATTAAGAGGAAAAGAAACAAAAGACCAGATAGATATTTTGGGTGATGACGGAGTTCCTGTTGATTACCATATTGTATTCTGGAAAGCCGAATTAATAGACTTTATCTTGATGCAACAAGATGCTTTTGATGCTATCGATTCAATTACTCCTTTAAAACGTCAAAAATATATGCTTGAGTTGGTAATGGAAGTATGTGGAATTGATTTTAAATTTGAAGCATTCGAAGAAGTTGCTCCTTATTTTAAAGAGTTGATAAATACTTTCAAACAGATGAACTATTCTGAATTCCCTTCTGAAAACTTTGATAAGTATGAAAAACAGGTTAGAGAATTTGTAGATAGCAGGAGGGTAAAATAATGCAAGGAACAGCATTTCAAAAAATTTACACGAAAATTAATAAGATAACTAAAGCAACTTGTACTTTGACAGCCGAAGGTATCGGAAATGAAGAGTTGGCATTTGTAGACGGAAAACCGGCTCAGGTTGTAAAACTTGAAGGTAATGAAGTAACTCTACAGGTTTTTCAAGGAACCGAAGGTATTGCAACAAATGCTGAAGTTGTTTTTACAGGTAAACCACCGGTATTAAAAGTATCTGAAGATTTAGCCGGAAGATTCTTTAATGCTTACGGTGATCCTATTGACGGCGGTCCGGCAATAGAAGGTGAAGAAAGAGAAATCGGAGGTCCATCAGTAAACCCTGTTAGAAGAAAGCAACCATCAGAGTTGATTAAAACAGGTATTGCCGGTATCGATATGAATAATACTCTTGTAACCGGACAAAAAATTCCGTTTTTTGCCGATCCGGATCAACCTTACAACCAAGTAATGGCGAATGTAGCGTTACGTGCAGAAGCTGATAAAATCATTCTTGGCGGTATGGGGCTTTCAAATGATGACTATTTGTATTTTAAGCAGTTATTTGATAATGCCGGAGCATTGGATAAAATTATTTCATTTATTAATACTACAGATGACCCGTCAGTAGAACGTTTATTGGTTCCTGATATGGCGTTGACAGCTGCTGAATATTTTGCGGTAGATAAGAATGAAAAAGTTCTTGTTTTACTTACAGATATGACTTTGTATGCAGATGCGTTGGCGATTGTATCAAACAAAATGGATCAAATCCCATCTAAAGATTCAATGCCGGGTTCATTGTATTCTGATTTAGCTAAGATTTATGAAAAAGCTGTACAGTTCCCTGCCGGAGGTTCTATAACTATTATTGCGGTAACTACACTTAACGGTGGTGATATTACTCACGCTATTCCGGATAATACAGGTTATATTACTGAAGGTCAGTTGTTCTTAAGAAAAGACACAGATGTAAATAAAGTAATTGTCGATCCATTTAGATCTTTGTCTCGATTGAAACAGCTTGTAATTGGTAAAAAGACAAGAGAAGATCATCCACAAGTAATGAATACTGCGGTACGTTTGTATAATGATGCATCTAACGCAAAAACAAAACGTGATAACGGATTTGATTTAAGTGATTACGATGAACGTTGTATTCAATTTGCGTCTGATTATTCAGTGAAATTACTTGCTATTGACGTTAATATTGACGTAGATGAAATGCTTGATACTACTTGGGATTTATTTGGAAAATACTTCAAACCAACAGAAGTTAGTATCAAACAGAATCTTATGGATAAATATTGGAAAGGCAATTAGTTTTCAAAAATATGTTGAATAATATTCAATATATAAGGAGATCTTTTAATGGCGATTAAATACCAATTTAATAAGATTTCAATGCAGAGTCTTAATAAACAATTGAAGATAAGACAAAATGCCTTACCTACAATAAAAAGTAAAGAGTCAGCATTGAGACTTACAGTAAAAAGACAGAAAGAAACGCTTCGTGATTTAACAGAATCTTTTCAAGAAAAAATGGATAGCTTGATGGGATTGACTAGATTGTGGAGTGAGTTTCCGGAAGAGATTTTCAGCCTGAAAGAAATAGTTCTTAATATTGTAAAGATTGCAGGTGTAAAGACACCGGAATTGAAACAAATAAATTATGAAGTTGCTAATTTTTCTCGTTTTTCCAGTCCAGTATGGTTGAATGGCGGAATTGTAATTTTAAAACAAATTACAGAAATTATTTGCCAGATGGAAATAGCAGAGAAAAAGCTTGAGATTTTGGAATATGCCAGAAAGAAAACTACTCAAAAAGTAAATCTTTATGAAAAAGTACAGATTCCTGAATTTTCAGAAGCAATTCGTAAGATTAAGAGATATTTGGAAGATGTTGATAATCTTGAAAAAGCTAGCCAAAAAATAACAAAACAACGGCAGTCTACAGTGGCGAAGGAGGGATAAAAGCATGATTGAAAAAATGAAAAAAATAACATTGCTTATTTATCATTCCTCTAAAGATAAGTTTTTGAGCGAACTTCAATCTCTTGGGATGATGCACTTAGAAACAAATAATAGTGTGCAATCAGAAGAGTTATCAAATACCAGAGAAAAAATTATTAGGTTGTCTAAAGCTAAAAAGGTTTTAGAATCTTATAAGGAAGATGGTGTTATAACAGCAAAAGAAATAAACGGCGATGTTTCTGATTTGTTATGTGATTTTGAGAATAAGAAAAATGAATTAGATTCTCTTATTGCAGAACGTGAAAATTTAAAAAAAGAAAAAGTTTCCGTTATACCTTTTGGTAATTTTGATAAAAAGATTCTGAAAGAACTTGAAGAAAATAGAATAAATATAAAAGTTTATTCTACATCAAAGAAAAACTTTGCAAAGATTTCAGCAGAACTTGTTTGTAGTGAAATATATACAGAAGGAACAGAAGTTTATTTTGTAGTATTTTATAAAAACGATGATGAATTACAAAAGATTCAGGGGACAGAATGTAAGTTACCTGATCGTAATTTATCAGAAGTACAACAAAGAATGAATGAAGTAGAAAGTCAGATTCAAATAGCGGAAGAAGCTCTAAAAAGTATGATAGGCGTTTTACCGTTATTAGAAGAAGAAATGACAGTACAAGAAGATTTACTTCATTATCAAGTTGCATCTGAAAGTTTGTCTGCGGAGGTTGAAGGAAAAGTTTTGATAATAAGCGGATTCTTTCAATCAAAGCAAGAGGAAAAGATAAAAGCATTCCTTGAAAAGGAAGATGTGGCTTATTTTATCGAAGAACCAACAGAGGAAGATGAGACTCCTATAAAGTTGAAAAACGGAAAACTTGCAAGTTTGTTTGAACCTGTAGGTAATTTATTTAGTTTACCGGGATATACAGAAATTGATGTTGTTCCGTTCTTTGCTCCGTTTTTTGCATTTTTCTTTGGAATCTGTTTGGGAGACTTAGGTTATGGATTAATAATTGTATTACTTTGTCTTTTTGCCTTGTTAAAAGTAAAAAACAAAGGTCTCAGAAATATCGTAAAGTTAGGATTGATACTTGGTATTTGTACCGGTATTGCCGGTTTTATGCTTAACGGATTTTTTGGTACACAAATTATAAAAGCTGACGGTTCTGCAGGAATGCCTATTTTTGAATCGATAAAAAATTATGTAACTTTCAGTAACCCGGCAGATCGTACCGGTCCGATGGTTTTTGCTATACTTTTAGGAGTAGCACAATTATTATTAGGGTATATTTTAAATGCTTACAGCCGTTGTAAAAGTGACGGATGGCAAGGTTTATTCCAGCCGCTGGGAACAATATTAATTATGTTGGGAGCAGTTGTTCTTGTAATGGTTTGGATGTATAAGCCGACAGAAGTAAATCCGTTTAGTGATTTTGCGGTAGGACCGATTCCTATAGGAGAATGGTTGATTGCTGTAGGTGGTGGAACAGTTGCAGGATTAGTAAAATTGATGACAATCCTTGTAGCTGTAGGTGTAGTATTTGTTTTATTGTTCAATAACATCGGTAGTAATTTTTTCATTCGTCCGGTAAAAGGTCTGTGGGAAATGTACAATATTGTAACAGGATTACTCAGTGACTTACTTTCATATATACGTTTGTTTGCATTGGGACTTGCCGGTGGACTTTTGGGTTCTGCATTTAACGATATTGCGTTAATGTTGAAAGATGTATTTCCCGGCGGAATTGTATTAACGATATTAGTAATGATTATCGGTCATACGTTGAACTTTTTATTAAATGCAATAGGTTCGTTTGTACATCCATTGCGTTTAACATTTGTAGAATTTTATAAAGCCGTTGGCTTCAATGGGGGCGGAAAACCGTTTATCCCTTTTAGTAATAAAGCATCAAAAAATAATAATTAACTTTTAAAAAGGAAGGAGTTTATAATGACATTAGGATTTGTATTAGCAGGAATTGGTTTAGCATTAATGGTAGGTTTAGCAGGTTGTGGATCTGCATTCGGAACAAGTTCTGCAGGTAGTGCAGCAGTAGGTGCGTTGAAGAAAAAACCAGAAGGTTTTGGTTCTTATATGGTATTGGCTGCTCTTCCGGCAACACAGGGGTTGTACGGATTTGTTAGTTACATTATTTGGTCTGGTTCTGTTAATTTAGAAATGAGTGTTTTAGCTGGATCTTTATGTTTAGCATCAGGTATAGCTGTTGGTTTAGTAGGTTTGGTATCTGCTATGTATCAGGCAAAAGTTTGTGCTTCAGGTATTAATGCAATCGGTTCAGGTCACAACGTATTTGGTAACACAATGATTTTTGCTGCGTTCCCAGAATTCTATGCGATCTTAGCATTGGTTGCAAGTATCTTGATGAACGGTGTTGCTGCTTAATTTTCTAAAATAACTATATTGTAATAGTAAAGGGCTGTCTTGAAATGTATGTTTCGGGCAGTCTTTTTTTGTTATATAGACAATCAATAGATTGAACTTTATTATATATTTTATATATATTGAAACCGGAAAAAGCAAATAAGGAGTCTGTAATGAGACCATTGAAAGTAATGAGTGATTTTGTACCCGGAGGCGATCAGCCGAAAGCGATAGAAGAATTATCAAAAAACTTAAAAGCAGGGATGAAATTTCAAACACTTTTGGGTGTAACGGGGTCAGGAAAAACGTATACAATGGCAAAAATTATAGAACAAGTTCAAAAGCCTACGTTAATATTGGCACATAATAAAACTTTGGCAGCACAGCTCTATCGTGAGTTTAAGGATTTTTTTCCGGATAATGCGGTAAAATATTTTGTGTCTTATTATGATTATTATCAACCGGAAGCTTATATTGCTTCTCGTGACCTATATATAGAAAAAGACGCCAGTATTAATGATGAAATAGAAATGATGCGACTTGATGCGACAAGTGCATTAATGGATAGACGAGATGTAATTATTGTAGCGACCGTAAGTTGTATATATGGATTGGGAAATCCTGATGATTATAAAAATCTAAGTATAAAATTAAAAGTCGGAGATGAAATCGGACGTAAAGAGCTTTTTTTAAGATTAGTAGAGATTCAATATTCACGAGAGGATGATGTTTTTGAACGTGCTAATTTTAGAGTTCACGGAGATGTTATAGATATTTATCCGGCATATTCGAAAACCGGAGTTCGTTTGGAATTCTGGGGCGATGAAATTGACAGAATAGCAAGATTTGATGTTATGAATAATAAAGTGTTGGAAGAAATTAAAGAAATCACAATTTTTCCGGCGAAACATTTTGTAACAAGTAAAGAAGCATTAAATGCTATTATTCCGCAAATAAAAGAAGAAATGGAAGAGCGTTGTGAGTGGTTTAAATCACAAGACAGAATGTTGGAAGCACAACGAATCAGATCTAAAACAGAATATGATTTGGATATGTTGGGAGAAATAGGTTATTGCAAAGGAATTGAAAATTATTCACGATATTTTGCACACCGAGGAGCCGGAGAACGTCCATCTACTTTGATAGACTTTTTTCCGGAGGATTTTTTATTATTTATAGATGAGTCACATGTTTCTGTTCCGCAAATCGGTGGAATGTCTAACGGTGATAAAGCCAGAAAGGAAGCTTTAATCGAATATGGTTTTCGTCTACCCTCAGCACTTGATAATAGACCGTTGTATTATAGAGAATTTGAATCGTTGATATCACAATGTGTTTTTGTATCAGCTACTCCGCGAGAAGAGGAAAAGAAAATTTCCGAAGCAATTGTAGAGCAAATTATTCGTCCTACAGGATTGATAGATCCAGAGATTTTTGTACGTCCTACAAAGTTTCAAATTGATGACATAATGAATGAAATTAATTTGACTGTAGCTAAAAATGAACGTGTATTAATTACGACTTTGACAAAGAAAATGGCTGAAGATTTGACAGAATATCTTGCCAATCATGGAATAAAAGTAAGATATCTTCATTCTGAAATAGAGACAATAGAACGAGTTGAAATAATAAAAGGACTTCGTGCCGGTGATTTTGATGTTTTAATAGGAATAAATTTACTGCGTGAAGGTCTTGATATGCCGGAAGTTTCACTTGTGGCTATAATGGATGCTGATAAAATAGGTTTTTTACGTTCAGCAACGTCATTGATTCAAACTATCGGACGTGCAGCAAGAAATGCCGGCGGTCGTGTAATAATGTATGCAGATAGAGAATCTGATGCAATGAAAGAAGCTATTGCGGAAACAGAACGTCGTCGTGAAATCCAAATGGAATATAATAAACAACATGGAATAGTTCCTAAAACGATTCGTAAAAAAATAGAAGATATTCTTATACGACAGAAGGATTTAGAAATACGTGAAGAAAATGACCAACTTGCAGAAATGCAAAAGAAATACAATTTCTTAGATCCTACGTCTCGTAAAAATTATTTGAAGCAGTTAAAAGCAGAAATGACAGAATGTGCAAAAAATCTGGAGTTTGAAAAAGCTACTGTATTACGAGATGAAATAGAGCAACGCAAGAAAGAATGGAATATGGTAAAATAAAAAAGTGTATCTCAAAAGTAGCTTTTAACTTTTGAAATACACTTTGTGCAAAGTTATTTTTATTTTGTAATGGATGAAACCTTATTACTGTCATCTACGTGTACAACAACAGGCTTAAATGTTTCAGCCTCTTTGTTATCCATAATAGCATACGATATTATAATTACTTTATCGCCTACAGCAGCAATACGTGCAGCAGGACCGTTTATACAGATAACTCCGCTGTTTTTTGCACCTTTTATTGCGTAAGTTTCAAAACGACTTCCGTTATTTAAATTTACCACTTGAACTCGCTCATTTTCAAGGATTCCCGCAGCTTCCAGTAATGCTTCGTCTACTGTTATACTACCGATATAGTTTAACTCTGCCTGAGTTACCGTAGCTCTATGGATTTTACCTTTCATCATGGTTAAAAACATAATGTCTCTCCAATAATATGATTATCAATTAATCTTGTATTTCCTATATATACTGCTAATGCAATAATATTTTTATTTTCTACAGTACAAACGTCTTGCATTTGTTCGTTTACAATACTGACATAATCAATTTTAGCCGATGAAATTTTTTCAATTTCTTGGCGAATTGAATTAATCAAAACTTGTGAAGATTTTTCACCTTGTTGATGTAAAGTGACAGCTTTTTTTAATGATTGAGATAAAACTAAAGCGTCCTTTCTTTCACTTTCAGATAAATAACGATTTCTGGAACTCATAGCAAGCCCGTCGTCTTCTCTGACAATATCACAAGGTATAATTTTTACATCGAAATTTAAATCTTTTACCATTTGTTTGATAATATATAATTGCTGAATATCTTTTTTTCCGAAGTAAGCGTTATCCGGTTGAATAATATTGAAAAATTTTCCTACAATCGTACAAACACCTCTGAAATGTCCCGGGCGTTTTGTACCACATAAATTATTTTGCAATTCATTAATATCAATGTATGAATACAAATTAGCGGTTAATTCTGTAGCAGAAGGGAAAAATACAGCAGATATTCCGGCAGCTTCTGCTTTTTCTAAATCAGCTTCTAATGTTCGCGGATATTTATTGTAATCCTCATTTGGACCAAATTGGATAGGATTTACAAATATTGTCATTACAGCAATATCATTTTGTTCCACAGCTTTTTTCATTAGGGATACGTGACCGTCGTGTAAAGCTCCCATTGTAGGAACATATCCGATAGAAAGATTTTTAGATTTAGCATTTTTAGAAAATGCTCGCATTTCTTCTATTGTTTCAATTAATTTTACTTTCATTTAATATACTCGCTTTCTAGTTTTTCAAATAAATCTTCACTTATTTTATAAGTGTGTTCTTCTGCCGGAAATGATTTATTTTTAACGTCATTAATATAACTGTTTACTCCGTTAATGATTTCTTGTCCGGCATTAGCAAATTGTTTTACAAAACGAGGTAGTTTTCCCATATTAATCCCAAAAGCATCTTGGAAAACTAAAACTTGACCGTCAGTATTGTTTCCTGCACCGATACCGATAGTAGGAATTTTTAACATTTTTGAAATCATTGTAGCAAGTTTTTCAGGAATACCTTCTAATACAATTGCAAAAGCCCCTACTTCCTGCAATAAAAGAGCGTCTTCTATTATTCTTTTAGCAGTATTATAATCTTTTCCTTGAACTTTGAAACCGCCGAATACCTGAAAAGATTGCGGAGTCAGTCCTAAATGTCCCATTACGGGAATCTTTGCTGCAATTAAGGCTTTTACGTTATCAATAATTTCTATTCCGCCTTCGAGTTTTATGGCGTTAGCACCGGACTCTTTTATAATTCTTCCGGCATTTTTAACAGTTTCTTCTTTTGATACATGATATGATAAAAACGGCATATCAGTAACTATAAATATATCAGGTAAAGCGTTACGTACAGCTTTAGTATGATAAATCATGTCATCTATTGTTACAGGAATGGTATTTTTTTGTCCTTGCATTACATTCCCGAGAGAATCTCCGACTAATATTACATCGAGATCTGTTTCTGCGAGTAATTTAGCTGAAGAGTAATCGTAACAGGTAAGCATAGTGATTTTCTCGCCAGATAATTTCTTTTTTTGAAATAGAGTAATATCTTCCACTATAAACTCCTAAGTTTCATATTTCAATAGTGGGAATATAGATAAAAAAAGGAAAAAAAGAAACAGGAAAAGTTTGTAAAAAAGGTAATAAAGAAAAATCTCATAAAAAAAAGAAAAATAATAAAACCATATCCGATAAATATAGTAATCTATTGTAGCGAAGAAATATTGATAAGGATTAATATTATAATATCATGAATTTATCTCAAAATTTGAATGTACAATTATCACAAAAGCTTGTGCTATCTCATGAAATGCTTCAATCATTGGAGATAATACAATTACCGGTGCTAGAATTAAAAGAAAAAATAGAACAAGAAGTAATGGAAAATCCGGCATTAGAAATTGTTGAAAAAGATGATTCTCGAAAAGAATATTCTCAAAAAGAAAGAGATATGGATGATGAAGTCTTTGACGAGCGAGACAGATTTTTTTGTGAAATAAATAATAATACTTATTCTTCATATAAAAATAATTCTGATGATGAAGATGATAGCAAACGAATGTTTTTAGAAGGTGCGGTATCTTTGAAAGAAGGGCTTCATGATAAATTAAGATGGCAGTTACAATTATCTAAAATGACACCTGAACAAAAAGAAATCGGAGAAACTATCATTAGTTATGTAGATGCAAATGGTTTCTTTAAAGAAGATTTAATGGCTTTATTTCCGGATAATACAGATGAAGCATTAGAAGTTTTGGAAAATATTCAAATGTTTGATCCTCCGGGGATAGCAACTGCAGATGTACGTGAAGCTTTGTTGTATCAATTAGAATCTCTTCCGGAAGATGAAGTGAATGAGACAGCTTATGAGATTGTTCGTGATTATTTTCACTTGGTATTAGAGCGTAAAGATATTCAATTGGCAAAAGCGATGGGGATTTCGATAGAGGAAATAAAAAAAGCGTTTGTTTATTTAACTCAGTTTGAATTATATCCGGGGAGAGCATACGACAATAGTGCGAATAATTATATTGTACCGGATGCAATTGTTTATATGAAAGACGGTGAGTTGCAAGTAGAAATTAATAATGAAGTTTTACCGGAATTGACTATAAGTGAATATATGGAAAAAATGGCGAAAGAAGCAAAAGAACGCCGTGCAAAAGATGAAAAAAATAAGTTTATACTTGAAAAAGTTGCATCAGCAAGAAAATTTATAGAAATAATTCGGAACAGAAATAATTCATTATTTAAAGTTATTCTTGCAATCGTACAAGCTCAGAAAGATTTTTTTAGACGCGGTTCAAAATATCTTGTTCCGTTAATTATGAAAGATATAGCAGAAGAAGTTGGATTGGCAGAATCGACAATTTCTCGATTGACATCATCAAAGTATATTCAAACCGAATGGGGTATCCATGAATTGAAATATTTCTTTACGAATGCGATTAAAAAGAAAGATGGCGATGTACAATCTTCAGAGAGTGTACGTGAAATGATTAAAGAAATTATAGAAGAAAATGTAGGGAAAAAAATTTCAGATCAAAAGATAGCAGATATTCTTCAAATGCGTGGTATAAGAATTGCACGTCGAACAGTAGCAAAATATCGAAATATTTTGAATATTCTTCCGTCTGCTAAAAGAAATATTTGATTTATGTTTTCAAAAAATGTAGACTAATAAAAGAAGATTTTAGAGAAAAATAAGGAGGACACTATGAATCTAATTATTCAAGGTTGTAAAACATTTAGTGTTTCAGACTCAATGAAGAGTACTATTGAGGAAAAGGTTCTTAAATTTGATTACTTTAAGGAAAATATAAAGGAGATTGATTTTCGTCTTGATAAAGAAAAGTTTGCGTATAAAGTGGATGTAACAATGGTTACTCATAAGTTAGGAACTTTTCAGTTTACAGCAGAAGATGAAGATATGTATAACGCAATTGATAAAGTTATACATAAAATAGATGAAAAGATTCATCGTGAAAAAGGAAAAATGCAAGAGCATAATTCAGACAGAGAAAAATATGTAGAATCATTAGTAGAAAATGAAGAAGCATAATTTATTAATGTTTATTAAGATTTAAAAAAAAGGCTTGATTCGGTAGAATCGAGCCTTTTTTATGTATTAGTTATTATTTGAATTAATATGAATAAATAAAAAAACTCCAAAATATTTTTGGAGTTTTTTAGCTTTAGTAAAAATAGATTTTATTCACTTAAAGTTTCAATAGCTTCAAGTGCTCTAGTTCTAATATCTCTATTATAATTTCCATGCTGGATTTCAGAAAGCAAGTAAATAGCTTCTGAATAATTCATTGGATTTCCTTTAGCAATATTTTTTACTGCATCAATTAATGCTGCTACTAAGTTTTGGTCAGGACGATTGGTAGTTCTGTACATGTAACTTAGAGCTCTTAAGATATCACCTGAATCGTCACTCATATTAGGATCGGCAAGAGCAAGACAGATTTCTGCTTTTACACTGCTGTGTGGTTCTGTGTTTAAAGCATTTAAAAGAGAAAGTCTGGCACCGGCACCTCCGATTTTAGCCATAACTTTTACTGATTTTCTTCTGATTTCGGGATAATCATTAATTTGTCTACCGTCTTGGAATTGTTTTCTGATAGAACCTTCTCCCATAAGAAAATCTACAAGTTCGACTAATTTTTTGTCATCTTCTGAGTATTTTTCAGAATCAAATCCATTTAGGATTTCATCTAATACTCGTTCCTTTGATGTTCTGTCACCAGCTTTTACTTCAGTAAGGTAGTTCTTTAACTTTTGTTCTTTTCTTGATAATAATTCTTCTTCCGGAGTATTTGCAAAAACACTGAAAGTAAGTATAGTACAAATAAAAATCAAAATAGCTCTTTTCATTTTCGTTCCTCTTTTTTACTTAGATTTTTTTGTAATTAATTTTTTTCTTAATGATAAAAATTACTTTTTGTCTAATTTCCATGAATTATTTTCGTAGACAAAATCATAAACAAAATTTGCATTACCGTCAAGCATACAATTAACTTTGATATTTTTTTCATCAATCTGCTGAAAATTTACATATTTTAATGCAATTCCTTCACGTGAAGGGATTACAATGTAAGTAAAATAATCCTCAGCTGTACGTAAAATAATTTTTTTCCTTTTTAAGTAACCTGATTTTTTGGACATTTTTAAAAGCTCATCAGGATTTTCTATAAAATTGCGATAATTGGAACTTAAGCTATTATACCAACCTAAAAAATCGCCGGCTAAAATTTTTTCTTCTATAGTTTCAAAAAGTCCGCAGATTTTAGAATCCAACTCATCAGAGTTGATTTCTTCCAGTTTGAACTTTAAACGAGAATCGATTTTAGGATCATCTTCTATCACTTGAAGTTCCGGAAGTGGTTTTGGAGTATTTTCTGTTTCTTTTTGTATAACAACTTCTAAAGTCTTTTTTTCCGGAATGTTAATTTTTTCATTTTGTACAGTAGATTCAATATTTACCGAAGTTTCAGTTTTAGGTTCAGGAATATTTTGAACAGTTTCGTTTTTTGTCTCGGTAACAATTTCTTTAGATGTATTTTTGCAAGTTATGAAGCATAAAGAAATGCACACCATAAAAAATAAATTTCTTTTCATAGGTACCTTATTCTGATATAAATATTTTTATGAATTATAAAAGACATTTTTTATATGTCAAATTGTTTTGAATGGGAAAGCAAAATATGTCAGAAAAAAAGCTTGTAATGATACGAGAAAGTCTCGAAAATATGGAATATCCGATAATATTTATGTTAATGGAAAGACTGAAATATCAATTTGATTCAACAACATTACAAGCAATTAAGAGTTTTTTAGATACATTAAAGTGTTCAAAAACAGCAATACAAAAAGAAGAATATCCAGAATTAAATAATATTTTTTTCAAGTTGGAAGAAAAATTATTTTCATTTTATTTTTCAAAAATATTACCAAACAATAGTGGCAGTAAAGAATTACATATTAGATCAATCTTTTTAAAAGATGCTAATTTTTTTATGCAAGTTATGGAACGAATACGCATTGGAATCTTTGTAGCACAAGCAAAGTTTGAAGCGTCTCCTGAACTCTATCAAAAATTAGCGAATGAAAATAATATTCAAGAAATAAATAAACAGCTTACCAATATTGACGTAGAGTTAAAGATTTTAGACCGAATAAAAGAAAAAGCATGTCAATTAAACTTTATTAATCCTAATTTTAATCCGGAAATAGCAGTATCTTTTTATAAAGATTGTATTATTCCGTTGACTAAAGAATTGGAATTGGAATATTTACTAATGTGCAAATCTTAGAGATTAAAAATTAGATTCCATTCGTAAAATATCCATTTCTTCCGGTATTACAATATTTCCGTCAGTATCATAAAGAATTGCAGAAAAAGGTTCTGTATGTTTTGCTTCCAACGCCGGATTTCCGTTTTTATCGAAAAATTGAACTTTTCCTATTTCTATAGTTTTCATATTTTTTCCGATTAATACCAACTTATCATTTTGCGTGATTTTATTGTAAATTTTTAAGTTCGCTTTTTGTTCGGAAGATAAAACCATTGCGGCAAGTCTTGTATTACGTTTGTATTCTGCGGAACTTGCAATGTTGGCGTCATTCCAAGGTTTTTTATAGAAAAATCCGGTTGAAAACTCACGATGGGAAACAACATCAAGCTCCTGATAAACTTGTTCCATTTTATCAAGAGTTTTTCCTGATTGAATGCAATCTATAACGTATCTGTAAGCACGAACGATACTTGATATGTAAAGAATAGATTTCATTCGACCTTCTATTTTGAAACTGGATACTCCGGCATCAATCAAATCTTTTACATGTTCAATCATACAAATATCTTTTGATGATAAAATATATGTTCCGTTTTCATCGGACGAAATAGCAAAAGTGTCATTTTCACGTGTTTTTTCTTTTAAGAAAAATTCCCATCTACATGAATGTGCACAATCTCCTTGATTTGCCGATCTTGTTCCGTCATCTTTTAGTGTACCAAGACCTTGAGTTGTCATATAAGATGAAAGAAGACATCGACCAGAATACGCAATACACATTGCTCCGTGAATGAATGCTTCAAGCTCTAAGTTCGGCAATGTTTTACGAATCTCTTTAATTGCGTTGAGTCCTAATTCACGAGCCAACACTACCCTACTGACACCTAAAGTTGAATACATTTTTGCTGCGTATTGATTGGTACAGTTGGCTTGTGTACTGATGTGAATCGGTATATTAGGAGCATATTCTTTTGCCAGGTAAAGAATCCCCATATCGGAAATTATCATACCGTCAGGTTTTATTTTAGCAAGAAAATTTAAGGCATCAATGATTCGCTCTTCATGTTCCGGCATAAAATAAATATTCAATGCAATGTAAATCTTTTTACCGATAGAATGCGTGTATTCAATGGCTTGCATTAATTCTTCACGTGTAAAATTGTCAGCATTTGCACGAAGTGAAAGTTTGTCCAGACCTGCATAAACAGCGTCTGCTCCATAGTGAAATGCAACCTTTAATTTTTCGAAGTTTCCTGCCGGTGCCAATAATTCAAGCATTACTAAATCTCCTTAAGTAAAAATATTTTATTTTATATCTGCAGCGAGATATTTATCTAAAAAGTTTGTTACTACCTTAATATAATCAGCTTTATCACTTTGTACCATACCAAGACAATGTGCGGACTTAGGAAAAATATGAAATTCTTTTGGTTCGAGTGCATTAGCAAAGATTTTTTCACTGTTTTCTATTTCTACAGATTGATCTTTTCCGCCGTGTAAAACAAGCAAAGCTCGCGGTGCAATTTTTTCAGCAACGATATCGGCACGGTAAATATCATCTGTTGGATTCATTCCTGATTTTGCAGCAATTATTTCAATTGCTTTATCACTTAAATCATCCCAAATTTTATCTTTAGGAGCAGCATCTTCCAAAACGACTTTTAATTGTTCATAGCGAGCTCCGGCAAGAACAGCTCTTAATGCTCCGTAAGAAAAACCGAAGATTCCGATTTTTTCTTTATTAACATCAGAACGAGCTGAAAGGTAAGTTATTATGTCACCGATATCTTGCAAATCTTTTTCCAATGAATTGATAAATTTTTTAGGCTTTTTTGCGTAATTCCACATTCTTGGATTGTAAACAAGGAGTTGATAACCTTCATTCAGTAAAAAACGAGATTGATAAAGCCCGAATGATAAATCGGAACTATAACCCGGTACAATTATTAATGTTCCTTTGACATTTTCTACAGGAATAAACCACGCATCAAGTTTGATTTTATCGCTTACGGGGATTTTAACTTCTTCATATTTTTCAATGCGGTATTTTTTAAAAATATCATTTTTTACGTATTCATAATCGTTTCCGGGAGTGAATCCTTCAAATCGCATAAAATGAAATGCAATGGCTTCGTCATTATTCTTAAAATTTTTATCCATTGTTGTTAAATAAGATTTCCAGTCGTTGTTTCTTTTCATTCTTGCTTTTTCTGAAGCATTTTGTGCGTTTAATGAAACGAGATTGAACAGAATAATAAAAAATAACCAATGCTTTTTCATTCTAAAATACCTCTTTAAATTATTTGAGCATTTATATAACAACTTTAATTCATTTACAAGTACGCCTTTTTTGACAAAACAAAGCAATTTCAGTATAACAAAACATCAATTAATAAAACCAAGAGGCGACTATGAAAAGTGAAGATTTTATAAAACAAGTAAAAGAGAAAATCATTTGTATACTTAGCGAAATAGCAGGAAAAGATGCGTCAGCATTACCTGAACTTGTTACGGAAATTCCTCCTCAACAAGAATTGGGCGATTTGGCATTTCCTATGTTTAAATATGCAAAAGAACTTCACATGGCTCCGCCTAAAATTGCGGCAGAAATACAAAATAAATTAGCTGAGTGTGAACTTATCGCAAAAAGTGAAATAAAAGGTCCGTATTTAAATATATTTCTTAATCGCGGCTTGTTATCGCAAGCGGTATTAAGTGAAATCCTTGAAAAAAAAGAGGATGTCGGAACATTAGATAAAAAAGACGAAAAAGTACTTATAGAATTTTCATGTCCGAATACAAATAAACCGCTTCATTTAGGTCATTGCAGAAATAATGTTTTAGGTGACAGTATCGCAAGAATCTACAAAAAAGCAGGTTTTGATGTGACAAAAATAAACCTTATCAATGACCGCGGAGTTCATATTTGTAAGTCAATGCTTGCATATCAAAAATTCGGCGATAATTGTACGCCTGAAAGTCTTAATAAAAAAAGTGACCATTTAGTCGGAGATTTTTACGTGAAATTTGCCATAGAGGCTGAAAAAAACTCTAACTTAGAAAAAGAAGCTCAAGAAATGCTTGTTAAATGGGAAGCAAAAGATCCGGAAGTACGATCATTGTGGGAAAAAATGAACGGTTGGGCAATCGGCGGAATAGAAGAAACTTATAAGAAAATGGGAATAAGTTTTGACTGCGTACAGCGTGAAAGTGAAACTTATATTCTCGGAAAGGACATTGTACAAGATGGTTTGAATAGAGGAGTTTTTTATAAAGAAGAAAAAGACGGAAGTGTCTGGATAAATAATGAAGATGTGGGACTTGATAAAAAAATAGTTTTGCGTGGTGACGGAACAAGTATTTATATTACGCAAGACATCGGTACTCTTGTAAAACGTCAGGAACTTTTTGGTTTTGACAGAATGATTTATGTTGTAGGTTCGGAACAGATTTATCACTTTCAAACATTGTTTGCCATTATGAAAAAGCTTGGTTATAAATGGGCTGATAAGTGTTATCACTTAAGCTACGGAATGGTAAATCTTCCTGAAGGAAAAATGAAAAGCCGAGAAGGAAAAGTCGTAGATGCTGATAATTTAATGGAAGAATTGCGGCAATTATCTTATGAGGTTGTTTGTGAAAAACATCCGGATTGGGCTGATGATGAAAAACAGGAAACTGCCCGCAAAATTAGTTTAGGTGCATTAAAATATTATCTGTTGAACTTTAACACCGGTAAAGACGTAATGTTTGACCCTAGAAAATCTATCAGTTTTGACGGTAATACGGGACCTTATTTACAATATACAACAGCCAGAATTAATTCATTATTGAAAAAAGCCGGAGAAGTTTCCTTGAATCCTGAAATATTAAAAGGTTATTCATTCAAAGATGAAGAATGGCAAGTTGTTTCAAAATTAATGCAGTTTGAACGTGCAGTAGCACAAGCAGCAAGCGAATATTCACCGCTGGAAATTTGTAATTATTTATACGACTTGGTACGTTTGTATAGCAAAATGTATCATGAATTACCTATTGTTACGGCAGAAAACGCTAATGAAAAAGAAGCTCGATTGATGATTACTAAAGCTGTGCAGTATGTATTGACGGCAGGACTTGATTTATTGGGAATTAACGCATTAGAAAAGATGTAAGAAATACATTTTGTAAAAATACAAAGGCTTTGTTCCGTTATTATTTCGGGATAAAGCCTTTTTTTATAAAAAAAATATTTAATCCTGTTAGTTATAGTGAATTTTGTAAAATAAAAACCATAAAATGTAATTAAATATATAGAAAACTGCTTTGTTACGGTGTTTTTTTTACCATGTAATATAGCATTATTGGATAGTATCTTAAATAAAAGGAAAAAGTTATGAATGTTATTATCGGTAGTTTGAAATTACATATTATTAATGATTTTATGGATGCATTTCAGGATAAAGACGACAAAGTATTTTCGGTACAAAATGCAGACATGTGTTTTGAGATTTTAGAAAGAGAAAAAATCGCAATTTGTTTTTTAGAATCGCTGGCAGGAGAAAAAAAACTGAAAGATTTATTATTGCCTATATATAGAACATCTCCTAAAACCAAAGTTATTTTACTTAACCAAGAATCAAAAAATATTTGTACGGAAGTTGTTTCTAATATAAAACAATCACTGACGAGTCGCAGCGAAAATATTATGGTAGGAAAATCCGTGGAGATGTTTAATACTAAAAAAATGATTGATGCGGCAGCTAGTTCGGTATCGAGAGTTTTGTTGTTGGGCGAGAACGGAACAGGAAAAGAAATGGCGGCGAAAAGACTTCACGAAAAATCGTCAAGAGCCAAAAAGCCGTTTGTTTGCGTAAATTGTGCAGCAGTTCCGGAAAGCTTGATGGAATCAGAGTTTTTTGGTCATGTTAAAGGAGCTTTTACCGGAGCAAGTTGTGACAGAATCGGTAAATTGGAGCAAGCCGACGGAGGAATATTGTTTCTTGATGAAGTTGCAGAAATGCCATTGTCGATTCAAGCGAAGTTGCTCAGAGCATTACAAGAAATGAAAATATGCAGAATAGGAAGTAATAAAGAGCGAAATATTGACGTTCGTATTATTGCCGCAACGAATAAAGATTTGAAAAAAGAAGTATTAAATGGCAGATTTAGAGAGGATCTTTATTATCGTTTAAATGTAATATCTATTCGTATTCCGCCTTTGCGTGAAAGGTCAGATGATATTCCGTTTTTAATTGACTATTTTACAAAAAAGTTGTCTGTAGAAAATAATCTTGAAGTAAAGAAATTTGATAAAGATGCAATTGCTTATTTGAAAAAATACAGTTGGCCGGGCAATGTACGGCAGCTGAAGAATTTTGTAGAACGCATTATGGTTTTAGAAGATAATTTGATAATTTATGAAAAAGATGTGCGTAAATACATAGATGAAGAAAATACTTTTGCTAAAACGGAAGATTTTTGGAAAACAATTGAGCAATTTTCATTGAAAGAAGCACGAGATTTGTTTGAAGAAATTTTTATAGAAAAAAAACTACAGGAAAATCAGTATAATTTAGCAAAAACAGCAAGTGTGTTGGGGGTTTTTCCCAGTAATTTGAAAACAAAGTTGTTACGGCTAAAAAAATAATACCAGGAGATAACGTTGGATTATCAATCATTTAAACATGTACTTTTAAAAGGAACACTAAAAAACGTATATCTGTTTTCAGGTGTAGAAATTGGTGATAAAAAAGAAGCATTATCAATTCTTAAGAAACGTTTATTTGGAAATGACAGTCCGACAGTTTATACGTTTTATTGTGATTCAGAATTTATTCCGGCAGATTTTTTAAATGCGGTGCAAACGGCAGGACTTTTTTCATCAACTAAATTAATTTTGTTGAAAGGCATTGAGCAGGCAAAAGATATTGTCGTAAAAACTTTGAGTTCCCTATTGTTGCCGCAGTCATTCGAAATAGCTCATTATGAAGAAATATTTTCAAAATTTTCTAAGGAATATTCTCAATTGAATACTTTTTATGAAAAAAAAGATAATCGCTATTTCCTAAAAAAAATAAAAGAAGCGGACAAAAAGAAAATTGCAGATTTATTTTTACGTTGTAATTTTTCGCCGTTAGATAATGATACTTATCTGATAATTTCAGATGAAACGAATGAAAAGATTCTTGAAGCAATAACAAGATTAATTCCGGAAAGCCAGTCAATTCAATTTTTTGAAATGTTTGAAAATAAAAAAACAGATTGGATTCGTATGGAGTTTGGGAAATATAATTTAACCATTGATAATAATTCGATTTCATTATTACTTGATATGGTAGAAAATAATAAAAGTGCATTGGAACAGGAAATTAATAATATTTCAACAACGATATTACAACGCAACGTAACAGAAAAAAAAGTAACTTATGATTTGATAGAAGAATATTTATACCATTCTAAAGAAGAATCTCCTTTTTCATTATTTGCTGCATTAATATCAAAAAAGCGAGATAAAGCATTGGAGATTTTGGATAAATTATTCATTGCCGATGTTGATGGTATTTTACCAGGGTTGTTGTGGTCTCAACGCAGAGCTGTACGAATACTTGATTTGTATGAAAATATGAAGCAACCGAAAGAATTGATATTCAGAGAATTATTTATTAACGGTAAGAAAGTACAACAGGAACTTTCTGTGTTGTTCGGTCACTTTTCTTTTCGACATGCAGTACATGCTCTCAATCGTTTATCACAGTTAGAATATTATTTAAGAGTTTTACCTAACAATTTAAAACTTGTTCAATTGCAGATTTTTATTCTTGATTATATTGATGGAAGAATCGATAGAGATTTTCTGCAAGGCGATCTCCAATTTGTGGCAACTTAGCAAGTTCTTCTTGTGACAACGTTTTGATTTTTTCGACAGAGCCATAAGTGTCCAGTAGAAATTTAGCACGAGCTTTCCCTATTCCCGGAATATTTTCAAGTTGAGTTTTGAGACTGTCGTTTTTATAACGAATAGCCAAACGTGTGTTGCTGAATCTATGAGCTTCATCTCTTATGTGTTGAATTATTTTAAGGGCATAAGAACTTCTTGGCAAAATAATAGGTTCTTTTTGGTCTCGAATAAAAATAATTTCTTCTTTTTCTGCAATTGACGCCATTGAAATGTCAATGCCTAACAAATCAATAATTTCGGCAGCAGCATTTAATTGTCCTTTTCCTCCGTCTAAAAGTATCAGGTCGGGAAAATCTTTTTTTTCTATTTGCAAACGTTGGTATCGTCTAGCCATTACTTCTTTCATCATTGTATAGTCGTCCGGATGCCCCTCCCCTTCTATATTAAATTGTCTGTACAATGTTCTGTCAGGAACTCCGTCTATAAAAACAGACATTGCAGCGGTATTAAACTTTCCGTTTAATGTAGCAATATCGAAACATTCTATTTTCCTTGGGATTTTGTTCATGTGTAAGATTTTTTTTAATTCTCGCAAATGATGTATTTTTTCTGATTTTAATTTTTTTTCTTCATAGAAAATTTCTGCATTATCGATAGCGAGTTTTGTTAAACGTCTGTCTTTTTGAACTGTAGGTTTTTCAATAGCAATTTTACAACCTCGTTTTTTTTCAATAGCACTGTAAAAAAGTTCTTTGTCGAGAAATATGTCTCGGAAAAAAATTGTGTTAGGTAAAAAGATTTCGTTAAGGTAATACAAGTTGAAAAAGTCAGAGATAAACTCGGTATCCGGAAGTAACTGTGTAAATAGGAAATTTTTTTTATCATTTACGATTCCGTTTCTTACGGAGATAATGGAAACGGCTGCAGTTTCTCCGTCTTGATAAAGACCGACATAATCATTATTTTCGGTACTGTTATTTTCTTGCATAAACTGATCAGGTTTTATTTCGTAAACTTGTTTTATTTGGTCACGAATCTCGGCTGCTTTTTCAAACTTCAAAGCTTTAGAGTATTTTTCCATTTCTTTAGTTAATTTTTTAATTAAAGATTCTGTATTTCCGGAAAGAAAATCTTTTGCCGTTTTTATACGACGTAAATATTCTTTTCTGCTTATAAGCGACGCACATGGAGCACAACATAGTTGCATATGATAATTTAAGCATGGAGTGCGATTAAATGGTTCTTTTAAAGCATGGCGACATTTTCGTAATTTAAGAACTTTGTTAAGTATTAAAATGATATTATCTGCTTGTTCACTGTTAACATAAGGTCCAAAAAAAGTTCCGCTTTTGGAAACTTTTTCCCTGCATTTGTATATTCTTGGAATAGGTTCTGAAGTAACTTTTATAAATGGGTATGATTTTGAGTCTTTTAGCAAAATGTTGTAACGAGGCATGTATTTTTTAATCATGTTATTTTCAAGTATTAATGCTTCTGTTTCATTTTCTGTGACAAAAAAATCTATTTTGGCAATCTTTTTAACCAAAGCTTCGGTTTTAGGATCTTTTTTTCCGGTGAAGTAAGAATTGACTCTGTTAAACAAGTTTTTGGCTTTCCCGACATAAATGACAATGTCGTCGCTGTTACGATACATATATATGCCCGGATTCATAGGAATTTGTTTTAAAATATTTGCAAATTTTTTCATTTTGTTATTTCCGAATTGTTGCTCACTTGACAAGGATAAAAAAAATTGATAAGTAGAACGACATCATAAAGAGATGTCATTGAACAACAAATAACAATATATTTTATTTTTTATCAAGGAGAAAAAATGCCGGTTCACAAATCTGTATTAAAAAGAGAAAGAGAAAATGAAGCAAGAAGATTAGCTAACAGAATTAATAAATCAATAGTTCACACAGCTAAAATTCGTTTAGATGAAGCTATTGCAGCAAAAGATAAAGAAGCAGCTTATAAAAAATTAAGTGTTTTTATGAGCGCTGTAGATAAAAATGCAAAACGCGGTATCTTTCACAAAAATAAAGCAAACCGTTTGAAAGCCAGAGCTACAAAGAAAGTAAAAGTTGCGTTTAATGAACTTGCTCCTGTAGCAGAATAAGTGAAATTATAATAATTCCAAATTTTTATTGCATAAAATAATAAAAAGTTTTTTATTTTACTCATAATAATGATGTAGAATAAAAAACTTTTTGTATGAACAATAAACTCTATTATTTTGTTCTTTAATATTATATTTGCAGGTTTATATGACTAAAATAGAAATAGTTTCAATGATTCAACAAAAAATCCTGGAAGACAGTACAAGATCTAAAAGCCAATTTACCCAAAAAAATTTAATGCTAATTCTTGATACTTTTTTTGATATTGTGAAAGACAGTATTACTAATGGAGAGCATATTGAATTGCGTGGATTCGGAACTTTTGAGCGAAAAGTAAGAGAGACCAAAAGAGCGATTAATCCAAGAACGAAAGAATCTATTGTTGTAGAAAAACATGCAGTTCCGGTTTTCCGTCCAGGGAAAGAATTAAAAGAAGTTGTAAGAAACTCAATATAGGGAATTGCTTTAAAATTTGCCAGATTTTAATATAGTGTAGAATTGAAGTTATAATTTGATAAAAATACTCTGAGGTGGGGATGTAAAGTGAGTCAAGTTTTAGCGAATTATTACAATAATAAATGTGTAAAAACCATATTAGGTGAAAAGACAGAATTTATCGGAAAAATGTCTTTTAACGATTCTTTAAAAATTAACGGAAAATTTAAGGGAACTATAAAAGCATTAGGTTTGTTGTGGATTGGTGAAGGAGCCTCTGTTTCTGCTGATATTTCAGCTAAATCTGTAGTTGTTTCAGGGACTGTAAACGGTGATATTTGTGCAACCGAAAAGATAGATATGTTGGTTTCGGGAAGAGTTTACGGAAATATAAAAGCTAAGAAAATAAAGATTTCAGATGGCGTTATTTTTAACGGTAAGTGTGAGATTATAAAATAAGCCTATAAATAAATGTGTACATTTTTAATAAACTTCTAGCGGAGAAATATAATGACAGAAGATGAAGTAATGCCGGTAGAAAGTACGACAAGTGAGACCTCTGTAAAAGAAGAGGCTTTAGTTGTTCCTACTGCCCCAGTGTTATCTGAAAACAGTTCCAATACGGAACAAAGTAGTAGTAGTGTCGTAGATGTGTCAGAACAGCCAAAGAGAAAAAGTAGAAAAGTTATAGAAACATCTACAAGCAGCAACAAGCGAAACAGTAATGGTCGACACAGTGGTGTAATAAGAAAAAAGCGACAAAATGGAAGTAATAAAGATTCTTATGTTACTGCAGAGCTTACAGAGCGTTATGAAAAATTATTAAATGACCCCAATGCCCCTCGATTAAATATTAATGATTTAACAGATTTAAATATCCAAGAATTAAAAGAAAAAGCAGAACAAACCGGAGTTTCAGCTGAAAATATTGCTTCTATGAAAAAGCAAGATATTATTTTTAATATATTGAAAACTCATGTTGAAAATAACGGAATTATTTTTGCATCAGGTGTTTTGGAAATTTTACCGGAAGGATATGGTTTTTTAAGAAGTGTAAATTATAACTATCTATCTGGTCCGGATGATATTTATATCTCTGCCAGCCAAATTAAGCGATTTTACCTAAAAACAGGTGATACGGTAAGCGGACAAATTCGTCCACCTAAAGAAGGAGAAAAATATTTTGCATTATTAAGAGTTGAGTCTATAAACGGTGAAAGTCCGGAATCAACATATCATAGAATATTGTTTGATAACTTGACACCGTTGCATCCTACAGAACGTTTTAATTTATCCGGAAATCCGGAAACTTGTAATTTAACAACTCGAATAATTGATTTATTTGCACCTATAGGAAAAGGTCAGCGAGGTTTGATTATTTCACCTCCTAAGGCCGGTAAAACAACAATATTGCAGACTATAGCGAATGCAATTGCAAGTAATCATCCGGAAGTGTATTTGATTATGTTGTTAATTGATGAACGTCCGGAAGAAGTTACAGAAATGCAACGTAGTGTAAAAGGTGAAGTTGTAAGTTCTACATTTGATGAACCGGCGACACGACATGTTCAGGTTGCGGAAATGGTCTTGGAAAAGGCAAAACGTTTAGTTGAAAATAAAAAAGACGTTGTGATTGTTTTGGATTCAATAACTCGTTTAGCCAGAGCTTATAATCAAGTTGTGCCGACATCTGGTAAAATCTTGTCCGGTGGAGTTGATTCTAATGCATTGCACAAGCCTAAAAGATTCTTTGGTGCTGCAAGAAATATAGAAGAAGGCGGAAGCTTAACGATAATTGCATCAGGTTTGGTAGATGACGGTTCTAAAATGGATGAGGTTATCTTTGAAGAGTTCAAAGGAACAGGAAATATGGAATTGTCATTAGATCGAAAATTGTCAGAAAAAAGAGTTTTTCCTGCTTTAAATATAAAGAAATCAAGTACAAGAAAAGAAGATTTACTTCTTTCAGAAGAAGAATTAGCAAAATTATGGATTCTAAGAAAAGCGTTATTTGATATGGATGATATTCCTTTATTAGAATTCTTAATTGATAAAATCAAGAAAACAAAAAGCAATGAAGAGTTTTTAGCGTCAATGAATGACAATAAAGCTCGTCAATAACATTGATTTTTTTTGCATAATATATTATGAAACAAAAGGTAATTACTTAAGGAGAACAAAAAATGAGAGATGGAATTCATCCCAATTATGTAGAAGCTACAGTTATTTGTGGTTGTGGAAACACATTTAAAACAATGTCTACATCTAAAGAAATCAAAGTAGAAATTTGTTCAAAATGTCATCCTTTCTTTACAGGAAAGCAGAATCTTGTAGATACTGCCGGAAGAATTGAGAAATTTAAAAACAGATATAATATTAAATAATTTTGTCTTATTGACGGTTAAATTACTGTTAGACTTTTGGCTAGCAGTATTTTTCAATTCTGTTAATTTTTCAATTTATAAGAAGTTTGTCCCTTTTGGTTTAATTAGTTAAACTGGAAGGGATTTTTTTATTAAAGCTTCTTAATTATTGGGTAAAAAATAAAACTGAAAAATTATAAAAAATGTATAAGTCAATAAATTATAGGAATATGCGGAGGTGTGTTTATGAGAAAACAAAAGCGTAAATTGAGTAAAGATGGAAGTATTCATGTTACAGATGAAAAGTTCAATACAATTTCTCATATGTTAGGATTAATGATTTCTATTTTAGGGATAGTAATTTTAATTGTCAGTGCTTCAATACAAAAATCTCCATGGAAAGTTGTTAGTTTTTCATTGTATGGAGTTTCTTTATTGGGAATGTTTTTATTCAGTACTTTACATCATGGGATAAATGGAACGCATAAAATTGAAGAAATCTTTAGATTATTTGATTATATTGCAATATTTCCTTTAATTGCAGGAACGTATACACCGCTATGTTTGGTTACAATGCGTAGTGATGATTTTTGGCAACCTTATGCGTGGTGTATTTTGGGAGTAGTATGGTTTTTAGCGATATTGGGAATGTGTTTGAAAGGAACAATGCCGTGGCTTCCTAAGTGGATTACGACAACTATTTATGTAGGAATGGGCTGGGTCGGTGCATTATTATTGATTCCTGTTTATCAAATATGCGGAATTAATGCTGCATTTTTCATACTATTAGGCGGAGTATTTTATACCGGAGGTTCTTTGATTTTCTTTGCAGAGAAACCTAATCCTATAGAAGGAAAATTCGGGTTTCACGAAATATGGCATATATTTGTTATATTAGGAGCTTTGTCCCATTACTTAGTAATGTTAATTTATGTATTATAAAAAGAATAAAAAAAGACTGGTTGCAAATAATTCACATTTATTGTGATTACAAACCAGTCTTTTTTTATATTGAAATAATTTTATTTCTTTTTAGCTTTAGAAGTATCAGCTTTATTTTCTTCTGCAGGTTTTGCATTTTCAGCTTCTTCGCCTTCTGCAGGTTGTTCTTCAGCAGGAATTAACAATTCAGCTTCAGTTATTAAAGCATCTCCTTGAGATACAGAATCTGTAAGTAAAGAATTTTGAGCAGCGATTGCGTCAATTTCATTCTTTATTTTCTTAATTTCAAAAGCGTTTGCATTGATTTTGTAAGTAGCATCAGATAATTCATATCTTTTCTGCATGATGGCGTTTGTTTTTTCAGTAAGTTCTTTTTTCAAGTTTGCAGATTCTGTTGCTAATTTTTCTTTTGTAGCTGTTAATTTTTCATAAGAAGTAACGGCATTAGCTTTTGCATCTGCATCAATAGCAACTTCTGATAAATATAAGATGTTTGTTGATTCTGCACTGATTTTTTCAGTCATTGCAGTAATGCTAGCTATTTTTTTCTGAATTTCTAAAGCTGCATCTTCTTCTGTTGTGATTTCAGAAGTTAATGTGTCAATTTTTGTTTGTAATTCAGTGTTTGCTGTTTCTAATTCAGCAACTTTAGCATTTAATTCTTCTGTTTTAGTTTTTGGTGCTTCTTTAGCTTCTTCAGCTTTTACTTCTTTTGTATCTGCTGCTTTTGCTTGTGTCTTTTTAGTTTGAGCAAAAGAGAAAGATAATTGACATAAAAGTGTCAAAACTACGAGAAATTTGATTTTGTTTTTCATTGAAATGGCTCCTTAAAATAAAAAAATATTGGCAAATTATATACATCTTTTTGATGAAAAGAAAAGTTTTTTTGTAAAGTATTTGCTTTTTTATCGGATAGAATAAAAAAGCTGCCTTTGAAGTTTAAAACTTTCTCAAGGCAGCTTTTTGTGAATTATTTAATTGTATGGCTTATTTTACTTTTCCTGAGTAAATGCTCATTTCACATCCGCTTACGATTACTTCTTCACCGTTTTCAAACAATGAAGATGCATTTTTCACACCAGAAACCATAGCTGTTAAGTTAGCATTTTCTTCTTTCAATACATCAAAAGAGAACTCAGAAGAATCTTCAAGGATAATACCTTTTACATTTTTCAATGCACCTTTGAAAGATTCATCTAATTTTGCAGTCAACAAGATAGAACCTTCTGCAACTTTTTTAGCTTCTTCAGCATTAGCAACTTTTGCGATTTTACCTGTTACTGAACATCCAAATCCTTTGTCTGCTCTGCATTGTTTTTTGCAAGCAGTGTGGATTTTCATGATGTTAGGAACTCCAGCCAAGATAACTGCTTTTTCGAAATTATCTAAATAACCTTTTTCAAGTGCCAAATTGATTGATTTATCAAATAAAGCATCAGTATCTTCGATTACATCAACAACATCAGAGTAAACACCGGAAAGAATCATTAATTGTCTTGCAACTCTTTCAGAAGTTGTAGGAGCGAAAATGATTTGTTTAGGTCTGAACTTACTGATTTGTTTTGCTGTATTTCCACTCATTGTAGGAGCGATAATAACTTCTGCATTAAGCTCTTTAGCTGAAATGTAAGTAGCTTTAGCTGTAGCTTCTGCAATATTTCTTGCAGGGTGAAGTTCCATATATTTGTTTGTTGTAGCACGATATTCTTCTGAATCTTCGATTGTTTTTGCAATAGTAGCCATTGTAGTAACAGCTTCAATTGGCCAATCTCCGTTTGCAGTTTCACCTGAAAGCATAACAGCGTCAGTTCCATCGAAAATAGCATTAGCAACGTCATTAGATTCTGCTCTTGTAGGACGTGGATTGTTAATCATAGAATCCAACATCTGAGTTGCAGTAACTACAGGTTTTCCGGCAGCATTACATTTAGCAATGATTTTTTTCTGTGCCAAAGGAATGTCTTGGATAGGAATTTGAACTCCCAAATCTCCACGAGCAACCATGATACCGTCAGAAACACGGATGATATCATCAATGTTAGATAAACCTTCATCATCTTCGATTTTAGAAATGATTTTAACATCAGCTCCGCCTACAGAAGCCAAATATTTTCTCATTTCCATAACGTCAGAAGCTTTTCTGATAAAAGAAGCTGCAACAAAGTGGATTCCGTTTTTAACACCCATTTCCAAGTCAGCTTTATCTTTTTCTGCCATAGCAGGAAGACGAGTGTGAACACCTACAACATTTACGTTCTTTCTTGCACCCAATTCTCCACCGGCTTCGATAAGACATCTGATGTCATCGTTAGGCATTACTTCAAGAACTTTTAATTTGAATACACCGTCAGCGATGTAAACATAAGTTTTATCTGTAATTCCTACGTTTCTGATATCTTCAGGAAGAAGATCGTAAGATAACGCAATTTTTTCTTCAGAACATTCAAAAGTTTCGTAATCTTTAACAGTCAAAAGAATTTCTTTACCTGCTTTAAGTTGGATTTTTTTATCGTCTTTAAGTACTCCACCAGTACGAATTTCCGGTCCTTTTGTATCCAAAAGATATGCACAAGGAATACCAGATTCTTTAACTGCTTCTTTTACAACATCCATTTGACTTTTTTTCTCATCATGATCCCCGTGAGAAAAGTTAAAACGTGCAACATTCATTCCGGCTGCTAACATTTTTTTCAATTTTTCAACGTCATGGCAACTAGGTCCAATAGTACAAACAATTTTTGTTCTTTTTAAATCTTTCATTAATGTCCTTCCTTGTTTTTATAAAAATATTAAAAATAATTTCCTAAAATATTTGTTTTTTGGTACAAATTGAATGGCTTTTCATATCGGAAAAGTTGGGTATTTTATAACATAAAAGAAAGGACTTGGAAAGTTTTTTAAATGAAATTAACGCATATTAACATGAAAGTAACCTGTGTTTTGATGTTTATAAGTGTTGCTTTTTTTTCTTTTGGTTCCCATTTTGATAATATTTTGTGGGAAAAGGTTAAAGCGGATAAAAACGTAACATTATATTATGCCGATGGCGACGATTGCAATTATTATAAAACAGAAGCGATTGTAGATAAATCATATGGTTATAAAGCTGATGATTTGATGAAAATCATTTTAGATTACGAAAAATATCAAGAGATTTTTGTAAAGACAACGGCATTTTATCCGGTTAAAGAAACGAACAAAGGAACGGTCGTTTATTGCAGAATAGATTTTTCACCGATGAAAGACAGAGATTATCATATTTTAATGACGACCGATTCTACATCAGATACACAAGTTTTAGAATGGAAACCATACAACGGAATGGATGTGAAAGCTGCCGAAAAAGATTGTTTGCGTGTAAATCATGTTTACGGCAGATGGATGTTTAAAGATTTGCCTGACGGAAATGTAAAATTAAGTACTGAATATTATAACAATTGGGAATACAAAAATTTATCAATGAAAATAGTAACGCCTTTTGAAAAAGACGTTGCCGTTAATAATATGAAAGCGTTTTTGCGTTATATTCTTCGTAAAAAATAAAGGAACAATATGGCAACCAAAACGAATGCAGCAAGACTTTTAGATACATTAAAATTACCATACGAATTAATTTCTTATGAAGTAGATGAAGAACATCTTGATGCGATACATGTAGCACAAACTTGCGGACAAAATGTAGATCAGGTTTTTAAAACTCTTGTAGCGAACGGCGACAAAAACGGGATAAATGTTTTTTGTATTCCCGGAGCTTATGATTTGGATTTGAAAAAAGCAGCAGCAATCAGCGGAAATAAGAATGTAGAAATGGTTAAAGTAAAAGATTTGTTTGCATTAACCGGTTACATTCGAGGCGGATGTTCGCCACTTGGGATGAAAAAGAAATATCCTGTTTTTATAGATGAAACGGCTCAGTTGCATGATATTGTATTTGTAAGCGGCGGATTGCGAGGGTTGCAAATAAAAATAGCACCTGACAATCTTGCGATTGCAACAGATGCTACTTTTGCAGATTTATTGCACTATTAAAATTTTAGCAAGAACTCTAATTTCTTTTTAGAATCTCCAAGCATATCTTTAGACTTAAAACTGTAAGATGCGGCTTTTTTATCAGCTGATAAAGAAATTCCTTTAGCTTCTAAAATAGGAGTTTTGGTAGTTACATTTATGGCGAAATTGCTTTCCATAAAGCGATTGTACCAATCAGGTTTGTCTTCTTTTACTAACAAAATGTAGTTTTCTAATGTTTCCACATCGCCCATTTGTGATAAATCAAGGCTTTCGGCAAATGTATAAATATTTTTATCTTTTGATAAGCTAAAACCTTTTTCAGCAACCGGGAATTGAGTTAATAATTGATCCAGATTTTTAAAATCTACAGCTAAAGTTCCGGTATATTTGCCGTCTTTTTGTGCGATTGTTGCTTTTTTTAATTTTAAGTCTTTCATATTCATACTGTTGAAATATGAAGAAAATTCGTCTTGGTCAATTAAAATTGAAGGATCAAAAGGTTCTCCGTTTACTCCGGGAATTGTAGATAAAACCAGCGATAAGATTTCGAAATCGTCATCATCAAAAGAATAATTGATAGATAATGTTCCGCTTTCTTTGTTTGCATTCATTGCAATATTCATGGAAAAACATGAAGTTAATGATAATGTTACGATTAAACATAAAACGTTAATTAAAAATTTTTTCATTGTTTACCTCTTTTTATTTTATATAACAGAAAAACTGCTATAGATTTTCTTGAAAATAATTGTCTATCATTTCGATTTATGATAGTTTAGCGTAATTTTTCGAATGATGAGTTTTATCATTTATGTGAAAAATATAATAGTTAATGTTATCGACTTTACCAAAAGATTTTAAATATTGTCAATGAGAGGTTATTTTGAAATTGTCTAAATATAAAATAGTAAGAACGTTTGTATGTGTAGTTGTTTGTTTTTTAGCTGTTGGTTGTAAAACTATGCCGGTGAAGAACTCAGAAGCAATAGAAGCTAATGTGTTTTTTAAAAGGGTAATGAAAAATGCAGAATTAATGAAATACGTAAATATTTCAACATCGGTAATGATTGCCGGAAATAAATTGATTCCGTCCGTTTATATAAAAATGAGTGCCGATGCAAATTATGCGGAAAAGAAAACAATCTTACGTTTTTCTGTGTTATCAAAGAAATTATTTGATATTGCCATTTCTCCGGAAAAAATGACATTGATAAACCATACGGCAGCACAATATGCAAATTTTTCTATAGAAGAAGTTAATCTCGGTAAATTATTGGGATTAAACTTTGACCCGATTGATGTAGCATATTTTTTGACGGGAAATATTCCTTATACACCTGAAATGCAAATAGTTTCATTTAATCATAATGAAAAACAAAATCTTTTATTAAATTTAACAAACAGTAATTCTGAATATCAATTGGAAATTGATAGAAGCGGTCGTATTATCCATGCAATGGTAAATAACCAATTTTTTGAACCGTTAGATGTTGATATGTTGGTATTTTCAGATCGCAACGGAATTGATATGCCGCAAAAATTAAAAGTAACATCGGAAAATTCACCGGTATCAATGACGTTTTTGGTAAAAGATGTAGCTTATGAAATGCTTGATAATTATGATGTTGATATTCCGAGTGATTATGAAGAAATATCAGATATTAATAATATGAAAATCAATTTGTAGTCTCATTAATGTTAATGTAAGGGGAAATAATGAAAAAAGTCTTTTCTCTCTTTATTTTTTTATGTTTGTCGGTAATAGTGGTTTCAGCACAAACTATCGGTGAAATCCGTTTTGAAGGAATAAAACGAACAAATCAAAATTATTTATTAAAAATGGTTGGGCTTTCAGTAGGTGGAAACTGGAATGAATCAATAAAATCTTCTGCAATTTCAAAACTTACGGCATTAGATAAGATTGTAGAAAAAGTTGAAATTACCGAGTCGGAAGGTCAAAATGATACGGTTATTGTTACGATTAATATTCAAGAAAAATATTCTTTTCTTGTGGTGCCGTTTTTTACTTACGGGAATAAAGCCGGAATAAAACCACGTGTAATATTTAGAAATTATAACTTAGGCGGATACGGAAAATATCTAGGTATAAAAGGAGCATTCAGCTGTGATGACTCTCTTGATTTTTCCGTAGACTATAAAGATAATCAATTTTTAAATCGTGATGATATGACGCTTTCTGTAGAAGCTGCTTTTGAAACTTCGGCACCAAACTACGCTGTTACAGATTATGCTCCGGGGCTGGCTCCCATCGGAGCTACATCGTGGACGGAAGAACGTTGGAATGATGAAAATGTAACAGAGTTTAGCTTGTATGGATTGTATGGTTATAAATTACCGTGGCGTAGTGCTCAATTTTATGCAAATGCGAAGTTTGTATATGAATACATTGCTGCGTGGGATGATAAAAGTGATGATTATTACTATGAAGTACCTATTCATAGAATAATGCCGAGTACGGCGGCATCACTTCTTATTCCCGTAGCTGAACATTTTGAAATTACACCATGGTTAGGATTTAACTATCGGCTCCAACATAACGAAGAATCAGGAGTTTTAATTCGCGAAGATTATTCTGCGTTTGATTTTTTGGGACAGTATTTGATGTATTATTCTCCGTATTTTAATACAAAATTTTCTGTACCTTTCAAAGAAATCGGACTTACCTACTCTTTTACTCCGGCATTTAGTTTTTTTATAGGAGACCATAAAGTAAAAACATCGCTTGATTTTACAGATTTTGGACTGGAATATTTTTTCAATGAATGTGCATTAAACTTTTCATTAAATAATACAATTTCTCGTAACGGCACATTGGCTAAAGGGCTTACTTATAATATTGCTTTGTCAAATACGATACATCAGAGATTTTTCCATTATAAGACAGCTTATGAAAAAGGAACAAGCTGGTTTGTTGATGATAATCCGTGGAAATCTGTAGAAAATACTATTCAGGTAGAAACTCACTTAACATATAAAATGAACTATAATTTCTATAAACGCCACTTATTTGCATTAAAGTTTCGCTTATTCTACTATTATAATGGTATGAATACAGACGATGACTATAAACCGATAGATGAAAGTATTTATTCGCCGGTAACACGTAAAGTTTGGGAACAAGATGTAGATTATGAAATGTTTGAAAATGTCGGTGATTTTACCGGATATGCCGGTGGAATGCTGAACTTAGGTTATCGCTTGCCGTTATTTACATTTAAAACACCGAATTTCTTAGGCTTGACGATGAAACGTGAATTAGTATGGGATGCAGATTTGTCGTTCTTCATAGATGTGGGGTTAGCACAAAACTACGGTGAAATAATGAGAGACGGAGATTACAAAGATTACATTATAAATCGTGATTTGTTACATCTTTGTCCGGGTTTAGGTGCCGGTATAAAACTTGAAGTTGCACCTCGTTTTATTCCGGTAAAAGCTGTAGTTTCATTAGGTATGGATCTTTATAAAATGTTGAAAGAGAAGAATTTTAATTCAAATCTTGTATTTACAATAGGTATTGATAATCAATAGTTTGTTGGAGGAATAAATTGGATATTGTAACACTTTTATTTTATCCGTTGCTTTGTATATGTATATTGCCGGTGATTTTGGCATTAACGAATCATGACGAGCGAGTAGGATTTCTTCATTATTGCTTTTTTTCGATATTGATTTCTTTTGCATGGATATTTTTGTTCGGTCGATTGGAGAAAATACCGTACAATCATATAGAATGGTATCAAGTTTTCTTTTATTACTTGTTGTTGGATTACCAAGGTTTATTGGGAATTGTAATCTGTACGGCAGCTGTTTTGTTGTTACATTTTAATGGTAGAAAAATGCCGGTTTGGCTTAGAACGGGAGCAATTCTTTTCGGAATCAATACTGTATTTTCCATAAGTCAAATTCTCAGAACAGAAATACCGAATAATATTTTTGAATTATTAACTCCGTTGGCATTAAATATTTTAATTTGGCTATTAATAAATTTAAGTGCGTCTTTTATAAAAGAAAGGAAACAATGGTGGATTTTAGGAGTATCAACAATAGGTGTATGTTTATGTAACGGTCTTTTTAACAGTTTGTTGTTCTTTTACAAGCCGTTACATTGTTTAAGTATTTTGATTGCAGCAATTGCATTGTTTGTGATACTCAAAATAAGTAAAAGAAATATTATAAAGATTCAATAAACAGAGCAAGCTATAACTCGATATAATGCGGAATTATATCTGTATAATTATTGTCGGGCATACGAAAACCGTTTGGTATTGTTCCTAATCTGGTAAATCCCATTTTTTCATAAAGTTTTAAAGCCGGTAGATTTGTAGATACGACAGCGTTGAATTGCAAGATTTTGAAGCCTAATTTTTTAGCAGTTGAAAGGCAATCTTGTACAAGAGCTTCGCCGATATGTAGTCCTCGTTTATTTTTTTTGACAGCAAAACTTGCGTTTGATATATGTCCACATCTTCCGACGTTATTGGGATGCAAAATGTAAAGCCCGACAACTTCGTTTGTATCATTATCAACAGCGATTCCGGTGAAAGATTGAGAAGCGAAAAAATTATAGCCGGATTCTGTATCTAATAATTCAGTCTGCGGGAAAGCATTACCATCCAGTACAACATCATTCCAGATTTTTATTGCGTCATTAAGTTTATCTTTTTCCAGTTTTATAACATTCAACATTTTTTTGTCCTTTACTTTAGCATTTATCAAAAGACTATATATCAAAAAAGTTAGGAACGTAAAATATGAATCTGCTTACAATCTTTTTGGTATTGCTTTGTAAGACTGATGTTTTTGTTATTCCAATAATGAGTATTCGGGAAATCACTTCCGAACAAAATACGAGATTCGGCAAGATTATTTTTATTAACTTCTAAAATCAGACGTTTTATTTCTCGCAGGGAAAGAAATGCAGTGTCACATTTTACATTTGGATATTTTGACATCATTTTTATTGTTTTATTGCAAGGTTGGCTGTGTGCCAAAATTACAGGAGCGTTCGGATGATTTTTTATAAAACATTCAAAGCGTGTAGGAGATTGAACTTCCCCTACTCCGCAATGGATTAAAATAGATTTACGATTTTCAGCACTGTAACTAAATATTTCATCCAGCGATTTTCTATGTGACGCATTTTCAAAATCCCAATTGTGAGCAAACGGATGAAGTTTAAAGCCGCAATAGTCAAATGCTTGCATCGCAGATTTTACGGAGATTCCCTGCGTGGCATAACGAGGTGTAAACCATAAATAGGGCTGTGTTTTGATTATTGAAGATTTATAACTTTGAGCGACAGCAATTTCTTCTTCTATTCGAAATAACTCTACATCATAACGGCACGATGATGTAGAAGAATATCGAACACAATCGATTCCGAACTCAGTTGCCGATTGCTCAATGGCATTAAAAACTGCGTGAGAATCATAATACTTGTCGTTAAATTGTCCTATGTGTACGTGAACATCTGTCATGTTGTAGATTTTCCCCGATTTTGACATTAGTTGTCTGGCTACAGTCCCCACGAATTTTTATAAAATGAACTTTTAGATTCCTTCCATTGAGGGATGATTTTATCCCTTAACTTTGAAATTGGAGTAATTCTTTCCCAGACGTGCATACCGAGAAAATGAGAATCAGGACATGGGAGACCTGAAGATTCTGGACTTAAAGATTCTAGATCTGAAGGTTTTAGAATAGAAAATGTTTCTACTACTTTACCGCAAATGAGACATTCCCATCCGAAAAAAGGTGTTCTTTTAAATTCTACGTTGTTTTTTGTTTCCATAATTTTTCCTCCGAGTTAAAAAAAACAAAGTACTGCGTGATTATTTGCAGTACTTTGTTGTTATAGAAAATGGTTAGAAGCTTTCTGTAGGACAAACGCTGACAGTCGCAGTGTAATCACCGGTTGCAGTGAAAGTAATTAAATATTTTGTACCTTCACTAAGTAATGAAATCGGCAATTTTACGTAATCATAACTATTTGTTAATTCCACATTTTCATCAAGAGAAGTAAAAGTTCCTCCGCCTATTCTGACAGTTTGGTCATCTGTGTAGAAAAGGAATTCTAAATAATCATTGTAGCAATAATTCAAAACGTCATCGGAGAATGTAAACTCATAGGTATTATTTGTTAATTCTGTGTAATTCCAATCCGTGAAATTTCCATAGATATACTTAACTTCATTTGCTGTAGGTAAAGTTTCTTTATTAAGAGTTTCAGGGAATGCCTCGTCAGTCGGTTCGAGAACTGCCACACCGACACACCACATTTGGAACGGATAACATGAATAATCACCTGTCACGCAGCCCAACACCATCGGGATGTAGTCGCTTTCGATATTGCCTTTGTTTTCCCAGACATCATCGTTTGATTCCATATTGCTTTTTGCCAAAAGAATATCTTTGTTAATTTTTGTAATATCGAACAATACAACGTAATTTCCCTCGTCGTCAGTTCGTACGGCAAGTCCGGTGTATTCGGTACCGTTTGTTCCGACCGGTTGCAAATATGTATCTGTAGAAAGATTTGAAACAGTGATTTTACCGTTGCCGACATTGTTGTTTGCATAAACGTAACACATGTTTTCATCTGTAAATAATTCAGATTCATTAGAAATTTCGCCTGTTATCATTTTTGCTACTACGTCACGTGGAGCAAGAACGACTTTTAGGTAATCAATGTCGTCACCGCCACACCAGCCGTCGGTAAATCCCTCTTTTACCAAAGTAGCTGTATAAACGCCGTTTGAGCTGACAACTGCTTCAGTCGGGAACGGAACGAATGCTGTTTCTTCCCATTTTGCCCAAAGTTCTACGTTTGCATTTCTTTCGTCGCCGTAAATACAATCGATACTGTAGCCGGAACAATCTTCGTTTTCATACCAACCGCAAAACTTATAACCGGCATAAGTAGGAGATTGCAAATAAATATAATCGTCTTCCGTAAAAACAGAAGGATTGGAAGAATGATTTTCTCCGCCGTTAAGGTTATAAGTGATTGTATAACCTGTTTCGGTATATGATTCTCCCTCTGCAAAAGCAAGTCCTCGCAAGTAAAAATCATAATGACTTGAAGATGACACTGTAAGACCGTTTGTTTTTAACAAATCTAAATTTTCTTTTGTCAAAGTGAAAGAACAGCTTTTGTATTCAGAACCTTCGATATGTACATTTTTTGTGTAAATCTGTGTAGAACCGGCAGATAAAGAAATGCTGTCGTATTTCGGATCCGGTGAATCATTGTGAAAATAAACAGTGAAAGTTCCGCTGTTATTGAAAGATTCAAAATATGAGCTGTCAAAAATCTGCTTTGTTCGTAAAAACTTAGAACCGCTCCAAATCAAATTAGGAGTTTCAACCCATTTTGCATAATAAGTAGTGTCATCGGACATGTAATAACCGTGTTTTATATCATCAGTGAAAATTGTATATGTTCGTACCACATTAGAACATTCAGCGTCGGAACACCAACCGTTAAATAAGTAGCCGGGACGAGTAGGAACCGGAATGTCATCAGTGAAAAAAGAATAGCGACCGCAAGAATAGTAACTTTCGGAATCAGATGAAATAGATTTGCTGTAAAAAACTTCGGAATTACCGCTTCCGTCATTCATCATAAAAGTAGCTTCATAACCGTCGCTTGTGTCTTCCGGTTGAATCCATTCTACATCTACGATTATATCGATAGATTTGCTGTACGGAGTAATAGCAATGGAAACTCGTTGATATCCGGAATCATAATAAAGTTGTTTTTGAGTAGAACCGTCGGCAATCGGGTCATTCTTAGAATTGTAAGCAGTGATTGCAATAGTATAAAGTCCCTCTTTTGTAAGACCGATTTTCACGGTATCGGAAAAAGTTGCTGTTTTTTCTGCGACAATATTTGAACCTAAACTTACCCAAACTTTGAAATACGATACTTCGTCGATTGTGTAATAAGACGCACGGCCTTGACTCCCGAATGAAATAATAAATCCCATGTCAGATGATTTTTCATCGAAAGTGACATTTGCACCGTCATTATTACTGTCGGCAGAATAAGTAGTACAACCGGATAAAACCAAAGTTGATAAAACAAATAAACTAAAAATTAAGTGATAAAAATTTTTCATTATTAACCTCCTGAAAAACTAAAATATTGAGATTGTACTGAAAACGTTTATTATTGATTGTTGTGTGTGACTTTCTTTATTTGAATAAAAATTGATTTACCGAACGATTCGGTGTTTTGCCGACTTAAAATCGGCTTGTGATTAACCTCCCTTTTTGATTTTGATAAACTCTAGCATTACTGGTCTCTGATATACGGCTAGACCAAAAAAAATTCTTGTAAAAAAACATTAAATAAAAAAAGCTGCTTCAATTTTGGAGCAGCTTTTATAGACAATTAAAGAATTGCAGGTAACAGAAAAATGCAAGCAACACTTCCGACGGTATAAGCAAAGTTTAAAATTATTCCGACTGGATGTAAGTTTGAATCAGCAAGAAGCTTATTCTCTTTTAAAAACGAAATATTTGTATCCAAGGTCGTCAATGTCATTACGTATTTAACTAATATTTTTTTTATGGCTTCTTTTTGACTTTCCCATAAAGTTTCAGATGTTACTGGTTGGCGTAATTGATTTTGAGTAGGTTGAGGTATTTGAACTGGTTGTAGATTTTGAGTTTCGTTATACGCAACAAAATCATTCATGTCATTAATTTCATTTTTTACTTCATCGAATAATTCTTTTAGAAAATCACCTGCTTCACTAATACTGTCTTTATTAAGGTTTGAAAAAAATTGTTGTTTAAAATAAGGTGAAGAGTTTGCTAGCGTTGTAAATATTCCTGCAGCTCCCAATCCAATTAAACCAGCTATTGTAACATCCAAATTTTCACGAAATTTTTTTAAGTATTTTGGTGTACAAATTTGCATTCCATTTACTTTCTTTTCAATTAACTCTCTGTCTTTTTCAATTTTTCCCCAAACAGATTTTGTTATTGCCAGAAGAACTACAAATATTGCAATGGTTATAATTTTTTCGATAATTTCAATGTCAGAAAAGAAAATTACACCCACACACAAAATAATAAAAGATAAAACAGCTGGTGAATAAGTTATATCTTCGTATTTCTTAGCACTCATAAAAGTAAGTACTAATGAAATTATTGTAGCTATAATAGAAATAATAATCATTACCAGCCTCCTTGATTATTATTAGAAGATTGTGGCGAATTAGAATTATTAGCTTGCAACATTAAATTGACTGAATTAAGAGCTTTATTTAATTCCATTTGTATATTATTTACGATATTAAAAGCTTCATTAATAAATTGATTTAAAGCATTAAAATCGTTTCTAGAATTAGCTTCAACACAATTTGCATGGCAGTCCATAATACTTTTACAATAAAAGCCCATTAAAGAAGTAATATTAGTTGGAATGATTCTGCTATCACGCATTGAAGCTTCAGAAGTTTTTCTATCTATGTTTTGTAATTTTTCAAAAACTTTACTGTTTTGTGCAGCAATTAATGCATTTTGTCTGTATTCAGGAGAAACAAAATATTCAATCCAATATGTATTTTTTGAATCTATAGCTGCCATATAGGCAAGATTCCAAAGTTCGTCTGGATTCCCAGACCTAATAACGATATTTCTAATTAAGTTTTCTAATACTATCTTGGGTTCATTATCCATGTAAGTTTGAACCATATTTACCCCAAAATTTAATAAATCGCCGAAAAATCCCATATTTAACTCCTTAAAAAATGTAAATTACGTATTCATAATACGTAACTTTACTTGTTTATGTATTGATAATCTATATTTTAAGTATTGTAAATACAAAAAATAGTTTTATTGGTATTTTAAATACGTTTTTAGAAGAAGCTATTTTCAGTAAAAATCACAAAATGGAACAGATAGAATTGAGAAAACGGCTTTCTGTTAATTTAAAAAAACAGCGGAAAAACAAAAATTGGTCACAGTTTGAATTGGCGGAAAAGGCAGATATTTCGGAACAAACAATAAACAGTATCGAAAGTCATCGATTGTGGCCCAGTGATAAAACGTTGGTAAAAATTGCCGGTGCGTTGAAAATTGATATTTATAAATTGTTTTTACCGGATGAAAACAGCATAGAAATCGAGAAAGAAAAAAAGAGATTATTTGCAATTCAATCAAAGAAAATGTCATTAAGTTAATAGAAGAAACTATACTTGAATATTCAGATGAAGAAAAAAACGGTGATTAATTGAAAGTGTACCTCAAAAGTTGGTAACAATTTTGGCGGTACACTTTTTTTATGTTAAGCGACTTTGTGATTACAAAAAATATCCTAAAAGAGAATTACAGACGGCAGAAAAGAACCGAAAAAACATCAAAAAACACAAAAAGTACCTAAAATACCCGAAAAGGTATTAGAATTTTATAGGAAAATTCTGTAGAACACGCTCAATGAAAAAATATTTTACATGTAAAATTTACAAAACAATTATT
>JAGANG010000077.1 GCA_017624275.1 Spirochaetales bacterium | reverse complement strand
GTAATATATATGTCCGGTGATCATAACGAGGGTGTCCACCTGTTCCCATTTCGAACACAGAAGTTAAGCCCCTTAGTGCCGATGGTACTGTTTCTTTCGGGAGATGGGAGAGTAGGAAGTTGCCGGGCTTTTTTTATCCCCCCATGTCTATTCCTATATCCATATCCGCTATATTTACTAATGTCGACTGAATTATTACTATTATGCATTCTGACTTACTTATTTATATTTTTAATTTGAAAAAATATTTAAAAAAGGTATGATGCCGACAACACATTAATTGTGGTAATTTTATTTTTTAGAAAGGAGCTATTTTATGTCAGCATTTATTGACGGAATTGTAGCAAAAGCAAAAGAATTGGATAAGGTAATCGTTTTACCTGAAACAGATGATGAAAGAGTATTGAAAGCAGCGGCGATTGCGACGAAAGAAAAAATTGCACGTGTTATGTTAATTGGAAATCGTGAAAAAATAGATTCAAAGGCAAAAGAATTAGGAATTGATTTATCTGTGGCTTTATGTGAAGATCCTGCAACTTCAGAATATTTAGATGAATTTGTTACTAAATTTCAGAAGAAAAGAGAAAAAAAAGGAATGACATTAGAAAAAGCAAGAGAAATAATGTCTACTGATTATATGTTTTTTGGTGCAATGATGGTTGAGAAAGGATTAGCACACGGAATGGTAGCTGGAGCTGTAAATACTACGGCACATACTTTACGTGCTATGATTCAGTGTGTAGGTACTAAACCTGGTACAAAATCAATCAGTTCATTTTTTATGATAGTTTCGCCTAATAAAAATCTAGGTAGTGATGGTGTTGCTTTCTTTGGAGATTGTGCGGTTATTCCTAATCCTGATTCTGAACAATTGGCAGATATTGCAGAAGCAACATCAGATAATTTTAAAAACTTTACCGGAAAAGATTCTAAAACAGCGATGTTAAGTTTTAGTACAAAAGGCTCTGCAGATACAGATGAAACAAAAAAAGTTGCTGCGGCGGTAGAAATTCTTAAAAAAAGACGAAATGATTTGAATGTTGATGGAGAAATGCAATTTGATGCAGCGTTGGTTCCTGAAGTAGGTTCGAAAAAAGCTCCTGGTTCAACTGTGGCCGGTCAAGCTAATGTTTTAATCTTTCCGACATTGGATGCAGGAAATATTGGATATAAAATAGCTCAACGTTATGGCGATGCAGAAGCTTTAGGTCCAATTTTGCAAGGAGCAAATCATCCGGTAAATGATTTATCTCGCGGATGTAATGTTCAAGATATTGTTAATGTAATAGCTATTACATCAGTGCAGGAATAAAATATGAAGTTTATTGCTCAATCTTTATTTTTTTTAATCTCAATGTTCTGCTTTTTTTCATGCGGAAATTCGAATGTTGAAGTCGCTAAATTTGACGGCGGGAGTTTGGCTAAGAATGAACTTTCTAAAATTATTAATGGAATGGGAATTCAAGAGCTTAACCATTTGCAAACGAAAGATGATTATTTTAAGTTTGTGAGAAAAATTGCGTTAGAACAAATCATATTGATGGAAGTAAATAAAACCGGACTTTTAGATGAGACTGAAATTCAGGATAAATTGGCTTCAATTCACCGAAAGACCGCATTTGAAATTTTACATACAAAAAATGTAATTGATAAAATCAAAATTGTGGAAAGTGATTATTCTAAATATTCGACAATTTATGAACTTTATCATATCGTTTGTAGAACGGATACGCTGAAAAATGAAAAGATTGAGCAATCTAGAAGATTATTGAAAAAATTATCATCAGAAATAAAATCTTTAGATGATTTTAAAAAATATGCACGTGAGTATTCAGAAGATGCAACTTCTTATGAAGGAGGCTATTTGGGTAAAATCCGTTTTGGAATAATGGATAGTGCTATTGATGAAGCTTTGGTAAAAATGACTCCGCATAAAGTATCAGATATTGTAGAAACTTATGCGGGGCTTCATCTTTTATGGATTGAATCTACAGAAAAAGCTGATATGAATGAGCTTTTTAAAGACAGAAGATTGTACGATGCTATTTATGCACAGAAGCAAGAAAATCTTGAAAATGTGTGGTATGAAAATCTATTAAATGAAGATGGATTGCAGATTTTTGAAGATAAAATTGGTTCTTCGGATGAAAATGCGGAAATCATTGTTTATAAAGAAAATAAAATCACTAATGCTGAAATAAATCAGATGATTGCTGATTTACGTAAAAGTGGTTTCCCAACACCTACAAAAAGTGAGTTAAAATTAAAACTTAAAGATATGGCTGCTAAATTAATTTTGGAAGATAAAATGAATAGCTCTACCCTTTTAGAATCTGAAAATTTTAAGGCAAGTGCAAAGAAATCTTGTGATTATTATTTAATGAATGAATATATTGATAGAAATAAAAAGATGGAACCGATTACAGATGCAGAAATAGAAGAATTCTATGAGAAAAATCAGGCAACTCTTTTTACTTTTAAAGATGAAAAAGGAAAAACTTTTATTCAACCGATTTCTGAAGTAAGAAAATTTATAGAACAAAAAGTTCAGGATAATAAGGTACAAAATGCCAGATATCGACTGTATCAAGATTTGGTAAAAAAATATAATTTGCAAATAGCGGAAGAAGCGTTACTTCTTTTAATGAAGGAACGGGGGTTAAAACCATAATGAATATTACCGATGAGTACATTCTTTTTATCGATTCGGGACTTGGCGGAATGTCTGTAATGGATACTTTAATACAAAGAAAGTGCGGATATCCGATTGCTTTTTATGCCGATGCAAAACATTTTCCGTATGGCGAAAAAAGTGTATATGAAATTGCTTCTTTTTTAGAAGACATTTATAAGTTTGCAATCTCAAAGTTTACGGTAAAAATGATTGTTATAGCCTGTAATACAGCGTCAATTTCTGCGATTGATAAACTCAGAGCAGTTGTGGATGTCCCTGTAGTCGGTACTGTTCCTGCGATAAAAACAGCAGCTGAATTAACTAAAAATGGAAACATTGGTGTTATTGCAACTAAAACCAGTGTAAAACAAAATTATTTGTCTGATTTGGCGAATAAATTTGCAGTTGGTTCTAATGTCTATATTTGCGGAACAGAAAACCTTGCAACTGCGGTAGAAGAAGAAGTTAATGGGGCAGATTTACAAGAACTTTTATCGAAAGAATTGGCTTTTTTTGCGGATAAAAATATTGATACTTTAGTTTTGGGGTGTACGCATTATACTTTTTTGAAAGACGCACTTAATGATTTTTTTCAAGGGAAAGTTCGCATTATAGATTCTTGTGATGGTGTTACCAGAAGAATCTTATCTTTATTACCCGAAGCTTTGGGCAATTCTCTAAATTATAATTGTTTATTTCTTAATGATATCAAACGTTTGGAGCAATATGAACGCTGGAATCAGAATTATAAATGGTTTCAGGAAATTTTTGTGGAGGACGGAACATGGAAAAAGGTTTAGTACTGTGGGGGGTCAGATCTATTTTCTATGTAGAAGATTCTGAAGGTAAAGAATACAAATGTGTAATCAAAAGTAAACGATTGGACAGCGGTTTTGATTTAAAAGGCAGGAATGAAGCTTCTCCGATTGTAGCCGGTGACTATGTAATGTTTGAGAAAACATCTTGTGATGAAGGGGTAATTTTGCAACGTTTGCCTCGTAAAAATGAATTCACCAGATTAAAAGCCGGGGGACGTGTGGTTCAAACATTAGTTGCGAATGTAGATTGGTTAATTGTTGTCGACAGCGTAGTCTCTCCGCCGCTTCGTCCTTTTTTTATTGATCGCTGTTTATTTACCGCAGATTTGATGAATATAAAAGCAATGATTGTGTTTAATAAATTTGATTTATTGGACGGTGAAGACCCTGAGGAATTTAAAAGAATCAGACAAGCGTATGAAGATTTGGGATATCCAACATTAGTAACATCTACTGTTACCGGTCAAGGAATCGAAGAATTGCGTAATATTTTGAAAGACAAAACTTGTAGTTTTAACGGACGTTCCGGTGTGGGAAAAAGCACATTGGTTCGAACTATAGATCCGGAATTGGAAAATAAAAAGATTCAAGTAGGCGAAGTCAGTCGCAAGTTTAATCGAGGAACACACACTACAACGAGAGCTTGTGCTTATCGTTTATCCTTCGGCGGGAGAATTATTGATACTCCCGGAGTACGAGAATTTTCAGTTTTCCTTGATAAACCGGAAGAATTGGCGATGGGATTTAGAGATTTTCGACCATATTGCAATTGTCGTTTTTCAGATTGTCAACATATTCAAGAACCGGACTGCGGTATCAGAAAAGCATTGGAAGATGGAAAAATAAATGATTTTCGATATGAAAGTTATTTACGTATGCGTGAAACAGTTTTGAAACTTTCAGACGCAAAGATGGGATTGAAATAAAAAATTATAGTTTTCCGAATAAAAAACCGTTTTTAATATTGAATGAAATTTATAAAGGTGAAAATCAGTGATTAGTTCTGTTTTTTTAGAAAATATTTTTACCTGGATGGGAAATAATCTTATTTTAGCCGTAATTCCTTTGGTATTATCGTTTTTTATATTTCAGTATTCTTTATGGGAAAAGCATAATGAAGCTAATGTGATTTCTATTTTTTTCAGAGTAATTCACATTCTTGCAATGTTAGTTTTTTTTGTTTTTTTACCCAATGCACCGTATACAATTACAGATTTGATTCATTTAATCAGGCAAATAAGAGATTATAAATATTTTGATTTGACGGATTCTCAGATTCTTTATGGTTTAATTCCCCAGTATTTTATTTTTATATTTTTGGGAATGAGTTGTTACACAATTGCATTTCGTAATTTTGTAGTGTTTATGCAACATATAAATTTAAAAAAGGGAATTATCGTATTACTAAAAATTACAATTCCGATTTTTATGGCGTTTGGTGTATTTTTGGGCAGAAATTATCGATACAATTCATGGGATATAATATTGCATTTTCCTTCAATGCTGCAAATTTTATTCACAGAGATAAAAAAGCCAAGTTTTTATTTTTATATAATCTATTTTTATGTTGCGATTATCATATTATATGAATGTTTATCTATATTTTATCGTACCTTATTGCCGAACTTATTCGGAGTAAATAAAAAAGGAGAATAATAATGGGAAAAAATCTCTTTACACAAGAAACCGGGAAATTTTTAATAAATGATCCTAAGGAAATTAGAAAAAATGCAATGATTAATGCAAAATCAACAGTTCCGCATTTAGAAGTAGGCGGTCAGAGCAAACCTTTATCGAATAAATGTTTTTCTATCGGGCGTGATAAAACAAATCAAATTGTAGTGGCAGATCCAAAAGCGTCGAGATTTCATGCCGTTATTACATTTGAAAATAACTGTGTTTATATTAAAGATACAGAAAGTTCAAACGGAACATTTGTTAATGATGTGAAAATTGCGTCGAACAAAAAAGTAAAGTTAAAAAATGGTGACCGAATAAAAGTCGGAACAACAGTTCTTACTTTGAAACAATAAATTATATTTTAAAATGTTTTGATTTTGCACTGATAACTTTATTTATGAATGTGCGATCAAATTCGTCGAGTCCCACGAATTGTATGCCTATTCGTGGGCCGTTGACATTTGCTACTGTTGTATCAAAGGTATTTTCTTCACCTTCGGCAAGTCCGAATCTTACTTTTATAATATCACCGATAACAAAAGATTGTTTCAACCAAAGACATGCACCATTTATGTTAAGATCGTAAATTCTGCATTTAATCCAATTTTCTTGATAGAAATAATGACCGTCAACGTTTAGTGCGAATCGAGTATTTTTTCTTCTGTTTGAATTCTTAGGAGTCAGCATAATTACCTCTTTAAAATATTGACAGAAAGATAACATAACATTTATATAATTTCAAATTATAAGTTACGTAATAATATTTGTATTTTATGGGGACTATATTTTAGAGCTGATTTAGAAATATTAACAATACGTTAATATTGCCTTTTAATACAAAATATCATATAGTCGCCAAAAATGTTAAAACATGAATGATGTCTATGTTTTATAGATTGTGATTTTAAGGAAGTTGACTATGGGATATATTGTAGCGAAATTTGGCGGCTGGGCTAATGCAAGTGCAGAAAATGTAAAACTTGCGGCAGATTTGTTTGAAAAAAATCATGATAGAAAAATAAAAGTTAATTCTGCTATCGGAAAAGTAGAAGGTTTGCCTAAAGTTACTGATTTACTTACTGAAGGAGCAGAAGTTACATTAAAGACCGGTGTTTTCCCGGAAGATATATTGGAAAAAATAAAATTAAATCATTATGCAGTATTTAAACCGCTGGGAGTGCCTGAAGATGTTATAGACGGTGTTTTAAAATTATTAGAAGACCGTTTACCGATGAAAGATTCTTTATCACCAGATCATTTCAGAGCGTTGATTATCGGTTCCGGTGAAGAATTATTTTCTCGTCTTGATACGTATTATTTAAAAGAAATTAGAAAATTAAAAGCTCGTTATGTAGATCCTCGTGAAATAGGGCATTATTTGGGAGGAAATCCTTTAGACGGTCATATTTTACCGGAGTCTTATAACAATTTGTCACGTCTTAAAGATATGGACGGAATTATTGTTTATCCGGGTTTCTTCGCAATCAGCAATCGAGGCGAGCCGATGATTTACAGTCGAGGAGGTACGGATAAAACTGCAGCTGATATTGCAGCGGCTATAGATGCGACTCTTTATGAAAACTGGAAAGATGTTGACGGTATTTATTGTGCGGATCCGAGAATCGTAAAAAATCCAGAATTAATGGCTGAAGTTACTTATAAAGAAATAAGAGAGCTTTCATACATAAGTTTTAACGTACTTCATCAAGAAGCAATGTTGCCGGTAATGAATGCCGGAATCCCTGTAAATATTAAGAATTTATTGAAACCGGACAGCCGCGGAACATTGATTGTTCATGACAGAGAACATATTGAAAATCGTCCTGTAATCGGTATTGCCGGATTGAAAGGAATTTGTGTAATCAATATTGAAAAACGCATGATGAATGAGGAAATCGGTTTTGCGGAAAAAGTAATGGCGTTGTTCAGAGAAAACAGAATCAGTATTGAACAAATTGCTACAAGTATTGATACAATTGCTATTTTGGCAAAAGAAAGTGATTTTAAAGAAAAATCTATACATTTCGGAATAAGCGAATCTGTTCGTAAGGAAATAGATTTTGAAGAATTTATTGATTATTTAAAACATCAATTAAATGCAGATAAAGTAAAAATCAGTCGCAATCGTTCATTAATGTGTGTTGTAGGGCAGGGAATGAGAAAATCAGTAGGTACTTTGGGACGAATTGCAACAAGTTTATCTAATGCCGGAATTAATATTGAAATTGTAGATCAAGGGCCTAGTGAACGAAATGTAATACTTTGTTTTAAAGATGAAGAAGATTATTCAAAATCTAAAAAAGCAGTAGAAGTTCTTTATGAGGAATTTTTCCAGAATTAGCAGACCGGAGATATAAGTGAAGAAAAAAAGTTTTTTTATAATATGTTTATTGTTTACTATGAGTATGTCTTTGTGGTCTCAAAGTGCAATTCAAGATTATATTGTCGAAATAATGACTTATATGAAAAATAATGAATTGATGATTTACAAAGACAGTTCTGTTTTAAGCAGTGAACGTGCAATTCACATGTTTTTAAATGATAAAATTTCACGATTAGGAAAAAGTAATTTTATTGAGTTTCTTGTAAGAACAAAGAAAAACGGTCTGTATCGCTCGTATTTCTTGATACGTGATAATACTACCGGACAATTTGTTGAAACCTTATCGGGAAATATAGTTCCTCTTTCGACTTCGGCTAACGCTGCGAGAAATTATTATTCAATGGAAAATTTGGATGCTTTAACGGTTTTATTTCGTTATCGTGAAAATGAAAGTCTGTCGGTGGAAGATTACATTTATCTGTTGAACAGTCTTTTATACAAAGATGAAACAATAAAAAGTATGATAGAGCAGAAATATGCGAACGGTGAAACTAAAAGTTCTGATGATAAAAAGCGTATTGCTCTTTTGAAAAAAGATCAGATTGGTAATAAGACGGATATTTATAATGTAGCTCAGCTTATTATCGATGGATATTTAGCTCAAAATGCGAAATTGGCATCTGATGAAAACAGCCAAACAATAATTGAAGAAAATAAGCAATATATTGAAACATATAAAATGTTGAAAGAAACAATGAGTAAGCAATTGAAAGATTTGCGAGCAAAAAAATAGTTTTAATTGACTTATGAAAAATGATTTATAAATTATTTTCCATCTTTTAATTTGATAAAGATGTGTAGGAGTGAGAAATGTCGATATTAACAAAACTTTTTGGTTCTCAAAACGAACGTTATTTGAAGAGTTTAAAGCCGATAATTGAAAAAATTAATTCATTAGAGGCGGATACAAAGAAATTAGCAGATAAAGATTTCCCGGCAAAAACAAAAGAATTTAAAGACAGACTTGCTAAAGGTGAAGATTTGGAAAGTTTGGTTCCGGAAGCTTTTGCATTGGTACGTGAGGCTGCATGGAGAACTTTGGGACAGCGTCATTATGATGTTCAGTTGATAGGAGCTTTGGCGTTGCATCATGGTAAAATTGCCGAAATGAAAACCGGTGAAGGTAAAACTTTAACTGCTACACCGGCAGTTTATTTGAATGCTCTTCCGGGAAAAGGAGTGCATGTCGTTACCGTAAATGATTATTTGGCTGAGCGTGACTCTGAGTGGATGGCTCCTGTATATAGATTTTTAGGACTTTCTGTAGGTTGTATTCTTACTACTATGACAAATCAGGAACGTCGTGAAAACTACAGAAAAGACATTACATACGGAACAAATAACGAATTTGGATTCGATTATTTGCGTGATAATATGGTTTACGACTCATCAATGAAAGTTCAACGAGATTTTGCATATTGTATAGTCGATGAAATAGACTCCGTTTTAATCGATGAAGCCAGAACTCCGTTGATTATTTCAGGACCGGCAGAAAATGATACAAAGAAAATTCTTGCTGCTAAAAAAATTGTTCCTTTCTTTAAAGAATGTGAGAAAAACCCTGACGGTAGATATCCGGACGAAGCAGATCCGTTTAATCCGCAAAAACCTGTCGGTGATTATAAAATTGAAGAGAAATCAAAAAATGTAACTTTTACCGATGACGGTATGAATAAAGCAGAACAGCTTTTGCAAGAACGTAATGTAATTCATGGGTCATTATATGACCAAGAGAATTTTGAATATGTTCATTATGTTTTGCAGGCGTTGCGTGCATCATTGATGTATCAACGAGATGTTGATTATATGGTAAAAGATAATGAAGTTCAGATTATTGATGAACATACGGGACGTGCATTACCGGGAAGACGTTACTCCGACGGTTTACATCAGGCAATTGAGGCGAAGGAAAATATTACGATTCAACGTCGTTCCGTAACATATGCGTCTATTACTTTCCAGAATTTCTTTAGAATGTACTCAAAACTTGGTGGTATGACTGGTACGGCTGATACTGAAGCTGGAGAATTCAAAAGTATTTACAATCTTGATGTTGTTGTAATACCGACTCATGTTCCTGTTCAACGTCAAGATTTTGCAGATCGTGTATATATGTCTGAACGTGAAAAACTCAAAGCTGTTGTTGAAGATATTATCGAAACACATAAGACTGGTCAGCCGATTCTTGTAGGAACAATCAGTGTTGAAAAATCAGAACAATTATCTGCAATGTTGACTCGTCATCATATTCGTCACAATGTGTTAAATGCGAAAAATCATGCACGAGAAGCTGATATTATTGCGGAAGCAGGACGTGTTGGGGCTGTAACTATTGCTACTAATATGGCAGGTCGTGGTACGGATATTAAACTAGGTGGTGATAAACGTGCCGACTATTTGTATGAAGAATTAATAAATGATGAAGATACACCGGAAGAACTTCATCCGTTATTACAAGAGTTTAAAGAAAAAATTGACAAAATGAAACTCGAAGAAGCAGAAGCTGATATCGGTAAAATGTCCGGTGCAGTGAAAAAAGCTGCTCAAGAAATTTTACAATCAGTGTATGACTGGATAGATGAACACGAAGAGGTTAAAAAAATCGGAGGTTTGTATATCCTCGGAACAGAACGTCATGAATCTCGTCGTATAGATAATCAGCTGCGAGGACGTTCCGGTCGACAGGGAGACCCGGGGAAAAGCCGTTTTTACATTTCACTAGAAGATAACCTTATGCGGTTGTTCGGTGGAGAGCGTATTCAAGGAATGCTTGCTAAATTAGGTATGGAAGAAGGTGAAAATATTGAGCATAAATGGATAACAGGTGCGATTGAAAAAGCTCAGAAGAAAGTTGAAATGCGAAACTTCGAAATCAGAAAGCATTTGCTTGATTATGATGATGTTATGAATACTCAAAGAAATTATATTTATAAGAAACGTGATGAGCTTCTTACTGATAAAAATATAATTGACCGTGTTTATCAAAGTTCTTGTGAATATTCAGATTCGTTTGCAGACGATTACTTCGGTAACATCAAGCATTTAGGAAAAGAAGCTTTTACTGCTTTATTGAAAGATTTGAAAGAAACGTTTTTCTTAGATTTGAACTTGCAGCTTCGTGACCATTTGTCTGCACCGGAAGATTTGAAGAATACACTTGCTTCTATATTAAAAGAAGAGTTGGATCAAAAAGATAAAGTGTTAGATCATGATTATTTGAACGGAAAACTTAAAGAGTTGTATTTATATTTGATTGATAAATTGTGGCAGAGTCATATTGAAAATATGGAACAATTACGTGAGGCTGTTTATTTGCGTTCATATTCACAAAAAAATCCTTTGGTTGAATATAAAATCGAAGGAAGCAATATGTTTGATGCCTTGATTGATACTATCAGTTCTCGTGTAATCAATCAGATTTTCCGTATCAAAATTGAAACCGTTTCTGCACCGCAGACATCTGAATCTTCATATACGATGGCACATGATACTTACAGTACATTCTCCGGTAATATGAAGCAAGCTGCAAACGCTAATCGTGGTACTACAATCGTAAACTCTGCTAAAATCGGAAGAAATGAATTGTGTCCATGCGGCAGCGGAAAAAAATATAAGAAATGTTGCGGACAAAATACATGAAAATAGCATTGTTAAATGGACCGAATTTAAATTTGCTAGGATTGCGAGAACCGGAAATTTACGGGGGCGAAACTCTTAAAGATGTAGAAAATCTTTTAAAGGAAAAAATTGTCGCCTCCGGAAATAATATAGAATTAATTTGTTATCAATCAAATTCTGAAGGGGATTTGATTGATTTCATTCAGCAATCTAAAGCTCAAGGGATTAAATATATTATTTTTAATCCCGGAGCTTATACTCATACATCGATAGCATTACATGATGCTATCAGCGGCGTTCAAGCTAATGTTGTTGAAGTTCACATTTCAAATATTCATAAGCGTGAAGAATATCGCAGAAATTCATATATTGCTCCTGTTGCAATGGGGCAAATTGTAGGTTTCGGAATTGCAGGATACGGAATGGCATTAGATTATATTCTGGGTTTGGAAAGTAAAAATGATAAATAAGAAAGTTGCTTTTTTCGGAGCTGAAGGGGCTTTCACTCATTTAGCGGCATTACAATATTGCAATAAAACTCCAAACTTACAGTTGGTAAATGAGAATTTTATACGTATTTCAGAAGCAAATAATATTTTAAATGAGAATAAAGCGGATTATTGTGTCGTTCCGGCTGAAAATTCTACAGGCGGTATGGTAAACGATACGTTTGATTTGTTAATCAGCAGCAATCTAAAAGTTCTTAATGAGATTCGTCTTCCTATTGTGCAGAATTTGTTATCAAAAGAAGCGGATATTGAAAATATAAAATTTATTTATGCTCATCCGCAATCATTATCGCAATGTCGGGATTTTCTTAATAAGAATTTGCCGAATGCAGAATTAATAGATGCTTTGTCTAACGCTGTTGCTGCTAAGATTGCTGCTGCGGAAAAATCATCAGCTGCAATCGGTGCAAAAATTCTATCGGAAGTTTATGGTTTAAATGTTTTACGAGAAAACATAAATGACAATGAAGGTAATGAAACTCGTTTTTTTGTAGTAGGGAAAACATCTTCTGTTGAATTCGGAAAGCATTCCATCATTCTTTTCTCTTTACAGAATCAAGCGGGAGCTCTTTATCAAGTATTAAAAATTTTTAATGATTATAATTGTAATATGACACAGATTTCTTCCAGGCCTTCAAGAATGAAGAATTGGGAATACTTGTTTGTTGTAGAATTTGATACGTTGTCTGATATCGAAAAGAATCAAGCAATGTTAAAAGAGATTGAAAGTAAATGTGTTTACTATAATTGTGTCGGAATGTATTAATAATTATGAATTTTAATGAAAATAATGATTTATTATATCTAGCTTCGGCGTCTCCTCGCAGAAAAGAATTATTAGAAAGTGTGGGGATTCCTTTTTGTGTTGTACCTCAAAATTTTGATGAAACAGTTCAGGGAATTTGTTCTCCAGAAGTTTATGTTCGTAATTTATCGGAAGGTAAAGCTAGAGCTGCGGTGTTACCGGATAATGCTCGCTGGGTTTGCGGAGTAGATACAATTGTTTATTTTGACAGTGAAATTTTGGGCAAACCGGGAAATCGTGAAGAGGCAGAATATAATATTTTAAGATTGTCGGGCAATACACATAAGGTTTATTCCGGGGTGACATTGTTGGATTTGGAAAACGGAGTAAAATATCAAGGTGAAAGTGTAACTTTTGTGAAATTTTGCAATTTAGAAAAGCGATTTATTGATTTTTACCTTGACAATCGCCTTTTTGATGGGTATGCTGGCGGCTATGCAATTCAGGGGATATTTGCCTGTGTTGTTGAAAAAATTGAGGGGTCTTACAGCAATGTCGTTGGGTTGCCTTTAGAATTGTTATATAGACTTCTCCGTCAATCTGGTTTCCGGTTTATGTAACCGGTACGCAGAAATATCCGGCATTTACTGCATGCGGTAAAGTGCACGAGAAATAATGGTGTATCCGAAGCTTTGGAATATCTTGAGATAAATCGTTCATTGCTTTGCTGTTGCCTGTAGTGTCGGTAAATTAGAAAAAGAAAAAAAAGATAAATTTTTAATTTAAGGAGTATTGAATTGGCAGTAGTAACAATGAAAAGTTTATTGGAGTCTGGAGTTCATTTCGGACATCAAACAAAAAGATGGGATCCTAGAATGAAGAGATATATTTTCTCTGAAAGAAACGGGATTCATATCATCGACCTTCAAAAAACAACAGTAGAAGTAAAAAAAGCTTACGAAATTATCAGAAAAGTAGCTAAAGAAGGTAAACCGGTTCTTTTCGTAGGAACAAAAAAACAAGCTAGATTGGCTGTTCAAAGAGAAGCTGAAAGATGCGGACAATTTTATGTAAACAACCGCTGGTTAGGTGGAATGCTTACAAACTTTTCTACAATTCAACAATCAATTAACCGTTTGACAAAAATTGAAAAAATGGAAGTTGATGGAACTTTTGAATCTATTACAAAGAAAGAAAAACAATTATTACAAAAAGAAAAAGAAAAATTAGAAAAGAATCTCGGCGGAATTAAAGGAATGAAAAAGCTTCCTGGCGTTCTTTTCATCATTGATTCTAAAAAAGAAACAATTGCTATTGCAGAAGCAAAAAAATTGGGAATTCCTGTAGTTGCAGTTGTAGATACAAATTGTAACCCGGATGTTGTAGATTATCCAATCCCAGGAAATGATGATGCAATTCGTGCTATTAACTTATTCTGTGAAATCATCGGAAATGCTTGTTTAGATTCTGGTTCTGATGAAGAATTAGTAATTGTAGAAGAAGAACCTGTAGATATGAACAGTGTTGTTCCTGAAAAAAAAGAAAATGAATCAAATGATGAAGAATAAGGAGTAAAAAATAGCAGTATCAATGCAACAAGTAAAAGAATTAAGAGATCTTACTAATGCCGGAATGCTTGATTGTAAAAAAGCATTGGAAGCATCAAACGGAAATATTGACGAAGCTATGAAAATTTTGAAAGAAAAAGGATTAGCTGACGCAAAGAAAAGAAGTGACCGTGAAACTAAAGAAGGCGGCGTTTATGTCGGAACAAAAGACGGAAAAGTTGCAATCGCTTTAGTTGCATGTGAAACAGACTTTGTTGCTAACAATGCACAGTTTAAAGATGCTTGTAATGAGCTTGTAGGAAAAATCATCGATAAAGGTTCTGAAAACGCTGATGATTATAAAGAAGATTTACAGCACATTGCACAGATTACAAAAGAAAACGTTAATGTTAAAAAATTGAAATGCTTAAACGTTGCAGATAATCAGTATGTTTCTACTTATATTCACGGTAACAACCAAATCGGTGTTGTTGTTGTTTATGATATGGCTGATAAAGCTGTTGCAGAAAAAACAGAATTTGCTGATATGGCTAAAAACATTGCATTGCATGTTGCTGCATCAGCTCCTATGTATTTAGTAGGAGATGATGTTCCGGAAGCAGATTTGGAAGAACAAAAAGCTATTTTTGCTAAACAAATGGAAGGAGAAAATAAACCTGCTAATATTCTTGAAAATATCCTTAAAGGAAAACTTTCAAAATATAAATCAGAAATTTGTTTGATGGATCAAAAATATATTAAAGATGATAAAATTTCTGTACAACAATACGTAGCAAATACATCTAAGGCTTTAGGTACTGAAGTTAAAGTTGTAAACTTTATTCGTTTTAACGTTGGAGAATAATCTTGTCTAGAATACTGGTAAAATTATCTGGAGAGGTCTTAAAAGGATCTCTTCAGGCCGGTATAGATTGGACAGTAGTTGATACTATATGTTCAGAGATTGCCGGAGCTGTAAAAAATACGAAAGCAGAATTGGGGTTTGTTATAGGCGGTGGAAATATTTTTCGTGGTGCAACTCCGGATTTGAATATTCGTAATTATGATCGTCTTCTTGGTGATAGCATGGGGATGATGGCAACGGTGATTAATGCTCTTGCTCTTGTGGAGCGATTGAGGGGGAACGGAGTGAATGCAATCTTGCAATCTGGTGTTCAGATTGACGGGATTGCACCTCTTTTTAATGCAGATGTAGTTGAACGCCAGTTTAAAGAAGGCGGAGTCGTTGTTTTTGCTGGAGGAATAGGAAGTCCGTATTTCTCTACCGATATGACAGCAGCATTGCGTAGTTTGCAGATAAAAGCTGATTATTTGGCTAAAGCAACTAAAGTTGACGGCGTTTATGATAGCGATCCGATGAAAAATGCGGATGCGAAACGTTATGAGAAAGTCTCATATAATGAAATTATTGAAAAAAAGTTAGAAGTTTTAGATTTAACAGCAATTCAATTGCTTGCGAAAAATAATATGAAACTTCTTGTTTATGATATGACACAAAAAGGCAATCTGGAAGCAGTTTGTCGTGGTGAAAAAGTCGGAACTATTGTAGAATAGAAGATAAAAGGAGTAATAAATGTTAGATGATGTTAAAAATCAATTTAGTGATAAAGCTGCTAAAGCAATTGCGGCATACCAAGAGGAATTAAAAAAAGTTAGAACCGGAAGAGCGTCAACTGCGGTTTTTGATAAAGTTATGGTTGATTATTACGGAACTCCGACACCTATTAATCAGGTGGCACAAATCAGTGTTCCGGAAGCTCGTTTGATTACGATTTCTCCATGGGAAAAGAATATGCTTGCTCCTATTGAGAAAGCTATTTTAAAAGCTGAGTTAGGATTTAATCCAAACAATGACGGAAGTATTATTCGTATTACGATAGCTCCTTTAACACAAGAAACTCGTGTTGAGTTAGCGAAAAGTGCAAAACAAATTGCAGAACAAGCAAAAGTTGCTATCAGAAACTTACGCCGAGACGCAAATGAGCAATTAAAAAAATTGTTGAAAGACCATGAAATAGCTGAAGATCAGGAAAAGAAAGGTCTTGATGATGTTCAAAAATTAACAGATAAATTTATTGATGAAATAACAAAAATTTTTGAAAAGAAGGAAAAAGAAATCCTTGAGTTCTAAAGAAAAAAAACTGGAACATATTTCTTTCATAATGGACGGTAATGGGCGATGGGCGAAAAAACGCTTGTTGCCCAGAACTTTTGGTCATAAGGAAGGTGTAAAAAAAGCCAAAGAGGTAATTTTGCATGCAAAAGCTCATAAAATTCCCTTTGTTTCTCTTTATACTTTTTCAAAAGAAAATTGGAAACGTCCTAAAGATGAAGTTTCTTTTTTAATGAAATTGATTATTGATCATTTTAAAAATGATTTTCAATTCTATATTGATAATCAAATTCGGATTGTTCATATCGGTGATAAAAACGGTATACCATCTGATGTTTGTAACGCAATAGAAGAAATAGAACAGAATAGTAAGAATTTTAATTCTGTAACAGTTTTGCTTGTGTTTAATTATTCCGGACAGTATGATATTGCACAAGCATTAAATAAAATGTTAGCTGATAAAGTTAGTTGTACGGATGAAAAAGAAATACGCAAGTACCTTTTGACTTCAGATTATCCAGATCCGGATTTGATAATACGAACAAGCGGAGAATTCCGTATAAGTAACTATTTTTTATATCAAGCAGCATATTCGGAATTTTATGTAACAGATACGTTATGGCCGGATATGAGTAAAACAGAAATTGATAAGGCGATAGATTCTTTTTATCATCGAGATCGAAGATTTGGCGGTGTATAAAATGTTAAAAGAGCTATCTTTGATTGTCAAATTCGTGTTTCCCCGAAAAGGAGTATAAATGCTAAAAGACTTTTTTCAAAGTAATTTGTTTAAACGAATGCTCTTAACAACAATAACCGTTCCTGTAGTTTTCCTGACATTATTTTTTCCATTAAAAAGTCATATTTTCTTGGTGTTGATTTTTGGTTTTGTCATTACTTATCTCGGAAGTTTTGAAATAAATTCACTCATCTTTAATAAAGGTATTAAAGTTAATCGACATTTTATTCCCGGAGTGAATTTACTGATTTATATATTTGCTTATATTTATGCAAACAATTATTTTTCAATTCATTCATATCCGCAAGCATTGCCGTTGTTTTTTCTTTTCTTGATTTCACTTTTATCTTTTATATATGCACGTGATATTTTTGCAAAAGATTTGACAGCTTCATTTGAAAAAATTGCATATACATTGTTTGGTATCTTGTATATTGGGATTCCATCCTTTGTGCTTCCGTTCTTATTGAACATCGACCCTGTAAATAAGCTTGCAGATGTTCCGAATGTACCGATTTTTTATTGTGTAAAATCTCAAGGTACGCAATTTTCGGCGATGTTGGTGATATTCCTTACGATTTGTATTTGGGTAAATGATATTTTTGCTTATGTTTTTGGAATGACTTTCGGTAGAAAGAAAAAGTTGGGAATTACTGCCAGTCCGAATAAATCATTAGCCGGATATATCGGCGGATATTTGACAACTTTTGCGTTTGTAGGTGTTTATTATGGATTGTTTCATAAATATTTATCACAAATGCCTGTTGCTTTTTATTTTCTGTTTCCGGTATTAAGCGGTTTTTTAGTACCGATTGGAGATTTGGTAGAGTCAGTTGTAAAACGCAGTGTTAATGTAAAAGATTCTGGTCATGTGATAATGGGACGTGGCGGAGTTTTAGATTCTGTAGATACATTGTTGTTTTTGTTGCCTATTTATTTTGTAATATTGCAAGTTTATTTTTCATTTATTGTGAGTAAATAATGAAAAATATTACAATTTTGGGAGTTACCGGTTCAATAGGGACTTCTGCGTTAAAAGTTTTGGATAACCACAGTGACCGTTTTCATCTTCATGCGATTTCTGCGAACAGGCAATTGGACAAACTGCTTGAGATTGTAAAGAAATATCGTCCCAATTATGCGATTTGTGCCGATGGTGAGTATTTTTTTAATCAGACCGGTAAAACTTCCATTGAATGTGACGGAATCACAATTTACAGCGGAAGTGACGGAATGGAACGCATTTGTAATGATAATACGGATGTGGTGTTAAATGCCGTTGCCGGGAAAGCCGGAGTAACGTTATCGTTTGCCGTAATGCCTCATTGTAAAGAATTGGCTTTGGCAAATAAAGAAAGCGTTGTTTGTGCCGGGAATTTATTATTTGACGAGGCAAAAAAAAATAATTGTAAGATTATTCCTGTAGATTCAGAACATTCGGCGATTTTTTCTTTATTAAAAGACAAACCGTTAGATCTTATAAAAAATATCCATATTACAGCGTCCGGCGGTCCTTTTCTTAATACAGATAAAAGTGAATGGAGTAAAATTTCTCCGGCAGATGCATTAAAACATCCTACCTGGAGTATGGGACGAAAAATTTCTATTGATTCTGCTACGATGGCAAATAAAGGACTGGAAGTAATCGAAGCTCATTATCTTTTTTCCATGCCTTACGAAAAAATCAATGTTGTCGTTCATCCGCAATCGTTAATTCATTCTATGGTAGAAATGGTTGACGGCGAAATTTACGCACAGCTTGGGCCTAAAGACATGGCGATTCCTATACAAAATGCTTTTTCTTATCCAGATGTAATAGAAAATAATTACAGCAGATTGAATTTTTTTAACGGTTTTACATTGGAGTTTTTACCGATAGATATGCAAAAATTCAGAATGTTAGATTTTGCAATTCAATGCGGTAAAAGGGAAGGAATATATCCTGCATTTTTTAATAACGTCAATGAATATCTTGTTATGCAGTTTTTGGATGAAAAAATTTCATTCTTGCAAATTGAAGGCGGAATGGAAAAATCTTTAGAGTTATTAGAAAAAGAAAATTTCTCTAAAAAATTAAATAATGTTGATGATTTAGTAAAAATAGATCAACTTTCATGTGAAATAGCGTCAAAGGCAATAACCTTTATAAAAGGAGAATAATTTGTTTTCTTTGTTATTAGCAATTTTAGGATTCGGATTTCTTGTTTTTATTCATGAATTGGGACATTTTTTTGTTGCTAAATTATTTGGAGTAAAAGTTGAATGTTTTTCAATCGGGATGGGACCGAAAGTATTTGGTTTTAAAAAAGGCGATACCGTTTATCAAATCGGAGCAATTCCGATGGGCGGTTTTTGTCAATTTAAACAAGATGCTCTTAAAGATGATTTGCCGGAAATCTTGACTGAAAAAAAGTTTCGTTTATTGGCTTCGATTTTGAATAACAAAATTTCTGATGAAAAATTAGCAAAGTTTTATAAAAAATTGCCGCCACAAACAATAGAATCTGCAAAGTTTTTAGAACTTACGAAAGATAAAGAAAATCGACCTGATGCAGAATGTTTGTTTGATTGCTATGAACAAAGCGGCAATGTTTGTGTAAGAAAAAAAGATTTAAGTGATAAAGATATTTTTGTTTTATTAGAATATCTGGAGTCTGTCGGAATACATGAATTTGAATATCATTTAGATGATAAAGGTTTTACAAATGAAAAAGAACGCAAAGATTTTATAAATCTTGTTTATAAAGCAATGAACTTGAGAAAATTAAGAGATTCGGACAGCTTTTTCGGAGTTCATCCGTTTAAACGTTTGTTGGTAGCTTTTGCCGGGCCGTTTATGAATTATTTATTTGCAATTATTTTGTTCTCGCTTGTTTTTGTCGGAGCAAGGAAAGAAGTTATTATTCCTAATAAGATTTTATTGTCTGATGATGTAGGGCGAGAAGAAGCGTCGATTTCTCCGGCAAAAAAAGCAGGTTTGCTTTCCGGTGATAAAATAATTTCGGTAAATAATCATGTTATTGATTCTTTTAGTGATTTAACAGAAGAAATGATGTTGGCCGGTACTCGTTCAAAACTAAAAGTAGTCGTAGACCGTAACGGTGAAAAGTTAGAATTTCAAGTTTTGCCGGAGTGGGACAAAAATACTATGCGTCCTTTACTCGGAGTTTATTTTTATCAAGAGCCGCTTATAGATCGAGCAGAAGAATCTAAACTAGCAAAGTTTTTGGATTTACAAAATGGCGATAAAATTACGGCAATAGGCGGAAAAAGAGATTTAATTTCAACAGTGTTTGTAGAACGTTATTTGATGAATCTGTGGGAAACAAAAACTGCCGGGACTTTAACTGTTTTGCGTAATGATACGGAATTCGACATTGATATTAATGTAAATAATTTTGAACAGAAAGATATTTTCCTTCCTTATTATTTTGAAATTCGTGAGATGAAAGGGAAAAATTGGTTTGCAGCATTAGGTGAAAGCTTTAAAGAGAGTAATAAATTGATAAAAATGACAGCATTATCTACTTATGCATTGATTGCAAAACCAAAAGGAGATATCAGCGAACAAGTCGGCGGTCCGATAAAAATAGGTTATTTAATGAAGAATATCGCCGATGCAGGTTTTTCTAATAGTTTTATAGAAGGAATGAGAAACTTCTTTCTTGTATTGGCTAATATTTCATTAGCATTGGCATTTTTTAATTTATTGCCTTTACCTGCACTTGACGGCGGATATATTGTCATGAGTGTAGTCGAAATGGTAATGCGTAAACCGGTAAGAATGCGTTATGTTTATATTTTAAATTTTGCAACTCTTGTATTATTGATGGGGTTAGGATTGCTGGTGGCCGTAATGGATATTTTTTACATTATGGGACAGTAAAAAGCATTATTTCTTTTAATTAGTATTTGCAAAGCTGGCATATTGATTGCTTTTATAAGTAAAAATATAAAACAGGGAGTGAATATATAATGAAGAAAATCAATGCTTTTTTTCTTGCTGTATTATTCTTGGTATTATGCTCATGTGCTACTGAAGAGCATACAAAAAATATTATAAAGACCCCGGATCAAATGATGGGGGTATTGAAAGTTTTACCGTTGCCCGGTGAAATTTCTGCTACTGACGAAATTTCTATTTATGCACCGCAAGGAGCTGCAGATGCAAAATTATATTATGAAATTGCAGTTGGTGTTGACTGTGAAGAACCTACAGAGAAGAGTACACAATGTAAAGGTGAATTCACAATAAGCAGTACGTCTTTACAACCAAAAGACGGAGATATAATTACTTTAAAAATTCTAGCCGTAAAAAATGGATATGAAAACGGATCAATGAAAGTTCAGTGGATTTATTCTGACGGAACAATTAGTTCTCCCGATAATAATGACGCATTCTTGAAATCAGTAACAATTTCTGATGCAAACCTTACTTTCAATTCAAATACTTTTGTTTATGATAATATTAAAGTCCCTAATGAAATTAAAAGTGTGAGTCTTGATTATATAAAATCAAATAGCGGTGCTACCGTTATAGAAGGTGTGCAGTCTCTTCAAAATATTGCGTTGAGTGCCGGAAAAACAACGATTGTTACATTGACAGTAATATCTTCTGATAAAAGTACAACAAAACGTTATACATTTAGTATTTATAGAGCTAAAGGGAATGAGCAAGATATAAAGAGTAGTGACTGCACTCTTGCATCATTGGAAGTGGAAGGAGCATCAATAGCGTTTGACAAAAATAAATTAACTTATGATGTGACTTTAGCGGCAAACATTACAAGTACAAAAATAACTTATTTGACTTCTCACGCTAATGCTAAAGCAACTATAGATGGTTCTGCTGAATTTTCTATTGTACCGGGAGTAACCGAAAAAAGAAATATTACGGTAACAGCGGAAAGCGGAGACAAAAAAGTTTATACAGTAATGATTTACAGACCGGATCCAAGTTCCCCTAAGTCTAACGATGCGACATTAAAGTCATTATCTGTTACCGGCGGAACTTTATCGTTTAATCCTACAATTTTTGAATATGACGTAATTGTAAATTCGGCTTCTGTTTCTGTGACTTATGAGAAAAATCACGCAGGAGCAACAGTAATTACTAATCCTGCAAATCTTGATAATATTAGTGTAATCAGTGGCAGTACAACATCTGTAGTAATTATGGTAACTGCAGAGGATGGAGTTACTGCTATTACTTATGAGGTAAAAATAGCATCTAGTCCTGCACCGTTAGATGGTAATGCATGTTTAAGTGATATTACTTTGAGTGACGGAAGTTTATCATTTGATAAAAACACAACAGAGTATGATGTGACAGTAGAAAATTCAGTTTCAAGTATTACAGTGACTGCTACTCCGGAGTCAACTAAAGCTAATGTTGTTGTTACGCCTTCTGGAGTAGTTTCTCTTCCGGAAAATGTAAAAACTCCTATTACTATTAATGTAACTGCAGAAGATGGAACTCCTAAGACTTATATTGTTAATGTAACAAGAAAATTGGCTGTAAATCCGACTCCGAATCCGAATCCTGTTCCAACTCCGGTTCCGTCAACTGGTGAGTACTATTGGACAAATAAAAATGGTGCAGTAGGAACAAACAAAACTATCAAATCATGGTCAGATTGGACAGAAGCGGAACGAATTGCACAAAATGCGGCTTACGATGACCCTCGCACATGGAAGGGACATCAAGAAGTTCCTTATGATGTTTATGCTATGTATGCAGCATGGGATAACGATAACCTCTATGTAATGGTTGAGTTGGTAAACGGAGTAGACAGAGCAAACGATTTATTTATGTGGCATGATTATGCTTCAAGTGATAATGCTTGGTGGGATAACAGAGATATTCCGTTGGGAATGCTTTTTAACACTGGTAAAGGTGCTAAATCAAATAAACCTACAGTAGATCAAGGTGGTCCTATTTGGGGAAAGGTTGATTTTTCTGATGCTCAAGGATTTGACGTAATGTTCTACCATTCTTCAAAATATGGATACGCAGAACATAAAAGTGCTTTTGTCGGTGTAGGTACTCCTGGTTTCTTTACAACAACAAGTGCAGGTGTATTTAGCTATGGTGCTGAAAACTGTAAGAAATTTGCGGGAGCTACAGCAGATGGTTCCGGAGTTCATGTTCGTTACATGAGAAAATGTGCTGTAAGTTCTAAAATTTACATGGAATCAACTCCAAATGATAATCGTGGAACATCAGGACAGGACGGAGCTGCTTTACTTGCTTCAACTAAGTATAAAGAGTTTGATACAACAGATCTTGATATGAGTTATTGGTATACAATTCCTTTGAAATCTCTCGGAATTGACAAAGCATATCTTGAATCTACAGGTATCGGTATTCGCCAGCTTACTACAAATGGTGGTTCTTTGATGGATTGTTCTCCATGGGATGTTAGTATGGTTGATGTTGCAACAGATCCATGTTCTGATGATGCAAGTACATCTGCAGAAAAAGAAGATGTTGATGATATAACATCAGCTCAAGCTCGTGTAGGACATATGTTAAACTAATATTTTAAAGAAATCTTAAACCGTCGGTTTGTTACGAATCGACGGTTTTTTTATGCCGTTAAGAGGATAATCTGTAATACTTTGTTACAAAGCAGTCAAATATTTCATTCGTGTTTAAAAATAAAATTAAGACTTTTCATAGCAGAAGATTACAAAAGAACATTAAAAGCAATATAACCATTATAAATTGGATAAGGATTTCCGATTTCGTATCCTATTGCGTTTCCTTGAACTATTGATATAGGAATATTTCCGTATGCAACAAAGAAGTCGGCTATAAATTCCATTCCGGTACCGAAAAGATGTTGAATATCATTAATATTACGCAATAGTGCGTATTCGGCAAAAGGTCGCAAATGAATTGCATGGAAGCCTATAGTGAGAAATTTCCAATAATGAGATCGCCTATACAATGTAATAAGTGAGCCGATTTCATTTTTGATAAAAGCATTTGCTGTATATCCGTAATTTTGTGAAAATGATTTCATTTCTATAAGTTGAGAGAAAGAACCGCCTTTATATGAAAGCGGAGCCGAACTTCCTATTGAAACAAATTTATTTCCAAGACTAAAAATATTTTCATTTGAAATTAAATTGTAGCCGCAAGTATTTGTAATGTAGAAATAATGCACATTTAACGGGATTCTGGCTTCTGCATTAAATGATAAAGCAGCAAATCCTAAATACTTCTCGGCAAATCCGACATTTCCGGACAGCGTCGAAACCATTCCGCAATTCCACGCAGCTGCTCCCGGATGTTTTCTCAAATAACTGTATTGAATTTTTCCCCCATATTGATGTGTCAATAATGCGGTGTGATAGTCGGCGGAAAAATATGTTGATAATGCAGCATTGATATTGAATGACAATGTATTTTCATTGTTAAATGAAAATTTCGGAGAAACAGAAAATTGATTGTCAAACAGGAAAATATTTTTTTCTCGCAAAGTAGAAAAAACATATTGCAATGCAGTACACGGAATATTCCATATCAAAGACAATGATGTCGACGGATACCAATTTATATAATCAAGAGCTGTAGATAATGAATAACTAAAACGCCCAAGCGGCAAAGTTTTATACAGATTAAGTCCGCCGGTAATATATGGAATTTCAAAACCATATAGTGAAAAATTGTAATTTAAAGTATACGGTAAAATCATCCAATTGGGATTTAAGTAACGCCCCGGATTATAAAAACCTTGAATCGGAGAAATGCTGTTTGCTTCTGCGGCGATTTGTGTTTTGGGTTTTTGCGGTTCGACTCTCCATTTTATATCAACCGGAGTTTTAGAATCGTCAGTATTTACCAGCCGAATTTCAGCTCCGTTTGAAGTATAAACCGTAGTACAAAAATTATTATTTCCGGCAAATTGTGCATAATTTACAAAATCATTTCCTGCAAAAAGTAATTTTACCTGAGATGATTGGAGTTGATACGAAAACAGTTTTGTATATCCGTCATCTGTAAAACCTATAAAATAAATGTTTTCGTTATCAACCCAGCCGGAAGCTGTTCCGCGAATTTCCGGTAGAATTTTTACCGTATCATTTTTGAAATCATACAAACAAATCAGATAATTTCCGTCGGTATTATTTTGTGCCGAAAAAAGTAAATGATTACCGTTTGGAGAAATATGAAAATTGTTAATAAATTCAAAATTATTTAGAGCATTGATAGCTTCGTGTTCATAAATTTCCCCGTTATTAACAGAAAAACGAAAGGCTTTATTATCACGAAAATATACACCGAAATTCTTACTGTCGTTATACGTCATTCGTGTAATTCGTTTGTTGAATGTTAAACGTTTCCAGCGTTTTCTTTTTACCGAAAAAAGGAAAATATCATCGCTGTCAAAATTCCCCGGCGAAATATTATTTCTGATACATAAAATATCATCGTTGTATTTACATATATTTCCGGCAGTATTATCGGAAAGTTTTTCTTTTTTACCGGAAGTCAAATCCCAGCAGAAAATCCCTTTCCCTTTTTTTAAACTGCTTGTACTGAATATCAATTTATTATCAAGTACAGTCATAGAGTGTACATTGCCGTTTGTAGAAAGTTGTGCAATGCCGACATCATCGTGCCATTGCGTTTTGTCGATACGTGAATATTCCCAATCTCGCCAATCATTCCAAAGTTTTTTCAAAGATTTACCGTAATGCTTTTTGAATTTCAGAACAAATTCATACACAAACGGCCAAAAATCATTAGATAAATCTTTTTGAAATGCGGTAAATTTTTCTTCACCGTAAGTTAAAGCCAGATAATCTAAAAATCGAGCTCCGAGATGATATGCCAAATTGTTATAAGGATAATCAACAATAGGATAGACAATTCTTTCGTAGTCCGGCAGTGCGTGGTTACGAGCAAATGAATCAATAATGGCTTTATGTTTTGCACTGTCCAGTCGTCCGCCGGCACCGTGTTTACTTTCGGTATAAACTGCCGTTCCTTCATGAAACCATGTAAAAGCACCGCTTAAAGGGAAATATGCACGGCTGAAAAATATTCTCCAAAACCACGCACCTTTACTGATTTGATCAAGCTGCAAAATATGCGTAAGTTCATGAAGTATCAGTGAGTACAAAGGATTGGAAAAATTTCGAAGTTCATCGGAAAGTCCGGATTGTGCCATGTACAGATAAATTGTATTTTCCGGAAATGTTGTTGCTAACCCATTGGGACTGTCTGTGTGGTCTGTAAGTATTACCGTAATTTTGCGGCGTGGTTTCCATTGCATAAGAGGTTGCAGATTTTCAAAAATTGATTCGGCATAATTAGAAACTGTTTTGGCTTTATCTTCAAATTTCTTTGGATAAACAACATAAAAATGTTCAGATTTCAGCGAATACATCAGCCCTTGATACGGAACAAATTCGCACCAGCCGGTAAGAGGAAGCAAAAATAATATTAACAACAATGATATTTTCTTCATGATAAACCTCTTTACAAGAATATATTAATTATTAAAGAGAATGGTAATTGATAAATAGCTGATAACAAAATTTATTGTAAATCGATTAGCTGATTTTATGACACGCAACTTTGTGACCGGCTGAAATTTCTTTCATTTGTGCTACTTTTTCACGGCAATAACTGTCAGACATTGGGCAGCGATTGGCAAAAGGGCAGCCGGATACAGGAACGACAAGGTTTGCTACTTCCGTATCATTTTTTTCAAGTATTGCTTTTTGGGAATTTCCGGTTACAGAAGAATATAATAGCTTTGTGTACGGATGTTTGTGTTCTGTCATAATCTTATCGGCCGGAGCTTCTTCCATCAACATACCGCCGTACATTACGCCGACTCTGTCCGAAATATATGAAACAACGGAAAGATCGTGAGAGATAAACAAAATGGTGATTCCGTATTTTTCTTTCAGTTCTAAAAGTAAATTGATAATTTGACTTTGTACCGAAACGTCCAACGCAGAAACAACTTCATCACACAATAAAAATTCCGGTTTTGTAATTAAAGCTCGAGCTATGGAAATTCGTTGACGTTGACCGCCGGAAAAATCTCCGGGACGGCGTGACAAATCTTCTGGACTCAATCCTACAGCCGCAAGCATTATTTTAGCTTGTTCCAATGCTTCTTTTTTATTGAATTGCCCCGACCATCTCACGCCTTCGGTCAAAATCTCTGAAATCGGCAATCTGGGATCAAGAGATTTTGCTGGATCCTGAAAAATATAGCGGATTGTTTTACGCAAATTTTTTATGCGGTCAGATTTTTTTTCACATCCGGGAAAGAAAGTCTCTCCGGATTTTGATGTGAATTTGATTTCGCCGCTGTCATAAGGATAAATGCCGGCGATTATTCGTGATAATGTAGATTTTCCGCAGCCGGATTCTCCCACAAGCCCGTAAGTCTCACCGTCATTGATTTTTATGCTGACTCCGTTTACGGCATAAACAAAACGACCGTATCTTGCAAAAAGTCCGTCTTCAAGATTGAATTTTTTATATAAAGAATTGATTTCTAACATTTTTTACACCTCTCGAATGCATCGATATTGTCGATTGTTTTGCAAAGTTTTCAGACTTACGTTTTCACGGCAAATATCTTTTGCGTATTTACAGCGTGGAGCAAACGGACAACCCGGCGGCGGATTTGTCGGATCCGGAATATTTCCCGGAATAGCTACGAGTTTTTCCGTACGATAATTTGCTCCCGGACGAGGAATCGAAGATAAAAGTCCTTGAGTATAAGGATGAAGCGGATTGGATAAAACTTCCGCCGCCTTACCGTATTCCAGTACGAGTCCGGAGTACATAACAAGAATTTTATCTGCAATAGATTGAATCAAAGATAAATCATGGGTGATAAAAATTACGGCAAGATTATATTTTTCTTTCATTTCTTTAAGCAACCGCACGATACGCCCCTGAATCGTAACATCTAAAGCTGTCGTCGGTTCATCGGCAATTAAATATGACGGATTGGCAGCAACGGCAAGAGCAATCATCACACGTTGCAATTGTCCGCCGGAAAGTTGGTGCGGAAAATTATTCAAACGTTCTTCAGGATTAGGGATACCGACTTCTTTTAATAATTCTATTGATTTGTTATTACATTGTTCTCTGGATAATGCAGGATTATTTCGTAAAAGAGTTTCTGAAAAAGTTTTTCCGATACTGTACAAAGGGTCAAAAGATCTGCCCGGCTCTTGGAAAATCATACTGATTTTATTACCGCGTATTTTTGATAATTCATTGCGTGATAATGATAAAACGGAAGTTCCGTCTATTAAGATTTCGCCGCTTTTGACTACTCGCTTAGGCAAAAGTCCCATCATAGATGTAGCTGTGACACTTTTACCCGAGCCGGATTCTCCTACAATTCCTAGGATTTCTCCCGGGAACACTTGAAAGTCTATTCCCCTTAAAGCTTTGAGCGTTCCCTTTTCGGTTTCAAATTCCACACGCAAATTTTTTATTTCTATCATTGAAAAAATCCCCTCCCGCATTCTTTAATTATCGGAGCAAACTAAAAAAAACGTAGAGTAGTGAATAAGTATAAAAAAAACAGCATTGTAAAAAACAATGCTGTCATTTTTGACGTATTAAAAATTTTAAACTTCGTGAGTCATCGGAATATCGGAAGCGATATAAATATTAGAATGAACTTCATCGCACCCGGTAATTTCTTTTGCAATATTCGAAACTTTTTCAATACTCGACGGAGCATTTGTCACACCGTTAAGCGTAACACTTTTTCCGTCATACAAAGCTTCTAAAAAGTAAATAGGTAATTTTTCTTCGTACAAAACTTTAGTCAGAATTTTTTGACCTGTAATTAAATTGCTGATAGCGATTTTACATTCGTTTTCTTGCTTTTCATCGACAAGTTGCGGCAAAATGTTTTTGATAATACCGGCAGTTTGTGCAGCATTAAGTCGTTCGGTGTTGATAATAAAATCGTAATTTATCGGATCTCGCCAGCCCACATCAAAAAAATAACGATTGAATCCTACACGATCATTATCAGTATGTGTCATCATCATTTGAGCTCTTCGTTCATCACAATTAAAACGCTTCATAATACGTTGTATTCGAATATTTTCCGGACAAATTAATCTGAATGTAACAACGCCCGGAACGCCTTTGAGCAATACGGGAGCACCTTGTCCTACTAAAATACAATTGCCCGATTCTGTTTTTTCATAAAGAACGGTTTTCAAATGATGTAAAAATTGATTTTGTGCAGAGGAAAAAACATCAAAAAATCCGGGCTTTTTCTCTCCGTAGCGTCCGATCATTTTTTCGGTAATACCACGTTCGTGTAATGTTTCTTCGATTTCTTCTTTGTTAATATAATGATAGCCCGGCAGCATAGAGCAAAGTTCTTTTGCAGTTTCATCCCCCAGTGCAGCTAGTTCTCTTGCAAGTACAATAATCGCCATATTTACCCCCAAAAAATTTATTTTATAAAATATTTTAACTTTTTTGCGTGAATCGTGCAGCATTTTGAAAAAAAAATACATTAAAGTAATTAGGAGTTAATAATGAAAAAAAATATTTTACTTTGTTTACTTGTGTTGCAATTATCATCATGCTCACTTTTTTCGCCGAGCGTAATAATTGTGAAAAATCAGTCGGATTATTCAATCAATGTGTCTAATGACCAAAACGAAAAAGTTGTATCAATCGGGAAAAATAAAAAAGATCACTTTGAAGTATTGCCCGGTGAAATTACAATCAGCATTGAAGTGTCCGGCATTACGTCATCACGTAAAATTACGGTGGATTATTTGGAAAATGTTGAAATTATTTATGATGTGAAAAACTAGGGCACAAGTAAAAAAAATGCAGTGCTACTTTTTGTAACACTGCATTTAGTAAATTATTCTGTTACTTTAAAATCTGTTAATTTATAATAAAAAGTTCCATCTACTGCTAGATTTTCCGGAGCTTCATAAATATATCTAATAGTCAAAGGTATATGATAAGTTGTGTCATACTTTACGATAATTTCAGAATAATAAAAATAAAGATCTTCACAAGGTTTGATTTCTGTACCTTGCGACCAATCGTATCCTGATTTTATTTTCTTATAAATATTTTCAATTCTATATTCATCATCAAAAAAGGATTTACCGGAGTATTCGTCGGTAATAAACTCAAAACATTTTTTTTCATTATCTAGCTCCTTTGTTTATTTATTACTTTGTACAGAACCTTTTGGTTCTGCTTAAAAAATTAGTTATTTAATATTTACTGTGTAATAGTAAGCGGTTTATCAGATTCTCCTGAACCATAAAATTTTCTTGTTGTACAAGAATTTTCTCCATCATAAAGTTCCGATATATTATCTCTTCTAAAAGAAATAGGTTTCCCGTCACATCCATATTCCACGATCATTTCCATATAAAATTCAATTTTCCCGCTACTTGCTTTTTCCGGTATTTTCCAAATACTTTTTGATGAATCTATGTCCCGAACAAAATCAAGAGAATATCTTTTATTATCTCCTTTTATATAGGTATCAATCTCCATACAATCAGCAATAGGATATTCTCCGCCGTCTATAGTAATTTCATCACCGGGTTTAGCTTCATATTTATCAAGTGTTACCGTCAAACATTGAGGTGATTCAGACCACATACAAGCACAAGAATAACTGCAAAGTATAAATACAAAAGCAAAAAGATGTAAAAGAAAATCTTTCATAATAAGCTCCTTGATTTTTTATTTTCAAGATGTGTGTTTTTCTACAGGATTTTTCCGGAAAATTCCAATACCTTTTCGGGTATTTTAGGTACTTTTCGTATTTTTCGGTGATTTTGCGGATTTTGACGGCCAACTTTAAGCTATTTTAGAATATTGCAAGAATTAAAATATTTTTATTGAGGATATAAGATATCGGAATATGTAAAGATTACAAAGCCGGCGGGAAAAACTAAAATTGCGTCTTTATAAAAAAATGCATCTCCTAAAATGGAATTTTATTTGTCCGACTTTAGGGGATGCACTTTTTATTCAATAGACTTTTTTATTTGAAAGGGAAATTATTTAGATAAAGAAATTATCGTACTATTAATTTTTCTTTTATATGATGTTGTTTTTTAGCAAGTGATTTATGTCGTTTGAATAAATTGAAGCTTCTTTTCAAATAATCTTTTTCTTGTGAAATTATTTTCGCTATTTTAGTGATTTTAGTTTGTGTTTTTCGCAACATTTCCAATATTGCATTTTCACCGAAAATATCTGTATAAGAATGCTGACTGTTGCGTTGTGTCATTTTCAGCGGAAAAACTGCATTAATCGGAGTTTCACATGAAATCATTTTTTCTCTGATTTGTAATGATGTGATTCCGTCATTGTTATTATAAGTGTGGATTGAAAATAAGTAAGGATTGCCGTCGATTTTTATTTTAGATAAAAAGTTTTTTACTGTGTCCGGAATTCCGCCGTAATATACCGGGAATACAAATCCGATTTTTTGTGCAAATATCGGTTTATCTATGTCGTAATCTTTCATGGCTATAATATCGCAATTTGTCAATTCGTTTGCCAATGTAAGTGCTGTCCAGAAACTTTTTCCGGTAACACTGAAATAAAAAATCTTGTTTTCCATGCTTTCCCTCGTAATAAAAATGATTCTTCTAATAATTGTCGGAAGAATATTTTTTTCATGAAGAGAAAGTTTTGTTTTTGGTTAAATATCTTTGCAGATTTCAGAAAAGATTTCATCAATGGTTTTAGTTCCGTCGATGATTTTTATGTTCCAGCCTTCGTTTTTGAAAACATCTATACTCTTTATATATTTTTCACGAATTTTTAATTGCAATTCATAATGTTCGTAAATCTCACGGTTGTCTCGCTTTTCTAATCGTTGCATACAAACATCCACCGGAGTGTCGATAAAAAATGTTTTTTCCGGAATAGGAAAGTTTTTATTTAAATTCAAAACGATTTCTTCGCTGATGTCGATACTTTGATACGCAAATGAAGAAAGTATGTAGCGATCGCAAAAAACTTTTGTCGTTTTACATTGCGTTATAATTCCGTTGTCATTGTATAAATGATTGCTTCTGTCGGTTGCAAATAAATAAGCAAGCGTGTTTTTGTCGATTGATAGATTTTGACTGAGAATGCGTCTGAGTAATTTCCCGATTTCGCTGTCTGTAGGTTCCCAAGTAAAAATACTGTTTGGTAATTCTTTGGCTAATTTTTTTGCTTGTGTTGTTGTTCCGGCTCCGTCGAGTCCTTCTATTACAAAAAAATTGGAAATAACTTTTTTTTCATTCTCAGTCATTGTAAAACCTTTTATTTATCAATCAAAATAGTGATACTTCTTGCAGGAACAGTGATAATTGATGTTTTTACACGAGTTTCTTTGCCCGGTGTTTTAAATCCTGTTGATGTAGATGTATCTACCGCTAAATGCCAATATTTTTTCTTTGCCGGTGTCGGAAGATGGAAATTTTGATTTTCCCAATGTGCATTGATTGCAACATAAATATTATTGTCATTTAAGTCAGCACCTGTTACAGCTTTATTACCGTTTAGCATAAATGCAAGACAGTGACTGTTTTCGCTCCAGTCCGGTTTACCGATTTCAAATCCGTGCCAGCTGATGTCTGAAGAGCAGTATTCGTCAGAGTTTATTCCGTTAAAGAAAGTTGCTCTTCTTAAAACCGGATGAGATTTGCGGAATTCAATCATGTTTTTGCAGAAATTGAAGAATTTCTTGTTTTTGCGGTACAAACTCCAATCAAACCAGTTAAGTTTATTGTCGTGGCAATATGTATTATTATTACCGTTTTTAGAAAATTTCACTTCATCGCCGTACAAAAACATCGGTGTACCTTGGCTTATCATTAACAATGTAAACAGATTTCGCATTTGTTGTTCTCTAAGGTCGAGAACATTTTCATCTGTTGTTGTTCCTTCATGACCGCAATTCCAGCTGACGTTGTTATCATTTCCGTCACGATTGCCTTCACCGTTTTCAATGTTGTGTTTTGTATTGTACGACACAATATCGTTTAGTGTGAATCCGTCATGAGCTGTGATAAAGTTTATACTGTGGTACGGACGGCGGTCTCGCAATGAAAATAAATCGGCACTTCCGGAAAGACGTTGTGCCAATTCTCCCACAAGATTATTGTCGCCTTTTATAAAACCGCGAATTGCATCTCTGTATTTTCCGTTCCATTCAGCCCATCCTGAAGGGAAATCTCCGACTTTGTATAATCCGGCAGCGTCCCAGCCTTCAGCGATTATTTGTGCCGAACTCAAAATTGGGTCATTACTGATTTCATTTAATATGGAATAATTAGGAACCCAATTACCGTTTTCGTCACGACCTAAAATTGCCGCAAGGTCAAATCGGAATCCGTCTACATGCATATCGACAACCCAATATCTTAAACTGTCGAGTATCAATCTTTTTACAACCGGATGATTACAATTTAAAGTATTTCCGCAACCGGAATAGTTTTTATAATATCTTCCTTGTTCGGTCATATAATAAATAGAATTATCTATACCTTTAAAACAGATTGTCGGACCGTACTCATTTCCTTCTCCGGTATGATTGTAAACAACATCGAGAATTACGCTGATTCCGGCTTTGTGCAAAGCTTTTACCATTTCTTTGAATTCATATACTGCATTAAGACCGTTTTCGTCTTTGGCATACCAGCTGTCCGGAGCAAAGAAGCCTAAAGTGGAGTAACCCCAAAAGTTATAAAGGGGTTCATTTGTAATCGGATTCTTTTTAAAATTTTCTTTATGATTAAAATGATGTACCGGCATTAATTCTACTGTTGTAATTCCTAATTCTTTCAAATACGGGATTTGATCTATTATGGCAAGATAAGTTCCTGGTTCGTGTTCTGCGTTTTTACTGCCTATAGTAAATGCACGAGTATGCATTTCGTAAATGATAGAATCTTTCATAGGTGTAGATAATGCAGTATCGCCTTCCCAATCAAAATTCTGACCGTCAACAACGATAGATTTTGCGGTAACACCGAAATTATTTTCTTCGCTGAAAGACAAATCTCCCAAAGGGCTGCCTACTTGATATGCAAATGCTTCCGGTTTTGACCAATTGTATTTCCCGGAAATGGCTTTGGCATAAGGATCTAAAAGAAGTTTATTTTTATTAAAGCGGTGTCCTTCATTATCCGGCCAATAAGGTCCGTCGATAGTGTAACCGTAACATTGACCTTCTTTTATACCTGCAATAAAAATATGCCAAATATCGCCGGTTTTGTTTATTTTTGGATTTAAATCTAAAATGTGTGATGGTTTTGAATCTTCCGGATGATCAAATAGTAATAAAGATACAGCGGTTGCATTTCTTGAGAAAATAGCAAAGTTACAACCGTTTTGATTTAGTTCTGCTCCCAGTAAAAAAGGAGTCCCCGGTTCTGTTTTTAGATTTCCAAACATTATGAAGTTATGCATATTCCTTCCTGAAAAAAAAATTAAGTTATTGATTATAAGACATTTGAAAAGTCTTTTTGTAAAAATAGATATTTAAATTTGGAAATAAGCTTTTTAAATGATTTGAGATCATACTTTTTATATTTGCTTTTTTACTAAAAAAGCGGGTAAGAGTTAGCATAAAATTGAATTGTTTTCAATGAAAGATGTAAAAAAGCTATTTTCAATTGTTTTTTGTGGCTTTTTTGTCGAAAACTAGATACGAATTTTAGATAAAGGATTTAAGAAAATATGAAAAAGACAATTTTATTTTGGATGATATTATTAATGTGTAACAGCGTCGGATTGTTTGCACAAACTTTGCATACTACATTGGAAGATCTTTCTGATGATGCCGTTGTAGTGGAAGTCGGAGAATACGGAGTTACCGCTTTAGAATTAAAAATGTATATGGCGGGTTATCAGTCAATAAAAGAGTGGAATGGTGAAAATATTTTGAGTGTTTTAAATTCTATGGTTTTAGATTTGTTATTTACAAATGCTTGCCTTGAAGAAAAAATCACAGTGAAACAGTCGGAAGTTTTGTATTACACAGAATATTACTTTGACAAAATCGGAATCGATTTAAATGATGAAAATAAAGTTCAGGCTTATTTTGATACTACAGATCCGTATGCGAATATGGAAGACTTTTTGAATAAATCAACTTTCTTTCTATTAAAAATGAAATATTTTGCAAAAAAAGGACTTTTACCGACAACAAAAGTTTCTCATGTGTTTTTCTCGACTAAAAAGAAAACTGCGTCAGAAAAGAAAATGATTCAAAATAGAGTATCCCAAACTTTTTATGATATAGAAATGGGAGATGTTACTTTTACCGATATGTTTAAGTTGTATTCCGAAGATGAAAACACAAAAAACTCTTTGGGAGATATAGGATCTTGTTCGTTAAAAACAAAAAATGAGTATATTCCAAAGAAAAAAGTGAAGGATGTGCTTGAAGCCGGATTGTTTGTTCCGGTAATTGTAGAAAATTCAAAAGGTTATAGTATTGTTTTAAATACGACATCACAATTTCCTTCTGGTAATGAATTGGACTCTTTGATACAAGATTTGTTCAAGAAATTTCCGCCTAAATACTACATCAGTTTTTAGTGCGAAAAAAAATAAAAAAAAATGAAAAAAGTATTTGACATAAATTAGATTGTAGTGTATAACACAGACATCGTTTGCCGGCTTAGCTCAATCGGTAGAGCAGCTGACTTGTAATCAGCAGGTTGAGGGTTCAATTCCTTTAGCCGGCTTTAAAGAAAATAAAGTACATCTTATCAGATGTGCTTTATTTTTGAAACGGGGAGATGGCCGAGTGGTTAAAGGCGACAGCCTGTAAATCTGTTGACTCTGTCTACAGGGGTTCAATTCCCTGTCTCCCCAAGAGTCTTTAAAAGACTCTTTTTTTTTATTCTTTTCAAAATATGTGAGGCGATAAAAGTGGCTCTCTCTGAATCTCAAATTATAGAAAAATTATCAAAAAGAAAATTCTCATGTCAAAGATGTTCTAAATGTTGCCGTATTGATCCGGGGATGGTAATGCTTACTGAAAAAGATGCAGATAATGCAGCTGCATTACTAAATATTTCACGTGAAGAATTTATTCGAAAATATTGTCGTGAAATATATCGAGATTCTAAGGTGTATGTAGGACTGAAAGAGAAAAAGAATTATGATTGTATTTTTTGGGAAAAAGAAGGCTGTTCTATTTATAATGCTCGCCCGTTACAATGCAGGGCGTTCCCTTTCTGGCCGTTTCTTGTAGAAGATGATGCTGAATGGGTTTTGGAGAAAAAACGTTGTCCCGGATTAGATTCTGAAGAAGATTCTTTAAGTTTGAGTGATAAATTAGCTTTTTATCAAGAAGAAAAATGTGCTCGTTATCTGGAATGGAAGTAATTTTTTTATTCTTTTGTGGCTTACAAGATATTTTGTCTTTATGGAAAAGTTTTTAATTAAAAAAATTGTAGTTTTATTATTTATTCCTTTCTTATTATCAATAGTATGTTGTGCTGATAATTTATGTGAAAATGAAGAAGACAATGTGTATATAAAAAATACAGATTGGACAATGATGCATTATTGTGCCGGAGACAACGGGCTTGCTTTTGATTTGTGTGATGATATAGAAGAAGTGATAAAAGGATACAATGATAATTGTAACGTCTTGGTATTGATAGATGTTTCAGCAGAGTCTCAATGTACTATTTATGATGAAACTTTTTCCGGAACCGGTGTATTTCGTGTAGAAAAGAACAAGTTAATTCGCATAGAAATGCGAGATATTTATAAGTATTCAAGTAGAGTACTTGATAATCCTCATATATATTGCAAAACTGTTTATGAAGACTCTATCGATACCGGAGATACAGATTGGTTGCAAGCGTTTATTACCTATTGCAAAGAAAATTATCCGGCAAAATATTACGGATTGTTTTTAGGCGGTCACGGGATGGGGGTCGGTTCTACGGTTTATTCTGATATTGTTCAAAAAAACATTTTGATAGACGAAGACACAAAACGAATGATTTGTGCTGTAGATTTAACAACTAATTTAAATAAAAATTGTTCCGTTGATTTTTTAGATTTGGATCTTTGTTATATGGCGTGTGTGGAATTTTTGTATCAGATTCGCAAAGGTAACGGAGGTTTTTCTGCGGATTATGTAGTGGCTTCTGCTCCTGAAGTTTGGGGAATGGGGCAAAATTACAGTAATATTTATAAAGAATTTACTTCCGATATTACTCCGGAAAAATTAGCACGTCTTATTTTGAAACTTCAGGATGAATATACGCAATATTCGGGCGATTGGCATTCGTTGAAATCAAAACAATCTCTTATCGCTTGCGATTTATCTAAAATCAGTAATGTAAAGCAAAAATTTGATAATCTTTGCAGTGCATTAATGAATAAGAAAGAGTTAGCAGAAAGTATACGAGGTTTCGGAAATGTCAGTATTAATAAAATGACTCATTATTTTCCGTCATCTTCTTCTCCAGATTGGAGAGCTTTTCCATATTTTGATTTATATGATTTTGTATTTCAGATTGGAGAAAAAGACCAAGAGTTAAAAAGCTTGTCAGATGAAGTTTGTACGGCAATAGAAGAAATGATATTGGAATCATTTGGACGAAGTTATTATTCAAGATTTCAGCCTGGTAAAATGGGACTTTCATTTTTTTATCCGGATTTTTCACGTGATGGCTGTTCATGGGATTATATGATTTGGAATGAAGTTTCTTCATCTAAAAATGAATGTTACGGAAGTTTGGCGTGGTGCAAAGATGATGTTACGACAGGTAATTGGTTTAGCCTTTTGGAATATTGGTATAAAGACTGAATAAAGTGCATTAAAACTTGTGATAAAAAAAAATAAAAAAAAGTGCGAAAAAATGTTGACACAAAAAGTATTATAGTGTATAAAGAGACCATCAGAGATTGCATAGCGAAGTTGGTTATCGCGTCGGCCTGTCAAGCCGAAGATCACGGGTTCGAGCCCCGTTGCGATCGACAAGGGAGATTTAAAAATCTCCCTTTTTTTATTTATCAGGAATAATCTTTCCCTTTATTTTAATTTGTTACGGTTTCATTTTTTATGACAAAAAGAGTTTTAATTTCTGTTTTTTTGTTTCTTTGCTTATCTGTTTTTTCGCAATCATTTTCCAGACATGAACTTTTTTTTGTAACGGAACATTTTTCTTTGGTTATATTTCCTATGCAAGATGAATTACTTTTGCTTTTTCGCAAGAACGGAAATCCGATAAAGAATGCAAAAGTTTGTTTTTATAAAGATGGGCACATAACAAAACCGCAAAATACGGCAAGAGACGGAACTTTACTTATAAAGCGTCCTGAAGAATCTTTTGTTCAATTTAGATTCGGAAGTTATCGTACGATTCATACATTTGCATTGTCTCAATATAAAAATATCATACGACATGAAATTAAAGCGGAATGGGAAAATAATTTATTGCATTTAGAAGGAAAGATTTTTTCTGAAGTAAAAAAAGTTCGTTTAGTTTATCGTAACGGTCAGGATGTTGAAAATGAGCAAGAAGTCGAAGTTGATAACGGAATGTTTCGGCAGCAGTTACTTTTGGAAGATAAACCTTTCTTTATAGACATTTATACAGAAGAAGAATTTGTTTGTACTGCATTTATTAATGCGGGAGTACAAAATGTGGATGTTTTTTCTGCTGATAAAATAAAAACTTCTATTCCTCAAAAGACAGAAATAACATCGGAAATGCAACTTGATTGCAGAAAAATTAGTACGGCAGAAAGTATGTTATTGTCATTTTCACGGTGCGGAGAAAAAGCTGAAAAATTATATTTTGCCGATAATGGAAAAATATTTGACTTACAGCCGGCAATGAACGACGGGATTTTATCCGGTAATGCGGAAATAATCATGAAAAATGGAGATTCGATAAAAGAAAATTTTTGTATGCCGGTATTGCCGTTAAGTTGTGAGAATAAGAAATTCAGAAGTTATGAGACTGCGGATAAAGAAATATTTTTCTTTTCACAAGAAGAATGGAAAGATGCATTTTTAATTTTTTATAATAATGAATTGAAATACGCTCGTTCGATTTCTCTTGTAAAAGGTATAAATAAAATAGAATTGCCGGTAGATTTACAAGAAGCTTCATGTATATCGGCGGCGATTGTATGTGCAGATGAAAAATCGGGGAATAGTGCCGGTTTGTTTTGTCGTTTTGTTAATACAGCAAACGAAATTTTTTATGATATCGGAAAAGTTGCAGATTCGGCTGTTTTCTTAACGCCTGAAAAAAATACTGTTGATAATGGATTAAAGTTTTATTGCAAACTGGGAAATTTTACAGATGACGAATCTGCCGTGTACGGAGAAATTTTCATTAAAAATTTAGAGGCAAAACAACGCAATATAAAATTGCAAACTGTTTTCCCGGAAGATGCAGTTTGTGAAAATCTGTTAGAACAGGCAATTATTCTTGAGCCGAAAGAAGAACTGCAAATCAGATTTGACTTACCGCTGAACAGTACAAAAAAAAGTTCGAGAAATCTTTTGGTAACAGAATTGACTCAAGACGGTGAAAATGCGGTATTTTGGATGCCGTCACAAAATGTAGAAAACATTTTACCTTATTTTGAATCGTTTACTATGTACGGCAGATTGATAGAAAATAGAACGTCAGAAGTTTCGGTAGTTTTACCGGAGAATGAAGTTTTACGAGAATTGAACTGTTTTTTATCAACAGATGCCGGTGCTTTTTCAATGACAAAAGGATTTCTTACGGAAAATTGTGCTGAATATGTTTTTGAAGAAGCATTGTTGAATTATTTACAAAAAAGACGCCACCCTCGTGAAGGTTATGATGATTTCGGCTTTTTTTATCCATATTTTCTGAATAGTTTTTTTAGTGAACGAAATCTTATACGTCGTTTTTCGTTTGATAAAAATTTTGATGTGGATTCATCATTACTTTATTTATATGCGGCATCGAGAATTCCGGATTTAGAAATGCCTAAAAAAACGGCAGCAATAATATCATTTTTTCGAAACAATTTAGAATTGTTATCGGACAATCCTTTGCGACAGGAATTATTTTATCGCAGTGTAAAAGAAACTCATAAAATTGCAAAAAAGAACGGCGACTTTTTATATGCCGGTCAACCGGTTGAAAGTTGGTTATTTACTGGGAAAAAATCTAATCCGCCTGAAAGTACGATAGGTAAAATTATTCAATTATTACCTGAAATATCTAAAGATAAAAACAGTGACGTAAAATTTGAGCTGTCTCAATCTTTTTCTCCTACCGTAAAGAATTCCGGTAATTTAATAAAAGGACAATCCGTTGTAAACAAAATAGAACTTCCCGAAAATTATGTATCAATGACCGGGCAGCGTGAGATTCGTTATAAAATTACAAAAAATGGTTCTGAAGATTTGTTTTATTTGATTAACGGGCGTTTTTATTCAAATCAAATAGATGTAGGCGTAAATATGTTGCGACTTTCAGTAAAAGATTGTGACGATATGCCGCTGTATTCCGGAGATCGTTTGATGAAAAATACGAAATATTTGGCGAAAGTTCATTTACCGGATGAATTAAAAAATCGTCAATGCGTACTTTTATTAAAAGATCGTATGGTTTCTGCGGTACAACAAATCACGTTATCTGACGGAAAAGTTTGGGAAACGGGTAAACCGGTATTTTTCTCGGGAGAGGATTTATCTTTTTCATTTTTTGCGGATATATCTTTTTATTTTGATGATATTTGCTTTATTGTTTTGCCGCTGGTTTCCGGGGAGCCGTGGGCTTATTACGCCGAATATTCAGAATAAGTAAAGCTGCTTAGTAAAGTTTATTTTTATTCAGTCACTATAGTAAGCGGTTTGTCAGATTCTCCTGAACCATAAAATTTTTTTGTTGTACAAGAATTTTCTCCATCATAAAGTTCCGATATATTATCTCTTCTAAAAGAAATAGGTCTCCCATCACATCCATATTCCACTATCATTTTCAAAAGAAATTCAATTTCTCCGATACTTGTTTCTTTGGGAATTTTCCAAATACTTTTTGATGAATCTATATCTCGAACAAAATCAAGAAAATAATACTCTTTATCTCCTCTTATAAACGGACAAATCGTCATACATTCATTAATAGGATATCTATAGTAATTTCATTACCGGGTTTAGCTTCATTTTTATCAAGTGTTACCGTCAAACATTGAGGTGATTCAGACTACATACAAGAACAAGAATAACTGCAAAGTATAAATACAAATGCAAAAAGATGTAAAAGAAAATCTTTCATAATAAGCTCCTTGATTTTTTATATTTAAAGATGTGTGTGTTTCTACAGGATTTTCCCGAAAAATTCTAATACCTTTTCGGATATTTTAGGTACTTTTCGTATTTTAGCGAAAGATTCTAAGCTGTTTTGAAATACTATAGAGATAGGATATCTCTATTTCGAATAAAACAATATTAACCAAATTAGTTTGTAAATAAACAAAAAGACAAATCGTAATATCAAAATGAAAATACGATTTGTCTTTTTACAAAGAGGAAAATCTCCGATAAAATCGGATTTCTTCCTTATATAACTATAATTAAATCTTAATATCTGAATAATTATAAAAATCAGTAATTAATTTTATAAGGAAAATGTTTGTCTTGTTATTCCTCCCTTTTCATCGACAATTACAAAATTATAGTTTTTGATTTCCGGTTGTCTGTTGCCTTGAGTAGTGGCTTGAATACAGAATGAATTGTTAATTTCTTTTTTGATAGTAAAATCGATTTGGAAGAAATTGTTTTTTAAGTAATCATTTGTTTCTCCGTCATCTTCATAATAACTTGCGGTAGCTACTCCGGAAACAAAAGCAATTATTTCTACTGTGTTAAATGTTTTTCCGTCTTCTTCAAGCACACCGGTCGGTACACCGCAGTTTTCTTTTATAAAAAATGCGACTTCATCAGCGGAATATTCAGCGTAAAAATTACCGGCTTGTACAATATTAAAATTATCAAGCCCGTTATTGCAAAGTTTGACATATAAATATGGACGATTCCCGGCAAGATAAACATTTCTGCCTTGTGCGTTAGGTTGATAAACAGGCGTTACAAGTATGCTTCTGCCTAAAAAGAACTCATCTTGACATTCAAGTGATTGACATGATTTGTCATAAAATGCAGTCGGAGTACAAAGCGGAGTGAGAGTTTTTACCGCATTAACAAATTCTGTGTACATATACGGAAGCAATTTGTAGCGTGTGCGTATAAAATGTCGCATACGATTTGTGGTTTTGTCATCAAAATTGTACGGTTCTTGATTTCTAGTTCCGAGTGCTGCGTGATTGCGGAAAAGCGGACTGAATATTGCAAATTGCATCCATCGAAGGGCGAGTTCATTAGAAACGTTACCGGAAAAACCGCAAACATCGGCACCTGTATAAAAAAATCCGCAGATGTTTAAACTTACAAGCATTTGAATGTGCAACAAAAGATGACTCCACCAACTTTGATTGTCTCCCATCCAAATTGCAGCCATACGATGAGCTCCCGCACTGCTGCTTCGTGTTAATAAAAAGATTCTTTTATCCGGAAAATCTTTTTTAAATTCATCGACTGTTGCACGTGTCATATTTAATCCATAGAGATTATGAAGATTTTCATGACTTACGATTCCGCTTTTTCCGTCTCCGGGCAAATGATACATTTCCGCATAGTCGTCACGACGATTTGCAAGAGTTCCCAGACTGTCACGAATTTCAAAGAAATCCCAGCTGTTATTTATTGTTCGTTCGGCAATTTTCTTTTTTGCGGCTTCAAGTTTACGTGGAGTATAAAAAATTGCTGGTTCGTTCATATCGTTCCAGATTCCATCAATGCCGGCGTCCCATAAGAAATGGTAAAGTTGTCCCCACCAAGTTCGAGCATTGTCGTTAAGAAAATCAGGGAAATGTACCAGTCCCGGCCAAACTGCCGCAGTAAAATCTGTTTTCCCGTCAGATTCTTTGCAGAAATAATTGTTTTTTACTCCGTCTTCGTAGACTGAATAATTTTCTTCTACTCGTACGCCGGGATCAATAATCGGAATCAGACGAATTCCTCGTTGTTTCATTTCGGCAGTAAATTTTTTAAAATCAGCAAATTTGTTTTTGTCTACGGTAAAGACTTTATAGTTATCCATGTAATCGATGTCGATATAGATTGCATCACAGGGAATACCGGCATCAGCCATTTTGTCGGCAACATTAGTTACAGCGTTTTCATTCGGATAACTCCATCGACTTTGCTGAAAACCGAAGGCCCATTTCGGTGGCATGTATGGCGTACCGGTAAGTTTCAGATATTCTCGAACTATTTGTAATTCGCTGTTTCCGGTAAAAATATATAAATCAAAATTTTCGGAAGGGACTTTTATGGATAAAATGTCGTATTGGGTAAATCCTGCGTCGATGTGAAATTCTGTAGGAAAATCAATGAAGATTCCGATTTTTTCATTTTCGTCACTTATTATAAAGAAAGGATGCGAGCCATAAAGAGCGTCTTTTTCTTCGGTATGAGACGGGTCGTCAGAATTCCACATTCTGTAATTGTGACTGCGTTTATTCATTCCGCCCAAGGATTCTCCCAATCCGAAAATACATTGTTTTTTGTTCATAACGTATGTAAATAAATAAGTGTTGTCTTTTTTTTCACATTTGAACTGTGGTAAGTTTTCAGTCTCGCAAAATGAGGAAGCGTCTATATTAAGAGTTACGGCTTCGGTATTAAATGGTGTTCCGAAGCGAAATAGTTGTGTTGATGGTGAAATTTGATTCATTTTAATTTTCATGGAATCTCCTTTAGATTGTAAAAAATATATATATTAGGAAAGATTTTTATTTCCAAAAATTAGAAAAATACTATACCACATTACATGGATTAGTCAGGGGTTTTTTGAAACTAATGAAAAATCCTTTATATGTAAATTGAATGTTGAATATTTTAATATTAATGGTAATCTTTTCCGATAAACTAAAAACAAAATAAAAAGGGAACTTATGGAAAAATCTCTGGAAGAGCGAATCAAGAAAATTCTTGAACAATGTACGCCGGAAGAAAATAAAAAATTACAAGCAAAAGTGGAAAGTCGTAAGTCCAGTGATGAACCTTTTATAAAAGAATATAAAAATATTTTAAAAAAACGCAGAGAAGCTATTTATAGAAATGAAAACAATTACCGTGAAGGTGATTCTTCATTGTCTGAAGAACATGTAGCCCAAGCTATGTTACTGGAGAATCTGATTTCAGATGAAGATTTAGATTCTGTAGTTCTTGAAGAAGCCGAAGAATATGTAAAGTCTCTAATTTTTAAAATGAAAAAGTCCATATTGTCATCCGTTGAAATGGAACTTTATATTATAAACTCGGTTTTGGATTTGTTTCAAAGACAAGGTTATTCGGAACATACATTGGAAAGAATTGAGCAAATTACTATGGAAGAGCTTGAGAGATTAAAGAAGGCACAAGGAAAATAAAATGAAGATAAAAGAAAATGTTAAGCTGGATAAATGGACAACTTTTAAGATTGGCGGTGAAGCAAAGTATTTTTGTCAGCCTAAAGATCACAGTGAATATCTTGAAGCGATAAGCTTTTGTTTAAGAAACGGCGTGAAGCCGATGTTGCTCGGCGGCGGCGCTAATGTGTTGTTCGGTGACGGCATTATAAATCGTATGATAATTTCTACGTTAAATTGGAATAAAATTGAAATAGAAAGACCAGCTCAGATACTTCCGCCGGCTTGTACATTGACAAAAAACGGCGGCTGTTCGTCGGAACATCGTGAAAATTGTTCAATTGCAGCTTACGGCGGCTGTAGATTAAAAGAGCAGGAGAAGCTTGCCGCATTAGTGCGTTTCGGTGCCGGCGTGACTATAAAAGATGCCGTAAAGTTTGCAACTAAGCAAGGTTTGTCCGGACTGGAATTTGCCGGCGGACTTCCGGGAACCATTGGCGGTGCTGCATTTATGAATGCTCGTTGTTACGGCGGAGAATTTTCACAGATTATAAAGGAAGTAAGTATTGTAGACGGAGCGTTGCAATATAAAGTGCTTTCCGGTGCAGATTTGGATTATGGCTATAAACACAGTATTTTTATGGAACATCCGGAGTATTGTATAGTAGATGTGGTGGTATCACTTATGCCGGCACCGAAGAAAGCAATTCGTGAGCAGACTAAAAAAAATTACATTGACCGTGAGAAAAAAGGACAATTTGCATATCCGAGTGCCGGCTGTGTGTTCAAAAATGATTATACTGTCGGGATTCCTGCCGGGAAATTGATAGACGGTGCCGGATTGAAAGGCTTTTCGAGCGGCGGAGCTCAGATTTATGAAAAACATGCAAATTTTATCATTAACAGAAAAAATGCCAAGGCAATTGATATAAAACGAATAATTAATGAAGTTCAAAAGCGAGTAAAAGAGAAAAACGGTATAGATTTGGAATTGGAACTGCAAGTCATAGACTAAATTTGAATAATTACCTTGACATTATTTATCTAAGATGTTTTAAATCCATCGAAAATATAAAAAATGAATGATAAAAGCTTTATTAGAGAGGACGGGCGGAGGTTATGGTGGAATTAAGGGCGAGTTTTAATGCAAGAATATTGAAGTTAGAAAATCAATACGATATTCGCAGAGAACTTATAAATATAAATGCTGATAAAAGAGCATTAGATGTGTTGGCGTCAAATATGGAATTTATTCATGTTCGTTTGGAACAAGTAGATACTAGAGAAGCTAACAGAATAAAACAAGAAGTTATTAAACTTGGCGGTGAAGCTGCAATTTCACAAGAAGCGTATTCTTATACGGTAAGAACTACGAATATGTTGATTTCTGCATCACGTAAAAATTTAGAATTCTTGGCAAAGAAACTTGCAACACCTCAGTTTGAACTTGAAAAAATAGGTAAAGAACTGGAACGCTGTTTAGATGAGGCTAAAGGAAATTTTGTTGTAGGAAATAAAGTTTTTGACTTTAATCATACAGCATATTTATCCGGGATGATTCGTCAACGTCCGGGCGTTACGGAAAAGCGTATTTTGGATAAGGTCGAACGATATTGTAATGCCGGTGCCGATATTATAGAAATCCTTGTGGGATATTCCGGAAGATTGTTCCATGGAGATGCAGTATCTGTAGAGGAATGCAAAGATTTTGCACACCTTATTTATATGGTAAAAAAGAATTTTCCGCATGTAGTTGTTTCTACGGATGTTTCAAAAGTTGCTTTGGCAAAAGCTGCTCTTGAATCCGGAGCTGAAATGTTTTGTAATGTAATTCCTATTCGTTACAATTTAGAATTGATTCAATTTATAGCAAAGCATAATTTACCTATGCTTTTGATGTATGCTCCTAGTTTAAATCGTATGCCGCAACCGTTGGGAGTTGTTTCTGATATTTTACGAGATATTCAAGCTAATACAAATTTTGCGGTAAGCAACGGAGTTTCCAGAGAGAAAATTATTGTAGATCCATCAATATGTTTCGGAAGAAAAGATAAAGACAATTTCTTAATGATGCGTCAATTGAGTAATTTCCGTCATCTTAGAATGCCGATGTCGGTAATGTTTTCAAGAAAAAGTTTCTTGAATTCTTCATTGGTGGGAAGCGTTCGAAAACAACAAATCAACAGTGTGATTTCAAATACATTGGCAGTACTAAACAATTGTAATATTGTTCGAATGGAAAGTTCCGAACAAATATCATTGCTTAGAAATATTTTGAATATTTTACATCCGGCAGTAGAAGCATAATTATGGTTTGGCTGACATTAAGTCCGTGGGTGATTTTTACTAATATATTTTCTGCAATTATTGATATCTTTGTTATCTCATTTATATTTTATAGTCTTTACAGAATTTGTGCTCAAACTAAAGCTGTTCAAATTTTGCAAGGACTTTTTGTTTTTGTATTGTTGTATGTAATAGCACGTATTTTAAAATTGGAAACGTTTTCGTGGATTCTTGATAAACTTGCCAATGCTGCGGTGGTGGTATTGTTTGTTTTATTTCAACCGGAACTGCGGCGTATCCTTATTAAAATCGGACAATCGGAATGGATGGGGAAGATAATAAAAAAAGATCCTAAGAAATTGAATGAAATCTTATTGGCTGTGGAAAATTTTCATCTGCTGTCTGTCGGGGCGTTAATTGTTTTTGAAAGAAATGTAGGGTTGAAAAATTATATCGAAAGCGGTCAGAGTATTAACGGAGAGATTTCGGCTAGGCTTTTAATGACAATCTTTTATGATAAAACTGCACTTCATGACGGTGCGGTTATTATCAAAAACGATCAAATCGCTGCTGCGGCATGTTATCTTCCCGTTAGTGATAACAATGCGATAGATCCGAAGTACGGTACTCGACATCGTGCGGCAATCGGTTTGACGGAAGAAACCGATGCAATTGCAGTGGTAGTTTCAGAGGAAACCGGGAAAATTTCTATGGCAATTGACGGGAAGTTGTATTCTAATTATGACAAAGAATCGTTGCGTAAAGAATTAAATAAATATTTAGGGTACGAACCGGAAGAAGAGGAGGTTCTTCCTGATGAAAATGAATAAAAAAGTAGATAATATTTTCTCTTCTTTAACGACTGTTATAAAGCGTAATTTTGTAGTGAAATTAGTGTGCTTTTTTTTGGCACTTGTTTTGTATGTTTTTGTATCATTCTCTGAGCAGGCCGAAAAAACTTTTGTAAAAAAGTTGCAGGTTGAAGGACTGAGTGAAAATCTTATTATTTCTAACTCTATACCGGAAAATATAAAAATTATAGTTAAAGACAAAAAAAAGGTTATCAATAAATTATCTGAAGATGATTTTTATGTTCACATCAATCTTGATTCAATGACGAATGATATCGGTAATGAGAAAACAGTTAAAGTTGAATATAATATTCCTAAAATAATGGCTTCTTTTTTTAGCAGTGTTACGGTAATTCCGGAATCTTTGGTAGTAAATGTAGAAGCTATAAAGGAAAAAGCTGTGCGAGTTTCGGTACCTACGGCCGGTGTTTTGCGTCCGGGGTATTATATTAAAGAACGCAAAATAAAACCTACGGATGTGCGTATATGCGGCCCGGAAAGTATTATAAATTCTATAAAAGTTGTAGAAACCGAACGTGTAGATATCAGTGATGAATTTGAATCGTTTGAACGACATGTAAGAATTAACTCTCCCGATCCTAAAGTTAAATTTCAAGGATTGCAAAATAATACGGCTACGGTTTATTTTGTATTGGCGAAAAAACAAGGAAATAAGACTATTTCTATAGAGCGAGTTTATCTTACCGACTTGGATAAGAAATTTTCTGGCAAAGTTACCAATACGCCTATCAGTTTGACTTTGGTAGGTTCGGAAACGACTATTGCAGAATTGAAAGAAAGCGATATTGTAATTGGTGTAGATTGCAGCAATGTTGTAGTTCCGGGAAATTATTCATACAAAAAAGTAGACATTGTATTACCTGGAGGAATTTCAGTATCTTCAATGAGTCCGCAAATGATTGATATTACAGTAACAGAACGAGCGGAAGAAAATTCTCAACCGGAAACAGTAGAAGCTGAAGTTAAATCAGAAGCTGAGGTTGAAATGGAAGTTGAAGTGGAAGAAGAAGTTCCGATTGTAACTGAATAGGGTGTTTTCCATGAAAAAAAGAATTGTAACGGTAATGTTTCTTGTTTTTACATCGGTATTTTTACATGCCGGGAAATGGGAAATGTTACTTTCCTCCGGATTGGAGGATTTTAATAAGGGGCAATATTCTTTTGCCATAACTAATCTAAAAAAATATTTACTTTTAACAAACGAAGCCGACGACATCGGACGGTCTAAGGCTTTGTATTATCTTGCTATAAGTTATTATTTTGACGGAAATCAGACGCAGGCAATGGTGTATATGGATGAACTTTCCGTAAAATACAAAACATCGGATTATGCACAACAAATAATTTTTTGGCGTGGACTGGTTTTTCAAAATATGGGTAACTGGTATGATGCTGAAGAGCAATTCTTGAGATTTGTTAAGTTGCAACCAAATTCGGAATTGGAGGATCGTGCGTTATTGGCAATGGCAAATTGTCAGCACGAACAGGGCAGAATTGATTCGGCGATTGCTACGATAACTCATGTTGTAAATAACGATAAAAGTGAGAAACAAGAAGAAGCCAGTGTTTTTTACGCTTATATGCTATTGAAAAAGCATGAAAATAAAATGGCTCGTGATTTACTTGAAGCGTGGGAGCATAAACTAGGAAAAAACGGAAACGGGTATGAATTCCGAGACCGTTTTTGGCTTTATCTTGCAGAGTTGAATTTGCAGGAAGGTAACGATGAGGAAGCTTCCCGTTTATTAAAATTGATAGATGCTTATGCTTCGGGCAGTCCCTCATCTGATACTGCGTTACTTCGTTTGTCCGAAATTGAAGTGCGTCAGGGAAATTCTGAAGTGGCGGCAGAATATATTTTACGACTAAAAAATGAATATCCTCTTTCTACTTATAATATTGATGCACTGCTTTTGACCGGGACGATTGCTTATAACGAAGGTGCATATGAAAAAGCAGCAGAGATTTTTGGAGAATCTATAGGTGTAGTGGAAAATTCATTGCATTCTCTAAAAAATAAAGAAGATTCAAAACGATTGTTGACATTAAAAAGTAAGGCGATTCTTTATACGGCAGAAATTTATAATGCGATGGGAAAGAAAAACATTGCTTACGAAACTTTGCTTCCTATAATCAACGGTAATTTGCCGTTGAAAGAAGAAGCGTTGATTCGTGGCGGAGAATTGCTTTTGGAACAAAGAAAGATTGTATCATTGGGTGAATTTTTAAAGCGTTATGACGGAGAAGTAACACAGCTTCGCATTGACGCAGGAATGAAAGTTTTAGATGAATACAAAAGTGCAAGATATGATTTACTGTTTGCACGTTATCTTTATGAAGTAAAAGATTATGAAAATTCCTTGAACCGAATCGAAGATATTGATGAAGAAAGCCATTTTTATGATAACGTGCTTGTATTACGAGCAAAAAATTATGCAGCATTAGGAAAAATGCTTGATGCGGCAGGACTTTTGCGAAAATTATTGGCAATAACAGCAGCTGAAAATCGTGCGGATGTAGCATTAAATCTAATGATAATGAATTTTAACGGCGGAAACTATCAAGAAGTTTTAATATTAAGTGAAGTTTTTCCTGTTTATTTGAAAGACGTTGCATTTTCAGAGCAGAAGAATTTGCAACTTGTGGCTGATTGCATTATCGGAATGAGTTATATGCAACAAAAAGAATATAAAAAAAGTGAAGAATTTTTGTTGCAAGTACAAAAGGCAAAAGAGCGAACCGATTTATCCTCAAAAGAACGCAAGTTTTTGAATGAATCTTATTATTACTTAGGCTGGGTTTATTACAAACAGTCAAAATATGTGGAAGCAGCAACAAATTTTGCGATTGCCGGGAAATTGATAAAAACACCGTCTTTACAACAAGAATCTTTATTAATGGAAGGCTGGTGTTATTATTCATCGTTGGATTATCAACAAGCTGCAATAAAATTTACGGAAGTATTTAATCAATATTATCCGTCGACATCCGGAATGAAAGCCTTGTTTCAAGCAGCGAAGTCTTATCAGAATTTAGGAAATAATTCTAAAGCACAATCAATGTATCAACGGATTTACAGACAGTTGGGGGAAAATAATTTTCAATCTCAGGCTTTGTACGAATTGATACGATTGGCATTGGCAGAAAAGAAATTCGAACAAGCGAATGTGTTGGTAAATGATTTCGGACGACGTTTTTCCGACAGCCCTTTGTATGCCAGTGTGCTTTTGTTGCAAATGGAAAGTTTTTTGGCACAAGAGCGTTATTCCGAAGTTCAAAGTGCGGCGTTAAATTATCTAAAGAAATACGCAGATCATAAAGAACAAATAGATGATGTCTATTATTGGGCGGGTTACAGTGCATATCAAAATAAAGATGACGAGACTGCACTGCAACAATTTAACGTATTGCTTACAGATTATCCGCAGACACGATTTAAAGAAACGGCTCTTTTATCACAAATTGAAATATATCGACGAATGAAAAATTATCCGTGTGAATTAGAAAGAATTCAAGCTTATACACAAGCTTTCGGAGATAAAGAAAATAAATATCAATTCAGAATGGCAGAACTTGAAGAATTGCAAAAAGGCGTGAGTGCCGATGAAGCCAGACTTTTGGCACGTAAAAATCAAGGTGATAAAATAGCAGAGTTTGAACTTGCAAAGTTTTACTACGAAAACAGTCGCGGTCAAGAAGCCCTTGATATGATGACAATTTTGCAAAAGGAAGACAAAGCTGTCGCCGGAGCTCGTGCAAATAATTTTATCGGAGATATTGCTTATGGAAAAGGTGAATATAAAGAAGCGTTACAAAATTATGCGGCGACAGTTTCCGGTTATAAAGCGACACCTGACGAAATAAGTGAAGCATTGTATAAGTTGGCGTATTGTTATTATAAATTGGGAGCGAAAGAACAAGCTGTAAAATATGTTGATATGGTGATTTCACGTTATCCGGACAGTGAATGGGCAGGAAATGCAAAAACACTTAAAGGCGGGCTGAAATGAAAAAAATATTTATAAACACAATATGTTTTTTTATGGCATTCTCAATTTTTGCACAGACTGCAGAAAATGCTCCGTCGGAAATTCTTTTACCGGAAATAGACATTAATATTCAGGATATGAAAGAAATTCATGTTGATACCCTTGAAGATTCCGGGGAATTTCTCAATATTGAACTTGATCCGTTGGTAAAACCGGAAATTACACAGTCGATAAAAGTAGACTTGGAAAAAACTTTGCCGGCGAAACTCGACGCTCCGGACAAAAAGAAGCCGGTGGATGCTCAAATAAAATTTGGGTACGGTGCAAACAACAATATGGTTGCAGATTTTTCTGTATTTATCAGAGAATTAAATCCTAATATTGCAGTGACTTACTCACGCAGAGCTAAAGATAATTTTTGGATAGATGAACCACGCCGGCGAAATTATTATTCTACCGACAAACTTACGGCGGATGTGAATTATGCTAAGAGTTTTTTTAGTTTAGATACAAATCTCGGTTTTTATTCCAATGTAAATTCATTGCAGAATCAAAGTATTTACCAAAATATGGGAAAGAAACTTTTGAATCTGGATGTTACGCCGTCGTTGAAATTCGGGGCAAAGAGTGAATTGTCTTTGGCGTTACACAATTCTTTCTTTTTCACTGATTTGAATGACGGTGAAAGTGAAGTTATTAATTATAAAAATGGATTTGATTATTTTTTAGAGTCAAATATTATATTTTCACAAGTTTTGATGAACGATAATTATCTTAATTTTAATTTGGGTTATGATTTAAATTATTTTGATACAACCGCCGGCGGAGTGGATGATATTTTGAAACGAAGAATGTTTCATGCGTTAAAAATGGGAGTAAATTACTCCGGAATTTTTAAAGACGCGTTTTATTTATCGGGTAAGTTGGACTTTTACGGACAATGGAAAGGCGGAATGCAAGATAATGATGAAACATGGAAAAATATTGATAATATAGATAATCCTTTTTTCTGGTCGCTTTTACCTTGGGCAAATATCGGTTACAACTTTAAAGAATATTTTAATTGTTTTGCAGAAGGCGGGATTTTACTTCGTAAACAGTCGGACAGAGAATGGTTTCAAGAAAATGATTTCTCATTGATTCCTGAAGACGTAACTCCGGGACGACATTGTTATTTTAAAACCGGAATAAAAGCAATGTACGGCGGGCACATCACCGGTTATACAAATTTAGAATTTGCTTATAACTGGGGCGGATATGAGTGGGCTTTGACAGATAAAAACGAAATGCTTTATACTCTTGAAAAGCGAGATTCATTTGATTTGATATTGCGTATGGGGCTTACGGCAAGCTATCGACAAATCGTGAAGTTTACCGCAGAATGGGAACATGAGTTTTTAGATAAGTTGGCGTTTGAAGCCGGTGACAGTCTAAAAGCTCGTTTGGATTTAGGCGTATCACGTGCCGGATTGCAATTCTTTTTCCAATTTACCGGGAAATTTATGCGAACGGATGACCAAGGTAATGCAATGGATAATTTGTATCTGCTCGATGCCGGGGTAGATTGGTCTTATATGGAACGAATGGGAATCGGTGCAGAATTTAGTAATATTATATATGTAAATAAACATCAGCTGAAGCGTGGATATGACGAACCGGGATTTGAATTTATTGTTTATACAAAAATCGGTTTCTGATAATGAGTATAACTTCCCCTTGACAAAAAAAGGTGAATGATTTATACACCTAACCACTATGTCGAATAGTGTAATGGTAGCACCGCAGATTCTGGTTCTGCTCGTGAGGGTTCGAGTCCTTCTTCGACAGATACGGCGGCAGGTTGATGTTTTTATCAATTTGCCGTTTTTTTTTGCAAAAATAAATTATCAACTGACAACGGAGGAGAATATGGAAACATCGGACAAGTTTTTGGAAATCGCAGGACTCGGAAGTCTAAATTTATATACTCAATTTATGAGTTTATCTTCATTGATTAATATCATTTTTGCGGCATTAATCGGCTTTTTGATTATCGGAATTTACGCAATGACAAGTGACAGAGGACGACGAGATTTTTCATTAATCCAATCTGTTCCGGTATTATCAATGTTGATGGCTGTAATAATGAGAATAGACAGCAGTCGTGCGGTAATGTTTTTTGGGATATTCGGGATTTTAAGTATTGTAAGATTTCGTTCGGAATTGACAGACCAAAAAGGTATTACTTTTATTCTGTTTTCTATAATTATGGGACTTCTTGCAGGGATAGGGCAATTCCTTTTAGCAATAATCTCATTCTTTATCATTGGTTTTGTAATTTTTATTATTCATTTTATTTTCTTAAACACACGTTACAGAACAGCAAAAGTAGTTGTACGCGGAAACGAAGGTGTTGATATTATCAAAACAATTGCTGAGAAAATTTTCGATGATGAAATACAACGAGAAGAATTGGCAAATGATACGATGAAATTCAGATGCTATGATTACATATCTTGCAGTCAAGTACGAGCAAAAAACGGGGAAATGAAACGTGAAATTGAGTATTTACTGCATTTTCATCATGTTGATGATATTTTCCGTATTTACAACAGATTGCAAACAAAGCTAAATGAAGCGACTTTGGAAATGGATTTGGAAGATCGTGAAAAATATTGATATCAATAATTAAAACAAAAAGGAGTGAGATACTTTCCGATCGAAAGTCTTCTTCGCTCCTTTTTTTATGGTTTTATAATTTTTCTATTTCTTCGACCGACAGTCCGGTACATTCTGCAACTATATTAATAGAGAGTTTTTTTCGTAGCATACTTTTCGCAGTTTCAATGGCTTTTTGATGTGCTCCCAAGGAAATACCTTCGTTGCGACCGATAGAAATGCCTTCTTCACGAGCTTCTCTTCTTTGAACAGCAATGTCTGTGTCGTAATCATATTCTGCCAATAACATATTTTGTACCTCCGTCGATTTTCGGTTTAAATAATCTGAAAGAAAGCCTTTCTTGATTGCCTCTTTTATCGCAGTCGTAAACGGTTCAGAAACTGCATTTTCAATATTGAAACGTACTTGCTCTATAAATTCCGAGTATTCTTTCAATGTCTCACAACGTTTCAAAATGGGATTTTCTTTATCTACGTTAATATTAATGACTTTCACGGATATTTCAAGCGGATAATTCGTATTTTCAAGCTGATTTTTCAATTTGCTGTAGTCGTCAATTTGCATGAATGCATCGGACAATTTCATTACACTTTCTGTCGGATAGTCATCTTTGCCGTTGTAAAAAACATAGAATTCCGGGACTGGTAACTTCACAAGTTTACGCCCGAACTTTTCATCTTTTGTTGTGATTTTCTCATAAATTCTAGCGATATACTCCAGAAACCGAAACGGCATATTTTGGTTAATTGTCGATTGATGTTCAATCAGAATGACGATTTTCC
>JAGANG010000076.1 GCA_017624275.1 Spirochaetales bacterium | reverse complement strand
AAGATAAAGTTGAATTGAACAAAGATAAAGTTGATTTGAACAAAGATAAAGTTGATTTGAACAAAGATAAAGTTGATTTGAACAAAGATAAAGTTGATTTGAACAAAGATAAAGTTGATTTGAACAAAGATAAAGTTGATTCAGAAGATTTTGATAAAACTTTTGTAAGCAATAAAAATATAAAGAATGAAAATATTCAAACTGATACTTATTCTGAGGATGATTTTGTTGCAGATAGCAATGAGCAAAGCAATAATACTAAGGATTTCTTATCTGCAATGTTTTCTAAAAATCCGGTATTTGTTTTGATGTTGGGATTGGGGCCGGCACTTGCAGTAACAACTAAACTTACTAACGGTATTGGATTGGGTTTAATTGTTTTGATTACTACCTTGTTGTCAAATATTACAATTTCTAGTTTGAAAGGTTTCATTCCGGCAAAAATACGACTTCCTTTTTATTTGACAATTACCGGAAGTTTTGTGTCAGTAATAATTATTTTTGTTCAGACTTTTTTCCCGGATTTGGCGAAATCTCTAGGTATATTTTTGCCGCTTACAGCTGTAAACAGTGTTATTCTTGAGCGTGCGGAAGTTTTTTCATGCAAAAAAAAGATTGTAAATGCATTAATAAATTCTTTAGGAACAGGTATTGGATTTATGCTTGTTTTAATTCTTATTAGTTTTATCAGAGAATTTTTTGGTACTTTACAGTTGGATTTTTCAGATTTCGGTCTCGGAATTTATGGTTTTGACAAAGTTAGTATTTTGGGAATTCCTATTTACGAACATGCGAAAATATTTGTAATGCCGGCCGGTGCTTTTCTTACTTTAGGACTTTTACTTGCGATTAAACAAGCAATTTGTAATTGTTCGAATAAAAATATCGAGGAATAAAAAATGTTTGGAAATTTACTTATAACAGCAATTGCTAGTATTTTTATTAATAATTTCATTTTAACCCAATTTATGGGTGTTTCTCCTTTTTTAGGAGCTTCTAAGAAAATGAATCAAGTTTGGAGTATGAGTATTATCGTTATATTGGTAATGACTTTGGCTTCAATAATAACATATCCAGTTAATTATTATTTTCTGGTTCCGCTGAAGTTAAAATTTTTAAGAATATTGTTCTTTTTGGTAATAATCGCAGTAATTGTTCAAAGCATAGAGCTGTTTTTGAAGAAAAAAAATCCGCAACTTTATCATTCTTTAGGAATATATTTACCGCTGGTTACTACAAACTGTGCAGTTATGGGTGTTGTTTTTCAGAATTCGGAATTTAATTATTCTTTTGTTGAGGCTGTAGTTCATGCTTTTTTTGGAGGCGTAGGATTTTTTGTAGTACTTTTTATTATGGCTACTATTCGAGAAAAGCTCGATATGGCTACTGTACCTAAAGCTTTTAAAGGAATTCCCGTAGCTTTTATCAGTGCAGGACTTATGGCAATGGCTTTTCTTGCTATTGATAAATCAATCTTGATGAAATTGTTTTCTTAATATTTATTTTAAAAAGGGTACTTTAGTATGATTTTAGATATGATTTTAAAAAGTTTAATCGGGATTTTGGTTTTTACGACATTCAGCTTTTTATGTGCATTGTTATTAGCTTTTCTGGCTCATTTTTTTCGAACAGATGATTCTGAAAAGAAAATGAATAAAATAATTAGACATTTACCGGGATTGGATTGTGGTGAATGCGGTTATTCAAATTGTAATGAATATGCTTATAAAGTAGCCTCCGGTGAAGAAGATTTGGATAAATGTTTACCGGCTAATAAAGAGAATCTTCAAAAGCTTAGAAATATAAAATTAAGAAACGGCGAGAACGGAAGAGTTGCTAAGATTGCATGTTTGGCAACAAATACATCTTCTGATACAGAATATATTTTTGACGGAGCAGATGATTGCTATACGTTGTTTCATCATTTTTCAGGTGATAAAAAATGCAAATTCGGCTGTATGGGACGTGGTGATTGTCAAAAAGTTTGTTCTATGAATGCAATAAAAACAGATTCACAAGGAAGAATTTGGATTGATGCAGGAATTTGTTCCGGTTGCGGAAAATGTATTTCGGTTTGTCCTACAAAGGTTATAAAACTTGTTCCGTTGAATGGCGGACATTTTATTGCATGTTCTAATAATGAAGAAGAATCTGTAGTAAAAGAAAAATGTAAATGGGGATGTGTAGGGTGTAAGACTTGCGAACATTTTTCAAATGCAGGAACAGTAAAAGTAAAAGAAAATTTAGCTGTAATTTCTTATAATGAAAATCATATGGATTTACAAAATATTGCTTCAAAATGTCCGACTAAAGTAATTGTACCTATAAAAAATCAAAAAGCCTATCTTTTTTCATTAAATGAGAAAACATCTTCTACAGAAACTGAAAACGGATAAGCTTTAAAATTATTATTTACCGACACAAAAAGTGGAGAATATTTTATTCAAAATATCATCGGGAGTTACTTCGCCTGTAATTTCGCCGAAATGATTCAGTGCAGTTCTTATTTCAAATGCTGCAAGATCAAGGGCTTCTTCTTGTAGTCTTGTATTAGCTTCTTTTAATGCATTTTGAGCTTGATCCAAAAGTATCGCATGACGCTCATTAGTAATGACAGGCTCTGTATTTTCTCCTATATCTGTACCCAGCAACAAATCACAGAAGGATTTGTTAAAAATATCTAATCCTTTGCGATGTAATGCACTCATTTGTATTATTTTTATATTTGATTCTTTTCCAAGGATTTCTTGCAACTCATTTTCTAAAGAAGTTAATAAAGATGAATCTAATAAATCACTTTTATTTATGATACAAATTAATTTATTTGATTTATATCTTTCCAGATTTTCTTTATCAATAGGTGTAAGACCTTCGCTTGCTGATAATAAATATACGACGATATCAGCGTTTTCTGAAAGCTCTATAGAACGTCGTGTACCTTCTTTTTCTATAGGATCATCAGTTTCACGTAATCCCGCAGTGTCAAATATTCTTACTCCGTATCCGCAAATATTAACATTTGCATCAAGATAATCACGAGTTGTTCCATGAATATCAGAAACAATGGCTTTATCTTCATTTAGGATATAATTAAATAATGTAGATTTACCTACATTAGTTTGACCGAGTAGTGCCATTCTTATACCGGAACGAAAATATCTACCTCGAGCGAAACCGGCTATGAGTTGATTATTTTCTGTCAAAATTGAGTTTATATCATTTGTCCATTTGTTAATATCCGGAGTTAAATCTTCTTCTGGATAGTCAATATAAACTTCAATAGCACTTAAAACATTTGATGTTTTATCTTTTAAAGAATCAATTTCACGTTTAATTCTGCCGGTTAGCTGTTGTATTGCTATATGAGCAGCTTGTTTTGTAGATGCATTTACAATATCCATTACTGCTTCGGCACTTGAAAGATCCATTCTGCCGTTTAAAAATGCTCGTTTGGAAAACTCTCCGGGATCAGCCATTCTTGCCCCGTTTTTACACAATAAGCGTAAAATTAATGAAATTATAAGCATGCTTCCGTGGCAGTTTATTTCAAAACTTTCTTCACCGGTAAAACTTTTTCCGTCAGAAAATGTTAAAACTAATACATCGTCAATTAATTGTTCGTTATCGTATATTTGTCCGTAATAAGCATGATGAGATTTGAAAGTAGGTAAATTCTCTTTATTAGGTTGTTTGAATATATATTTAAGTATTTGCAAGCTATTTTTTCCGCTGCATCTTATTATTCCTATAGCTGCATTTCCTGTAGCTGTTGCACAGGCACATATAATATCTTCATCGTAAAGTTTTTCCATTTATGACTCCGCCGGAGTAAAAGTTTGCATAATCTCATTCATCTCATACGAGTTTTTGACAACATCAGTATCTTGTAAAACAAAACCGTAATTTTCTAATATTGTAAGAGCTTTTAGAAAAGTTTTCATACCGAAAGGTTTGTGCGTAGCAAAAAGACTTGCATAGCGTGTTAAAATATTACCTTTACTTTTTAAGAATTTTTCTAATAAAGCAAGTGAACTGCATGTTGAAAATATTTTTCCGGAGTCCATAAAGAAAATAACATGTTTTTCAACACAAATCTTTTCATATTCAGAATTTTCTGTTGAAAAATATTTTATTGTATGACCGTCTTTTACTAATTTTCTTTCAGCAATTTTGCTTAAAGTTTTTAACTTTTCAGTATTGCCTATTAAAACAAAACCTATTTGCATTTATATCTCCGAAACTATTTATAAAAATGATATGAAATTGGGATTTTATAAATTAAAACCTTTTCTTCTTCATATTCGGCATCAGATAAAACTCTTGCCAATCTTAATTTGTTATCTGTAGAAACATTTCTTTTCATTCTATATGAACGTTTCCCGCTCACTTTTTGGTATGACTCTTTCATTAATTCATAATTTGCTGACTTTTTAGCAAGTCTGTGTTCTATTATATTTTCGAAAACAGATGCCGGTATTTCATGTGGAATATGAATGTTTACTAAGTTTTCAAAGCTGGTTTCTTCTCCGCTTTCAAAAACTCGCAAATAAAAATGTTTTCCTTTAAAATAGGGGATAAGTACGCTTATATGATAATACTCTGGAATAAGACGTTTATTATCACTGTATTTATTAAATACGGCTACATAGAAATATAAAGGATTCTTTTGTTGTTCTCTAAAAAGTATATAAGGCATATCACTGAATCTGAATCCTTTAGCGTCAAAATACGGAGCGTAATCAGTATCAATAAGTTCTTCTGCGTATTGAGATGTAATACCTGATAAATGATTAAATTCCTTATTAAGATTTTCTACCCAATCTTTTCCGAAGAAAGGATCTGAATATTCGTGTTGGCGATGTTGTTGTCGATAGGCATTTTCATTATCTATATTTTTTGTTTTTAAAATATTTATTGGTAATCTTTTGTGCTGTGGATTTAGTATTTGCAAATATTGGTCATAAATTTCTTTAACAAATCCACTACAATTTAATCCTTGATTATTTGCCGGTAATAAAGATTCGGTTCTTATAGAGACAAATTCTCCTTGCTCATTTAAAACTCCGTCATTTGCAAAGTTTGCAAGAGATTTTTTTATTACAGTTTGGATAAAGTTGTCTTTTATTTCATGATCATTTTCTTGTGTATTTAAAACTTTTTCTATTGGATAATATTTATTTATAGCAGTAAGAATCTCATAGCAAGAAAGGAATTTTAATTTATTAATATTGAAATTGAATTCTATATTTGATTCATATTGTTGGCTAAAAAGATAAATATCAAAAAACTGTTTATTTGTACGAAAATCAGTATAAAATTCTACGAAACAGCCGCTGTTTTCGAGATAATGAAAACGAACTTTTTCAATCTTATCATCTTCTGAAAATGAGTCTTGAGATGAAAATGAATAAATGATTTTACCGAAAGTTTTATCGTCTTTTTCACCGCGATAGGCAGGAAAAAACATTAAATCATAGCAACCGTCTTTTCGTCGCTCAAATTTTATACCGACTTTTTTATTTTCAGGACCACTGAATCGGAGAAAGTTTTTTCCTTTTTTCCAATTATTATTTGTATTAAGGAAAAGTTCCTTTCGAGTATTTACCGTGTCATAAAATTTAGAATCTTCTTTTATGACAGCTGTAAGGTTTACTGTTGATAACAGAACTAAAAACAGTATGCTAGTGAATATAGATTTCCTTTTTGATATTGTTATTTTCATAAATCATTTCCTTAATACCGGATAATTTTTTATTTGCGATTTCTAAGAAAGATGCACGATCCGGAGCAAAAAGTGGTGATATTTCACATCGTTCTATTTTATCGATGTCTTTACAACCTAAATCTTTTAACCATGAGCGATAAAGATTTATTTGTCCGTCAATACATGTTTCGATTGAATCAGTACCAGTCTTATTCTTTAACGGAAAGAATTCCTCATTTCTTGATGTTTCAAAAAAGATTGCCTTCTTTGCTAAAGGAATTGTGTCAAAAACAAATGTTTCAAATTTTAATACAGAAATTTTCTTCTCAGGATTATCAGAATTGCTAATATTCGGAAGAGTCATTTCTTTGTTTGCAATATGGATAGGTAATTTACTGCTTGCTTTTTTGATAAAGGATACAGAAAATATGTGAATCCCGGTAGAACCCATATTAAAAAGTAAATTGCCGTTTTCATCTTGTTGTTTCATTATTTTTTCAGGAATATCCGAATATTCTACAATTTTACGTTTTGTTGATTTGCATTCTTGCATTGCAATACCAAGTTTTTCTTCTGCAAATTCTTTACGTATTACTTTAGTAGAAATATTTGAATTTTCATCAATATGACAACCTATAAAGTATGGATCCGCCATATTAATAAGAGGATTATCTACTTGAAAATATGACAAGTATTCTATACCTAAATGTTCCATTTGCGAAATATATCCTTGTGAAGTCAAGGCACCTAAGATTCCACCGTGTCCGTTTGGATTCATAAAAAGTTCACTTTTATTTTTTAAAATTAAATCGCCTGATTCACTGGTAACAGTAGGATTAATTCCTTGTTTAAAGAAAAAAACATTTTTCTTGTCTAAATTAAAATAGTTGTTTTGTGAAAAGAAATCTACCGTTGTTTTGAAATTATCAATAGAAGTCATAATAAACCATTTTAATGGTTGGTTATATAAATTAGAATAAAATAGAATTTTTTCCGCAAAAATTTGGAAAAGCGATTTTTGTGTTATCGGAGAAATTCCAAAACATCCCTTAGGTAAATCAAATCCAAGTCTTGAAGCTTGACCTCCGGCAACAGTTAAAAATGCCACTTTACCGCTTTTTAATGCTTCAGAACCTAATTGATAGAATTTTTCTCTTCGTTCATCATTTTGTTTGACATAGTCAGAAGGTTCTAATAATGAAAAATTAATAGGCTTATTTTCAGTTTTTGCAATTTTATAGTATTTTTGAATTTTTCTGAAATTTATAGCTCCTGCAATTTCCAATAAATGCTTTTGCTCTTGTTCAGATAACTCATCCCAAAAATGCAAAATATGCTCTTGATGATATTTAAAAATTCGTTGAATAGAGCGTTTTTCAGTACGCTTTTTTCCAATCATAAAGAAAAACTCCTTAACATCCTTAACATTTCTTCTAATTCTTCTCTGATGTATTTAGTCATTGCTTTACCGATAATCGGCGGATTTTCCGTAAAGTCTTCTTTACCGGAAAGTATCTTTTTTGCACCTTTTATTGTCATTCCTCGTTGGTAAAGTAGTTCTTGAATTTTCTTAACAATAACAATGTCAGATTCTTTATAAACTCTATGACCGAATTTGTTTTTTAAAGGCGATAATTCATCAAATTCATTTTCCCAAAAGCGAAGAATATTTTGTTTAATACCTGTAATTTCAGATACTTGTCCTATAGTATAATATTGAGTTTTATTCCCAATGCTCGTATCTTTCTTTTCTTCCAAATAAGTTTTTAATACTGTCATGAATATTCCCGTCTTGATAAAGTATTTTATATAATTCATTTGTTAATGGCATTTCTACCTGTAATTCTTTTGCAAAATGATAAATTGATTCACAATTTTTAACGCCTTCAGCAACCATTTGCATAGAATTTATAATTTCAGAAAGTTTTCTACCTTTTCCCAGTTCTTCACCTACAAATCTGTTTCTGGAATGACGAGAACAACATGTAACTATTAAATCTCACATTCCTGTCAATCCGGAAAAAGTTTTTTCTTTTGCCCCGGCTTTTTTACCCAGACGAATGATTTCAGCCATACCTCGTGTCATCAAGGCAGCTTTTGTATTGTCACCCATTCCCATTCCGTCAGAAATTCCGGCAATAACGGCTATAATATTTTTTATTGCACCGCCAAGTTCTACTCCGGCAATATCTTCATTAGTATAAACTCTTAAATAATCAGTCATAAAAGAACGTTGAACAATTTCAGCAAGTTCAAGATTCGGACAAGCTGCAACTATTGTGGATGGCATTTTTTTGCTTACTTCTTCTGCGTGTGTAGGCCCGGAAAGAGCGACAACTCCTTTTTTTTCCGGAATAACTTCATCTAAAATTTGACTCATACGCAAAAAAGTTTTGTCTTCAAGACCTTTTGTTACCGTAACTAATATTTGTTCAGAATTGATTAGTTTAGCTGCATTTTTTGCAGTTGAACGAATTGCAAATGACGGAACTGCAAATACAACCATAAAAGCATCTTTTATTGCTTCTTCAAGATTATTTGTAACGGTTAATGTTTCCGGGAAAAGAATACCAGACAGAAAACGTTTATTTTCACGTTCTTTGGTAAGCAATTGGGCAAGTGAAGCGTCAAATTCCCACATTGTTACATTAAATTTATTTGCTAATACTAAAGCCAGAGTATTTCCCCAAGACCCCGCACCTAATACTGCTACTTTATTATTCATAATATTTATCCTCCCGGCTGTTTATAATATTTTGCTTAACAGTATAAAATAAAATTCACATTTAGCCAATAAAATCTTTTGTATTATTAATGTAGAAAATCGTAATAACAATGGTGTACGAAAAAAAATAAATTTAAAATTTAATTTTATAAACAAGAATGCCGAAGTGTTTCTGTTAATAACTTGTGTATTATTGAATTGAAGTATGAGCAACTTGTTAATAACATAAGGTTTTGCTGATAAAATAATTAAGCTAATTTGTTTTAATAAAATAAATTAGCTGTTGTTAATAAGTGGCTGTTTTTTTAACTATTTTGGCTGATAAATTCATAAATCAATAAGTTGCTTGTTAATAACTTGTTGAAAGTATAATATATACTGTATATATTTGAAAAACATTTTGTGTAATATCGAAAAAAAACTTTTTTGCGTGAAACATTTTTTATATGATAAAAATAATTAACTTTTCTCTTGACATATTTTTGTGACAACAAATATGTCTGTAATATAAAAAATAAATAAAACTTCAAGTTTCATTTTAGTATGTCCGATTTTATGTAAGAATATAGAAAAAATCTATTAAATAGGAGTGGAGATTATGACGCTTCCCAAAAGTATTGGAATAAAATTATACGATGATAGTTTTGTCCCTGTTTTAACTCAAGGTGAAACAAAGAATAAACGCGTTGTTTTAACGACAGGAAAAGATAATCAGAAAAAAGCTGTAATAGAAATTTATGAAGGTACAAGTGCAAAATGTGCGGAAAATGAATACCTTGGTAAATTGATAATAGAGCTTGATCGTTCTACCATTAAAGGAGAACCTGCATTTGAAGTAAATTTACGTTTAGATGATAACGGTGTTTTATATGCTAAAGCATGGGATCAAGAAAGTAAGAAGGAAAGTGAACTTGTGATTGAAAATATGGAGTCGAATCGTATTACACAAGAAAATCTTACAGATGAAGAAATTTTAGAATATGAAGATACTCAGATTCAAGAATTACCTTCACAGATAATGGATGAGACTGCAAGATATGAAGATCATCATGTTGATAGTTTGCAATACGAAAATACAAGCTATAAAAATGCGAATATTTATACTGATGATGACGATTCTGGAAAGAAACGCATTATAATGGGGATTATCATTGCTGTGCTGCTTATAGGGATAATCATATTAATTCTTTTGTGTTGCAGAAGTTGTTCATCAAAAGAAAACGTTAATGTAGTAACACAAAAAACAGTATCTACACAGATAACGGAGCCTAGTGTACCAAATCTTGTTGATGTTAAAGAGCCAGAAAAAGAAGTTCCAGCTCCGGAACCTATTGAACAAGAAGAAGAAGTTGTAGTTAAGAAAGAAGAACCTGCCGGGGTGAATGTATTAGAAGGTGAAAAGCATTACATCAGATACGGCGATAATTTATGGAATATTTGTAAACGTTATTACGGAGATCCGTGGTATTATCCGGATTTAGCAAAACAAAATAATATTGCAGTTCCTAGACGTATTTATGCGGGACAATATATTATTATTCCTCAAAAATCTAAAGTTCAGCGTTGGGACTTTTCAAAATAGAAATTTTATTTCTAATTAGTGATGCGTACTTTTTGAATGTAGCAAAACTTTCAAAAAGTACGCATTTTTTTTATTTGGATATTTCTTCTAATTCAATACCTTCTTCGGTAATTGTGAAAAGTTTTACCGGATTTTTTATTGTCTCATAGATTTTTCTCAAATCACCTGTTTTTACTCTTATGCTCTTAGTATTAAGAGCCGGATTAAACATAAAATATGGATAAGAAAATATTTCGTTATCTACAAAAATAGGCAATTGTTCATTAAGATAACCGAATGGTGGAATAGAACCAATTTCACAGCCGGTATGTTCTGTTAATTCTTCCTGATAAGCAAAACGAATATCTTTAGTACCGAACTCTTTTTTAAACTTACGAGCTTTGATTTCTTTTTGTGCCGTAGTAACGACTAAATAGAATTTTCCTTTTGCATGGAAAACTAAATTCTTGCTTCCTATTCCGTCAGTCCATCCTTGAGCGGTTCTTTCTTTTTTTGAATCTTCGGTAGTGTGAACTTCTTCATGTTCTATTTCTTCTATAGCGATTCCGTTTGATAAAAGAGTGTTTTTTATGTTTTCATAAACTTGCTCTTTATTCATTTTTTATCTCCTTAAAGTTGTTGTTTTTATAAATAAAAAAACTCCGTATACAACGGAGTTTTTTTTACTGTGTAAAAAGTAATTATTTCTTTTCTACAAAAAGTTTCATTAAACCTAAAGCTAAAAGTCCGATTCCTGTAGCTAAAATAGCAACAGCCAACATGCTAGGTTTTGCTCCAAAATTAGATGCCAATTTTGCACCTTTTGAAGTAAGCATTGTAAATCCTGCATAAGTATCAACTGCTCCAACTGCAGTTAAAATAATTCCGTAAATCTTATTTAATTTCATGTTTTCCCTCCAGACAAAAAAATAGCGGGTGATCAGAATCGAACTGACGTAACAAGCTTGGAAGGCTTGTGTTCTACCATTGAACTACACCCGCAGATGTGCTTCTTATATCAAATGCTAATCTTCTTGTCAACTTTTTTATGTAAAAAATTATTTTCCCAGATATATTTTTCCTATTTCATGATGCGGAACATTATAAAATACCGTATCTTTTCGTAATCCTCGCATTTGATTTAATGTGTCATAAAGTTGATTTGCTATTAACTCTGCTGCTATTCGCTTAGGAGTGGAGATTTTTGCTTCTTTTAATGCTTCAATATTACTGTAAACACGTGACGTTGCTTTATTTTGTATAATAAAGTTTATTCCGTTAGTTATTAAATATTGAATTCCTTCATTCATATCTGTCAGTTCAGATCCCAAAATTACTGTTACTAAATCTTTTCCAAAGAATTCAGCAAAAGATTTTATTATTTGAGAAGATGTTTTTTGTGCATATTCGCAATTTAGTGAATATTGTATGTTTTCAGAATCAGGAATAGAAGTTGTATTGAATTTGAAATCATTATTAAGTTCGGTAATATAGACATTCCCATTTTCAAGAATCGTATTTCCGTTAGGTAATAATCCGACTCGAACATCGGAATGGGAATCCAATTCAGCCGTTAATTCTGTAAGCTCCGAAAGATTTTTACTGATACATACAATGACCGGAGGAAAATCTTGTGACAATTCCGGGATAATTTTTTGAAGTGTTTCGATACATCCCATTCCGCCGATAATGAAAATCGCTTTTCCGTGTTTTCCGGGAATTAATAATCGAGAACATGAATGATGAACTGTATCCGGTAAATCGAACCGATTAACTTTTATTTGATACATTTCGTCGATTGTTTCTTCAAGTTTATTTAACCACAGCTCGCTTTGAAAATTTTTAATTTCTAATGTTTTAAGTATTCCGGCTTTAAATGAAGTATATATGATTGACGGATGCGTTAAAATTTCGTGAACACCGATAATCGGGACGTGATAACGAATTGAAAGTTTTGTTATGAATTGGTTAATTTTCCATAGTTTTTCTTTCTTTTCTGCCAGTTCAACAACGACAACAGGATTTATGCCCGGATATTTTTTTTGTAGGTCTGCATAACATTGTTTAAATGCTAACATACTGTAACGTAAGTTGATAATTTTAAATTTTTTAGATGTATCGATGATTTTTTTCAAATGATTACTACAGATAGAAATTACTGGTCTAAATTCTTCCTGACTCATTTTATTAGCTCCATTTTATTTAAGCGAGTGAAAATTGCGGCAAGATTATAACATAACAAATCGGAAAAGTTAGCGGAAACTATTAGTTATATTATTTTTTTCCTATGTACGGTAAATCTTGCATGTTGTTTATAAGATGACTGTTTGCTAAAACTGTTTCAAAAATTCGTCGAGGTAAATAACGATTTCTTAGTCGATCGGTTTCACGATGATATGAATCGCAAAGTTCTTTAAATCGGCGATCTCTTTTTGATTCGGTTGTAAGTATTTCATTATAAAAATTATCAAGGTAATTGATGATTAAATCAAAATTGTCATTGATATATTCTCGGTAAATAGCAATAGTGTCACGAACGTCACTGCTTTTGTCGTATATTATATCAATTCTGGATAATATATGTCTGGCAATTTCAGCGGAAGGATGTTCATGCCAATATGCAGTATACAAATCTAAATCATATATTAAATTTGAACTGTTATAAGAACCATCTTCTAAAGTGATTGAAATATCAATTTTTTCTAAAACACATTTTGTGAGTTTTACATATAGTACAAGTATATTGAACCATTTCGACGGACTGGTTACTTTCAGTAATTTATAAAGTTCTTCTGAATATTGAGTGGCAAGCTTTGCATAACTTTTTTGTTCTAATGCTAATTCTCTTATTTTTACACGCATACCTTTTACATCTATAAGGTAGGGATTTCCCAAATTATTTAAATTAATAGGATGGATTTGCGGAGTATTAGTAGCTTTTACCAAATCTCTTGCAACTTTGTCGCTTAACATAATTCCTGAAGTATGAGGTTTTTTAAGATTGATAATACTTAAAATTCTGCTGGCTTCAGATATTGTAGAGCCAATCAAATTTCCTTCGTAATTAATAAAAATCTTTCCGCCGGAAGTGATACTTGCATTCATTTCAAACGGCTGGATAGCCGGGTTTTTAAGTTTTAAATTGTAGTGTTCACTTATATCATCATTTTTAAAAAGAAGTTTTTGCCTTGCCAATTCCATTATTGACATTACGGCAGTGAGTACCCAGTATGGATTTTGAGGTCCTATAATAATAATGGCATCACCTTCAAGCTCATAGGTAAGTGAATGACATTTTTTGCAAATGGATAAAATTTTAGCGGGTAAACTTTCACCGAATTCCATTAGCGGCGTTTTGTTATATTTTACGCTGTTTGAAAATTTTGTATATCCGTGAAAATCCATCATTGCAACAGTTCCGGCGAAATCATCATGAACTCTATGTAAATCACCGTTTTTGTCAGTTAAAAGTTGATATAATTCCGGGAAATCTTCCTTGTTAAGATTGGCAAATTTCCCCCAGCAACATTGTTTGTAAATAGAAAGTGATGTTTTAAAACAGCTTTGGAGAGTTTTGATTATTTGAGATGCGTCTTCTCCGTGAAGATCTTTATTGTGCTTACGGAATTCTTTAGTGATTTCAGTTTTTACTTCAAGGTAAGATTCACGCAGTTTTTCAAGTGTGAAAATCTCTTTTGTCAATAATTTATTATTGATACTGTTAATTTTATTTTGCACTTTGGCAAAAAACTGTGTTGGCATCTTTAATCTCCAAATGGTTACAGTTTAAAACTTTTACATAAAGGTTCTTTGTTTTCTTTAAACTCTATCACTCCGTAGTAACCGTCTTTTAATGCACCGGGATTAAAAATCGTTGAATTATGCAATTTTGTAACTCCCGATAATTCATGAAAATGCCCGCAAAGAACAAGTGACGGCTGCTTCTTCTCTATAATGTAAGCAATTTTTTTACCACCGGCATTTGGAAGACCGTTTAGTTTATCTAATGCACCGCAAGGAGGACAATGTGACATCAATATTCCACCTTTTAACGACGGCAAATCAGTAGCAAAATCAGTTAAATCTTCTTCTTTAAACATGAAAAAGTTGTTAAAGAAGTTAGAATTGCTTTCAATGATAGGTTTATTGTCAACAATGGAATATTTTTCTTTTGGATTATCAGATTTTAATATTCCGCAGAATTTAAGAATAAACGATTGAATTCCGTTTGCTTCGATAAAATCATCAATTCGTTTTCTGTCTTCCAGAAAAAAATTACGATATAAATGAATATCTTCGAGTAAATCACGAGCTCCGCCGACACCGGCAACAGGTAAATCGGTACCTAAAAGAGTAGTGTAACCTTTATCGATATAAACTGTTTTCTTAATCATTAAATTTTTTAATTCTTCCGGTTTATCCAGATTGCCAGGAACAAGATAAGCAGAAGTTGGTAACATGCAAACTAGTTCTTTAGCAAGCTCCAAATTAGGAGAGGCGGAATCGAGAAAGTCGCCGGCACAGAATACATAGTCAAATGAGTTAAAATTGATTTTCTTTAAATTTGATTTTTGTTGATGAATATCTGTAATAAATAGTAAATTAAATTCTCTCATATCGACATTATACCAATATTTTTTGATTGATAGACATTTTTACAAACAACATCAAATTTATTCGGTTTATGCTTGATAATAAGTATTTGTTTAAAACAAAGATTTATCTTTTGACACAATATAGATTTTATGATAAAGATTTGCTCATTATATGTCCTTATTGGTGACCATGTGGTCACAATGAAAAAATGGAGGTTTTATAAAATTATGGAAAGAAGAGTTGTAATTACTGGAATGGGAACAGTAAATCCACTTGCAAACGATATTGAATCTACTTGGAAGAAAATGTTGGAAGGAAAATCCGGTATCGGAAAAGTTACTTCATTCAATACGGATGATTATCGTTGTAAAATAGGTGGAGAGTTAAAAGATTTTGATCTTGCTGCATTTAATATTGATTCTAAGATGGCTAATAAAATGGATCGTTCACAGCAAATTGTATTTGCTGCAACGGTAGAAGCTGCTAAATCTGCTGGAATTCCTATGGCACATCCTGAAGAACATACAGTATTTCCTGGATTTGAAGATATGAAATCTCCTGTAGCAGATCCTTTCCGTCTTGGTGTTATGATGGGAATCGGAGTAGGCGGAATTTCAACATTACAAGAACAGGTTAAAATTTTGCAAGAACGCGGACCGAGAAGAGTTTCTCCGTTCTTGATACCTAAATTAATTGCAAATTTAGCCGGCGGATGGGTAGCTCAAGCTTTAAATGCTAAAGGTGTAAACAGTACATACGTGACTGCTTGTGCTTCCAGTACAAATGCAATCGGAGAGGCTTTCCTTGCAATTCGTGCCGGACGTGCAGACATGATTGTTGCCGGAGGCGGAGAATCAGGTATATGTGAAAGTGCATTTGCCGGTTTCGGAAATATGCGTGCGTTGTCTACAAAAAGAAACGAAGATCCGGAAAAAGCAAGCCGTCCGTTTGATAAAGATCGTGACGGATTTGTAGCCGGAGACGGTGGGGCTATATTGGTATTGGAAGAATTAGAACATGCAAAAGCCAGAGGTGCGAATATTTTAGCGGAAGTTTGCGGATACGGACTTACAGAAGATGCATATCACATGACTTCACCTGACCCTAATGCTGACGGTGCAATACGTGCAATTAACGACGCTATAAGTATGGCAGGTATTACTCCTGATCAAATCGATTATATTAATGCTCACGGAACATCTACCGGATTGAACGATGCAATGGAAACAAAAGCTATTAAAACAGTTTTTGGGGAAGCTGCAAAAAAAGTTTCGGTAAGCTCTACAAAATCAATGACTGGTCACTTATTGGGTGGTGCCGGTGCAATTGAGGCGATGGTACTTGTAAAAGCTTTACAAAACGATGTGATTCCACCTACTATCAACTTAGATGAACCGGATGAAGGTTTTGATTTAGATTATGTTCCTAATGTGAAAAAAGAAAAAGAAGTTAATTATGCAATGAGTAACTCTTTTGGATTCGGCGGACATAATGCAGTTATTTTAATGAAAAAGTATAAAGCATAATAAATAAATAGGAGATAAGAATGAATTTTGAAGGAAAAGTTGCACTTGTAACAGGTGCTTCAAGAGGTTTAGGAAAAGCAATTGCAGAAAAATTAGCAGCAGGCGGTGCTTCTTTGATGATTACAGCTACAAGTGATGCTATTGAAGCAGTTGCAGCAGAAATCAGAGAAAAATATAATGTAAAAGTAGAATCTTTTTATGGAGATATTTCGCAAGAAGAAACTGTAAAAACTTTATTCAGTCAAATCAATGAAAAGTTTGAAAAGCTTGATATTTGTGTTAATAACGCAGGTATCACAAGAGACGGACTTTCTATGAGAATGAGTGCAGAAGATTTTGACCGTGTACTTACAGTAAATCTACGCAGTACATTCTTGGTTTCTAAAGAAGCTTCTATGATGATGATGAAAGCTCGCTACGGAAAAATTGTAAACATGTCGTCTATTGTCGGTATTCAAGGAAATGTAGGACAGGCAAACTATGCTGCCTCAAAAGCCGGTATTATAGGATTGACAAAATCAATGGCTGTAGAATTAGCTAAAAGAAACGTAACAGTAAATGCTGTTGCTCCGGGATTTATCGATACAGATATGACTCGTGCAGTATCTGAAAAAGCTAAAGAAGAATTTATGACAAAAATTCCTATGTGCAGAGCCGGAGTGCCGGAAGAAATTGCAGATGCAGTAGCATTTCTTGCCAGCGATGCGTCACGTTATATTACAGGTCAAGTTCTTGTTGTTGACGGCGGTTTAGTATTACGCTAAGTTAAGGAGAATATAATGCTTGATATGTCATATTTAGGGAAAGAATTTCCTGAATTTATTTTTGAAGTAGATCGTTCTAAAATAAAAGAGCTTTGTTTGGCTATAGGGGATGAAAATCCGATTTTCTTAAATAAAGAAGAAGCTCAAAAAGCCGGATACAAAGACACTCCGGCATCATTAACATTTCCTACATTGATGAATTTTTGGGGATATCCGGAAATTTGGAACAGAATGACAGAAATGGGAATTGATATAAAAAAACTTCTTCATGCAAAAGAAGAATATGAATACTTTTCACCTATTTACCCCGGAGATGTTATCACCGGCAAAGTAAAAGTAGATTCTATGCGTGCGTCATCTGCAATGGATATGGTAACTTTTAAATCTATTTATAGCAGAGACGGAGAAGAAGTTCTTATTGCAAAAATGACGATTGTTGTACCTAAAGGAGAAAATGCATGATTACTTGGGATGAAATTGACGTAGATTATGAATTACCTTCTTTGACTAAAGGCCCGATAACACAACTTCAATTGATAAAATATGCAGGTGCATCAGGGGATTTTAATCAAATTCACACAGTACCTGATTATGCAAAAGAAGCCGGGCTTGACGGTACAATAGTACACGGAATGCTTGTAATGGGAATTTTGGGACAGATGATTACATCATTTGCAGAACCTAAAATGATAAAAAAATATTCTGCAGGTTTTAAAAGTATTACTCGTCCGGGTGATACCTTGGTAGCAAAAGGAATTGTAAAAAAGAAATATGAAAAAGACGGCGAGAAATTAATAGATTGCCGTGTTTATGTAGAAGACTCTGCCGGAGATTTAAAAGTTGACGGTAAAGTAACGATTGCATTTTAATATTTTTTAATAAATTATAAAAAAGTGGTGAAGGGCAATCTTCGCCATTTTTTTTGAAATGAGGTTTTATGTCAGAAGCAAAATCAACTTATGAGGCTGCATTGGAACGCAGTCAGGCAATAGAAAAGGATATAGTAATAAATCCTAAGAAATATAGAGTACTTACCGGGGATCGTCCTACCGGAAGATTGCATATAGGACATTATTTCGGTTCTTTACAAAATCGTGTAAGACTTTCAAAACTCGGTGTACCTACATGTATATTAATTGCAGATTATCAAGTATTGACAGATCACGATGCATTTTCTGAAATTTCTCAAAATACAAAACAGCTTGTGATTGATTATCTTGCAGCCGGTATAGAACCGGGAGAGGATGTGATTATATATCCGCACAGTTACGTTCCCGAAGCAAATCAATTAATGATACCTTTTTTGACACTTGTATCTAATGCAGAATTAAGCAGAAATCCTACAGTAAAAGAAGAAATCCAAGCTGCGGGATTAAAAAGTGTTAATGCCGGAATGTATACTTATCCGGTACATCAAGCGGTTGATATTCTTTATTGCAAAGGGACTGTAGTACCGGTAGGAAAAGACCAGCTTCCTCATTTGGAAATGACAAGACTTATAGCACGCCGTTTTAATGAAAAATTTTGTAAAAATAGCGAGCCGGTATTTCCTATGCCGCAAGCATTGCTTTCTAAAACACCAAGCATTATGGGATTGGACGGAAGTCAAAAAATGAGTAAAAGTCGCGGTAATGCAATAATGCTTTCGGCAACGGAAGATGAAACAGCTGCTTTGATAAAAAAAGCAAAAACAGACAGCGACAGAAATATTACTTATGACCCGGAAAATCGTCCGGAAGTAGCTAATTTATTAATGTTAATCAGCCTTTGTACCGGAGAAGAGCCGGAAACAATCGCAGCACGAATAGGTGACGGCGGCGGCGGTGTGTTGAAAAGAACATTGACTGAAGCATTAAACGAAAAGCTTCGACCTATGCGTGAAGAACGTAAAAAATTAGAAGCAGCACCGGATTATATACGACAAGTATTGCTGAACGGAGCAGAAAAAGCACGTGCGATGGCTATTGAAACATTAAAAGAAGTTCGCCATGTAATGAATATGGAAATATAAATTTTTGTTAATGCAAAAATATAGAAGTGTACTTTTATAAAGGAAGAAAACCTTTTTAAATGTACACTTTTTTTATTTTTCTATGGTGATATGTATGTATTCCGAAATGAAATTGGGGTCTGTTACTTATCCAAGTTTCTTACAAACAGTTGTTTAAGACTCTTACAACTTACAGTTTTTCTATTTCATCCGGTGTCAGTCCGGTAAAATGAGAAATCATAGAAATCGACATATTTTCTAGCTTCATACTTTTCGCAGTTTCAAGCTTGGCTTGTTGTACACCTTGCGACAATCCGATAGAAATGCCACGTTCTTCGCCGGCAGAAAATCCGTCATCAAATGCTTCTTTTCGTTGAACAGCAATGTCTGTGTCATAATCATATTCTGCTAGTAACATATTTTGTACCTCCGTTGATTTTCGGTTTAAATAGTCCGAAAGAAAGCCTTTCTTGATTGCCTCTTTTATCGCAGTTGTTAGCGGTTCAGGAACTGCATTTTCAATATTGGAACGCACCTGTTCAATAAATTCTGAATATCCTTTCAATGCTTCGCAACGTTTCAAAATGAGATTTTCCTTATCCACGTTAATATTAATCACTTTCACAGATATTTCAAGTGGATAATTAGCATTTTCAAGCTGATTTTTCAATTTGCAGTCGTCGCCGAGTTGTATGAATGCGTCGGACAGTTTCATAATGCTTTCAGTCGGGTAATCATCTTTTCCGTTGTAAAAAACGTAAAATTCCGGAATAGGCAACTTCACCAATTTACGCCCGAACTTCTCGTCTTTTGTGGTTATCTTTTCGTAAATCCTCGCGATGTATTCCAGAAAACGAAAGGGCATATTCTTATTAATGGTTGATTGATGTTCAATCAAGATGACGATTTTTCCGTCAATAAGCATGGCAATGTCATTGTAATACTTCATGTAAAGTACACGTTCCAGCATTACAGGTTGAACATCTGTTGTCTTTGCGTCAAGATTCGTACCGTGTAAAGCATTGTAAAGTGAAATAAAATTTTCTTT
>JAGANG010000075.1 GCA_017624275.1 Spirochaetales bacterium | reverse complement strand
TCCACGTCGAATATAATCATAGAATAACTTCAATTCCGGGTCAAGCAAAGACAAATCTTCTGCCGCTGTGTTTAGAAAAATTTTATAAGTTCCGTCGTTTAATAGTAATGGCGGATTGCACGTAAGACAAACATTTTCAAAGTGATAAAATGCTTGTCCGTGTAAAAACGGGTCAAACGTACAGATAAAAATTACGTAATTATCTTTCATTTCGTTGTATACCCCGCTTGGTGGAGTATTATCAATATCTGCAGCGGCTTGATAATATCTCGAACGCTTCGGTAGTTCCAGACGGTGACCGGTTTGCATTTCTACATTGATAATTTTCTTTTCATCTCGCAAATAAACATCCATAGCAATAGTTTTTGCTTGTGGTTCAATTTCAATTTCATATTGGCTTGTTAAGAATTCAATTTTACCTACTTTGATTTTCAAAATTGTTTCGATTAACGACTTGCAGATGTCTTCATTTTTCATGACTTGTGAGAAGATAAAATCATCAGTAAAAGTTAAATCTTCCCAGCGTTTAAAATTGCTCATTTCTCATTCCTTAAAATATAAACTCGAAGAAAATTCTTCTATTTAACTTTAATGCGTTTCGGAGTCATTTTTAACTACAAGTTGATAAAAAAATTACATATTATTGTATTTTATTTACATAGATGTTTGATTATGGGAAGAATCTAAGTGAAAATTGTACGTTTTTTTTATTGATTAAATTCGTTGTCAGGAAGAAAAAATTGATGAATACGTTCTTTCAGAGTTTCTATTCCCTGTTTTGTATATGTAGAAATCAAAATGTCGTCGGGGGAAATGTGCATTCCGTTTTCGATTATACCATCCAGCAAGTCGGCTTTGTTGTAAACTTTTATAATCGGAATATGATCTGCTCCGATTTCACGCAAAATTTGTTCTACCGAATTAATGTGTTCTTGAGCAAATTCTGATGAAATATCAATAACATGAAGTATTAAGTCTGCTCCGAGAATTTCGTCAAGGGTAGATTTGAACGATGCTACCAGGGAGCAGGGGAGCTTATTTATAAATCCTACAGTATCATTTAGTAAAATAGATAAGTCATCATTGATATAAACTTTGCGAACCGTAGAATCGATTGTAGAAAACATCATATTTTCTGCAAAAAGAGTTTTTTTAGATAGTAGATTCATTAATGATGTTTTACCTGCATTTGTATATCCCGCAAGACTTACATTTCTGGAGTAACTTCTTTTTTTTCGTCTGGTTTTCATTTGAGTATCAATTTTTTCCAGTCGTTTTGTGATTGCGGTGATTCTGTTTTTAATCATTCTTTTATCCAATTCTAACTGTTTTTCACCTTCACCGCCGCGTATTCCTACAACGCCCTCACTTCTTGAAAAGTGAGTCCACATATTACGAAGTCGCGGCATTTGATACTCAAGGGCTGCAAGTTCAACTTGCAATTTAGCTTCATTGGATTTTGCACGTTTTTTGAAAATATTTAAAATTATCGCCGTTCTGTCTAATATAGGTTTACCGACAAATTTCTCAATGTTTCGCTCTTGTATCCCGGACAGTTCATTATCGAAAATAAGAATGTCTATATTATTTTCAATCATATAACAGCGAATTTCTTCCAGCTTACCTTGACCGATATAATATGCTGAGTCAATGAATTTACGATGTTGAATGAATTTATTTTCAATCGTTACGCCTAAAGTTTTTGCAAGTTGGATTATTTCTGAAACTGAATAATTCACATCTTCAAGCGTAGTTTCACCGCATTTTAAGCTTACAACGATTCCGGTAAGATGTTGAAAATCAAAATTTAATTTATCAGAAGAAGATTCGCTGAACATTATTAAATCCGTATCTCAGACCATAATTCTATAGTACAGTAAGTATTTTGATTGCCTATAACATTATCCGGATTGGATAATAGGAAACTTGGTGTACTGATAGCAAGTCCTACAGACATATATGGTGAAAAGTTTAAATTTAAACCGAATTTAGAATTAAACAAAACTCCGCCTTCCCAACGTTCTTCTGACGGTAAGCGATAATATTTTCCGGTTGTATTTTTTTCATCATCATATATTTGTCCTATTTCTGCCATGCGAACATTGTGTGCTACGCCCAATCCGAAATCATGGAAAAGTTGAACAGATTCCATTACGACATAACTTCCGGCGAAAGGAACTTGATTCCAATCAAATTGAAAACGCAGAATATCATAGAAGAAATATTCTTCTTCATCGCTGAATGTAAGAGTTGATTGAATAGTATTTTTAATTTTTAGCTCAAACGTATTTCCGAATAAATAATTTGAACGGAATGATGATACAAATGCCAGATTAAATATGTGCTGTTCATAAAATTGAGTATAAACTTGGTGTTCTAAGTTCTCTACACGATAAAAACCACCGCCGAAAGATTTGTTGTCACTGTCTTGAAACCAATATTGAATAGGCAATGAGAAGTTTAAACAATTGTACAATACATTTATTTCCGGAATAAGGCTGTAAACAAGTGCAACATTTGTATGTGCAAAATGTGTATTACATGTGAAAGAGTTGCGAATGTTTACATAATCGGTTTTGTTAATTTTGTATTGCACCGGTAAATCGAAAGAGAAGCTGAAAGTGCCCCAAGTGTTGTCTTCATCTTTTTGCGTATCTGTTTGAAAAGCAAGCCCAAAATTAACTTTTGGAGCTACAAAAACTTTGCTTGTTCTGATATCAGCTTCAGATTTTAAGAAAAATCCGTAGTCTAAAGTATTGTCTTTATTTTCAACTGCATCATATCCGTCTTTTGATGCGATACCGCCTTCAAATAAAAAGTGAAAATTATCACTGATGTCACCTTCGTATCCTAAAGATATTCCGTGTGGCTCTTGTTGGTCTGTGAGCATATCATCAGACCAAAGATTCATAGATTCTGCGATTACTGATTCCGGAGCATAGTCTTCATAATCAAAAGAAAAGAAAACTTCTTTATTATTGAAAAACTTATGATTTAAAAAATCATGATTTAGCTTAAGCGTTTCTACAGAAGAATCTATTCCATAGTAAGTATTTACTTGTGTAACATCGCTGTAATTGATAAAGAAACCTACACCCAAAAGGTTTGAAAGACGTGCTTGTTCTAAAATAAATTCATAGTTTCCAACTTGTAAGTGGGCTTTGTTTTTATCTTCATCATTTTTGGGGAAATAAATTTTTACAGATTCTCCATCCTGATTTTTTGCATCTACTTCATAGTAATCACCGGATGTTGGGCGGTAATCGTAAGGTACAGGTTTGATATTTTTCATCTTGAATTTAAAATTGATTTCTGCAAAGTCATCAGAACTTCCGGCTTTTTTATTAAAATATTTATTGTTCAATGATAACTTCAAATCTAATTTATTTTCAAAGTCAAATCCGTGTATAGGATTTTTAATGTCATTTTTTCCTGCCAAAAATCCAAAGGGATTATCCGGGAAGTTTATTCCCCATGTAACTTTTAATGAACCGCCGATGTCAAAGTTCAAAAAGCTGCTTTGAAATTTTAACTTTTCAATATCAGTAGAAATTTTATCTAATTTTTTTTGTAATTCTTCCAATTTCATTTCAGAAGTGACATCTTCCTTCGTGTCTTTTGTTGAATCATTTTCATATGATTCTTTGGTAAATTTTGTTCTGTCTTCTCTTTCTTCCGTAATAAAAGAGGATGATTTTTCTTCTTGTGCAACTAGGCTAAATATGGATACTGTAAGAAATAACAAGAAAAGAAAAAACTTTTTTGACATTTTTTTGACTCCTAAATATATTATAAATATTGCTTTTTCATGAAAAAAGATGCCCAGATATGCGAAGTTTTTGCTTCAATTATCTGGCATCTTCTTTTCATATTATGAAAATGTATTGGCTGTTAAAATTGTTTTATTCATTAGAAATATATTCCTGTCATTGATAAAACAAAATCTAAGTTAGGTGAATTAGCAACATTACCGCACCATTCAAATCCACCTTGATAGTTGATTTGGAAACGTTTTACAATGTAGAAACTTAACGGTAATTGAGGAATTGCCAGCTGTACTCCGAGTCCTACGGAACCGTACCAATTTTCCAAGCCGTACCAATTGCTCATATCTTTGTTGTACCATTTATTATTTTCTGTTTGATCCCACCAACGCCAAGCATCGTCGCTGTTTGTACTGTAAATAACAGAATTTCCGGATGTTATCGTATTACCGTCACTGTCTGTATAAACATAACGTCGTTTTGGACCTTCAGCAAGATTTACAATATCGATAAATGCTGCAAGCCAGATAAATTGTTCTTGAATAGGAACTCTGTATTCTAAAGAACCGTCAAATCGTGCAAAACCGTATTTATTGCTCAATTTACCTTCGTATCCTGAAGTTGTTCCTATAGAAGATCCCCATCCACGTCCTACAAAGAATCCGTCAACATACAACATATCATCATCATCGATAATCGGTCCTCTGCCTTTAGTGTCTTTTCCGTACAATTGACCGCCGAGGTTTCTAAATCCAGGGAATATAAATGAAGCACCTACGTTGATTGAAAGTACGTGATTAAATACCCAGTTGTTGAAATCCATTTGCAACAGTTTTAAATAATACGTAAAGCGTGATGATAACGAAAGATAATCGTAATGTCCCCACGTATATCCGGCAGATGCACTGAATTTGTATCCGTCATAAGGATTTATCTTTCTTCTTGTTGTATTGATAGAGAAAGAAATTCCAAAAGTAGACTTGATAGAAAACTCATTTACAAGCATATCTCTGTATGTAGAACTATTTATTTCGTTAATTTTTGCCAAATATTCCGGATCTTTTACTGATTCGTAATCGAAACGAGACGGCAAGAATGTATAAATAGGTTCAATAGAGTAGGTAGCCCCTACAGAATAAATATTTGCAAAACGGTAAGCTGCCGATGTACTGAATAAGAAATCTAAATCATGAATTCCCATTCCGCCCCAGTTGTCACCTTTAGAGTTTGCTCCGATATAATTTAAATTCTTTGCTGTCGTACTGTCTGCTCTGTCGTCATACCAGTCACGAATATCGTCATCACTAGGATTTGATTTTGAACCGGAATAGTTCAAATAATCATCAGTAGTGAGTTTACGCAAAATTGTTTGATCCCAATTGTGATAAAATTGAAGCGTACTGCTGAGACTTACAGGAGCTCCGAGAAACCAAGGATCTTGAATCTTAAACTGACCACCTTGTTTTGACAAAGCAAGCTCAACTTTTCCGCTCATTATGATTTCACGACCGAGAAAATTGTTTTCTGCAACTTCGGCAAAAAGGGAAACATCAGGTGGCCATTCACTCATCGCAACTTGCAATCCAAATTTAAAATCCGCAGTTAAACGCTCTTCGAGAACATAAATGACTTTTAGTAATCCTGGTTTAGAACCCTGCTGGATATCGTAGGTAACATTATTAAAATAACCGAGATTCATCAAATAAGTTCGTGATAATTCCAAATTTGATTGGTCAAGAATATCACCGACTTTAGTATAAACGTAACGTTCGAGAACATAAGTTTTCGTCTTTTCGTTTCCTCTGAAATATACAGATTCAATATAACTACGTTTTGACTCCGTAATATTGATTTTAAAGCTTACTACTTTATTTTCTTCATCGATATTAGGAATGTCTTCTATTCGAGTTTCAATATATCCGGCATTTCTGTATTTGAGATTTAACATGTATAAATCAATCTGGTATTTAGTGTAATTGAAAACTTGTCCTTCACGTAATTTAGTAATGAAAATTAAATCGTCGGTAGTAAAAATCTTATTTCCGTTCAAATCTAAACCGCCGAAAGTATATCGTGAACCTTCATTAACTTTGATTACTATTTTAATGGCTTCTCTTTCAATTCCTTTATCATCTTTTACAGTAAAATAATTTATTTCCGGACGAAGAATATCGACTTTGAAGTATCCTTGTTCTCTATAGAAATTCATAAGTTGTTCTATATCTTCATAGAAAACATTTTCTTGAAAAATACCTTTTTGGATACCTAAGTATTTTCGCTCTTTTGTTTTCATTTTACTTTTTAATGTTGATTCGGTGAAACTGTTGTTTCCTTGAAATTCTATTTCAGATATGTAAGTTTCCGTACCTTCTTCGATATGAAAAATGAGCTGAACTAAATTTTTTTCTTTTAATTCATCATTTTGGAATATTTCATAATCAACTTTTACGTGATTAAAACCTTTTTCTTTGTATTTATTTTCCAAAGCAATCATATCTGTAACGATTGCACTTTTATCAACTTGATCACCGTTTTTTGTACTGATATCGCCCAATAGAAATCCGATACCGATATTTTTATTTCCTTTAAACAGGATTCTGCTGATCATTGGCTTTTCTTGGAATTCATATACAAGGTTAATTACATCGTTGAGAGTTTCTCCGGTCAAAGGATTTATTGCCGGTTCGGTAGTTACGTAAATGTCATCAAAAAGATTTAACTCCATGAGTTTAAGATAATCTTGTTCGATTATAGTCAAATCTAATATTGTACCTTCTCTTGACATTATTTGTGCTTCGATGTCTTTCTTTTTAGCTTTCTTGTTTCCTCTGTAGATAACTTTATTAATAAGTTTTCCTTCATCAGATTCTTCGGAAACTTCTTCTTCGTATTCATCTTCAGATGTAAAATCTTCTATTGTCGTATCAGTAGAAAGATCGGATTCTGCTTCTTGTGCAGCTAAAGGAAGTAAGAATAGAAATAATAAAAAACACAAATACTTTTTTTTCATAAACGAAAATCCATCCTTATTTAAAATTTAAACCCGGATTCTATAGAAATAGTTTGTTCCATGTCGGTTATATTTGTTAAATCACGCGGTTTTACCGAATATCCTAAAGAAACGAAAGGTAATTCTAATAAAACTTGTAATTGTAAGTTGAATCCATAATTGGTATTCGGTAAAGTTAAAAAAATACTATCGTTTGTATCACTTTTTTTATTGAATGTCATCATAGATTCGATATAAAAACCTTCAAATATATACTTACCGATTGAAAGACTTGAATTATCCAACATATCAACAAGTCCGGTGTTTGACGACAATATGTTTCCGAAAATCTCGGTGTTAAGTGAAAATGTATCAAGGTTCAAACCTCGGCGAGCAATGTTTTCCAACGGACTGAACAGAAAAGTATTTCCTAAGTAATTGGTTGTATTTTGAATTGATTCTAAATCATTTGTTGTTCTGGCAAAATCGCTTTCATTATCAAAAGTTTGAGTGGCAGGAAGTCCCAACAATTGATTTAATTCGTTTTCTGAAAGTTGCGGGAAAGAATAAAAACGAGTTTTGAATGAAAGAAGTCTGTCATTCATCGATAAATAAACTTTTACGTTATTTTTGTCTTTATCTCTTGTACTGAAATATGATGTCAGATTTATCAGCGGATTAAATCCGGTTCCGTCAAATTGTACAGAAGCATCTTCAATTTTGAAAGTTCGATTAAGATAATTTATTTTTCCACTCTTTAATTTTATATCGCCTTCCAATCCTATTGTTTTGTCGATATCGCTGTATCTTAGATAAATATTGTTATTTTCAGCTAATGTTGCATTGATAAGCGGATAGTTTACATTTATTTTTTTTCCGCTTGTAAACTTCAGATTGACATCTATAGGTAATCCGATTTTAGATTTTTTCTTTTTGGTATTAGATTTACCTAATTGGTTTGTGTTTATATCAATATTTGCTTGGTCTACAACAATGTCTCCGTCAAAAATAAAATTTTTCGGAGCACCTTCAAAAATGAAAGAATTTAGTGATCCTTTTCCTTCTACATTAATAATAGACATTGCAAAATGTGCAGGGACGTAATCGGAACTGACAACAAATTTATAGCGGTCAAATTTGTTTTTTGAAAATAAAATGTCACCGTATCCGGTAACAAGACCGTCGCCGCATGTACCGCAAACATTTACAACTGACAATTTTTTACCGTTACCACGTACGATTCCTGTAGCACCGACAATCGGACGTGACAGGTAGTCAGGAATTTTTACATTACCGTGATAAAGTGCGATTTCTCCGGAAAATAGTGGATCATCCATTGTACCGGATAATGAAAGGCGACCGTTTAGTTTTCCGGTACTCAATTCAACTATAGGTAATGTAACGGTACTGATTGGATCTATAGGAAAATGGAATAAATCTATATTACCGCGAATTTCTTTTTTATCATTTTTGCTTAGATTAACATTTAAGATTCTTTGTTTATCGTTAAACAAATTGGCGATTATACTATTTTTCATAATGACCATTTTCAGACCGTTTTGTCCTACAGAATCTACCGTAGTACGACTGTTGCGTTGAACAATTCTTAACTTGGTATCAGCCAATTTATCATGGCGTACGGTATTTCCGCTTCGCAGATATGCAATGGAATTGTCGTGTAAATCAAGAAGGCAAAGCATTTCATCCGGAGAGTTAATATTTCCCGTAATATTGAATGAACTTTTTATACGTCTTGCCATAAATTCAGTACTGAAATTACCGCCGATATTAATGTTTCTTATTTTCTTATTATCTAAATAAAAATAAGAATTTGCCAGATTACATTTCAAGCGACCGCGTTGGAAATCCAAAGCATTAATTTCAACTTTATTGCCTTGTTTTTTTCCTATTATAAAAGCTTTCATAGGCATTGAATTTTTATAAATACCGTTGACTATTTCTGTTTCCAATGAAATGTCCGGTGAGAACAAGTCATTTTTTATACCCAATCGCAGGTTTAATGCACCTTTATAATCTGAACCTAAAATCTTTTTTAGTTCCATATTGGTAATAAAAGCTTTACCGGAAATCTTTTTGTCTGCTAATTGACAATTTATTGTATACGATTCTTTTTTTCTGTCATCGGTAAGCAGCATATCAAATTGCATTGTTTCGTTAAAATTTCCGGATGCGATTCCGGTTATTTTATTGGAAGAATCTTTGTATGTGAATTCGTTAATATCTAACAATTTATCTCTAAAGGAAAATTTTCCGGAAATATTTCCGTTTTTGTCGTAGAAAATATTTAAATCGGAAATACTTATATTTCCGTTTATTTGCGGTTTTTTAATGAAATTACCGTTTATTTTCAGTGAAATTTTCGGTTGAGATTCACGTACTTTGAAAGGTAAAGAAAGTGAATTAAATGCAACGTTTAATGATTTTGCTTTTTGGTTAAATGAAGCAATTTGAGTTTTACCGAATAAAATTGAAAACTCATTATCTTTAGAATGGATTGCAAAAGGTAATGAAAGATTGTTGCCAGGCTGATAAAGAGTTACGGTGAATTTATCGGTAGGTGCATTGAATAGTGCAGGAAGTTGTCCTCGTAAATTCCATAGAATATTTTTTTCCTTAAATGCAATTTCGTTTAAATCAAATATTCCGTTTGTAAAATCAAATCCAAACTTTAATAATGACTTTGATTTGTCGTACGCCTGTAAAGTTCCCTCATGAATTATAATATTTCCGTTGCGTGAATAAAATTTAAAATCGGAATCTATCGTAATATCTTTTGTAAAGTTGCTGTCGTAAAATGCTGCCGTTTGCATATTTTGAATATTAAAATGATAAAAAAGATTATTAAAATCTTGATTGTATTCAGATGAAATTGAGATTCCGTTAAACGCAGCCACGGTTTCTATTGCTAATTGTTTTTTCCCGTATTTCTCTGTTTTTGAAAGAATATATTTAAACGGCGGGATATTTTTATTATTCATTAAAATTTCATCAGATGAAATTACGTATTTATTGTTCTCTTTTTTTACTTTTAACAAAGTAGATAGTTCGGTTGTTAATAATTTAACTTTGTTTATATCGATTTTGACATTTGGTTCTTTCTTGGCAAAGTCAAAATCTCCGGTTGCCGAAACTTTTTGTTTGTCGGTTGTTTCCGTTGAGGAAAACACAAAATTATTTATGGATAATTTTGAATTGTTTAATAATATATCTAAATCAAAATTAGCATCGCCGAATAATGGAATGGCTTTATATTCCAGATTTCCCAAAAAATTAGCAGTAATATTCTTATTTTTTATATTAAAATCGGCTTGTGATAAAATATTTATGTTTGTTAATGGCTTTAATAAATCCTGAGTCCTTTCTGGAAAATCGGAATTATAACCGGAAATTAAATTAGTCGGAGAAATCTTATTTAGTGCTAAGCCTAGTTTTATATTTTCGCCGTCGCTGTTTCCTGTCAATTCTATAGGTGATTGGTCTTTTAGTCGCTCCAGAGAGAATTTCATCGGTAATTCGTATTTCAATCTGAATGATTGATTTTTTAACATTATTCCCATTGCTTGAATTTCAGAAAAAACAATTTCAGGGAAAATTATTTGAAATTGCGGGGAAAAAAGTAATTCTCCGGTACATGAAATTTGTGTACTTGCAAGAGTTTTGGCGTTTGTTTCGTATGCAAGAGATATATTACCTTTTATATTAGCTTTGTTATGAAAAAAGTTAGCTCTTAGTGAATCGATTAAAATTTCTGCTTCTTGATTATTTTCCAGTTTTAACCGCAAACTGGATTTTGAAAATGAAAACAAAATATTACTTATATCCGGTATACTTTTTTTAGCAGATAATGTTCGCTCTGGTAATTTTATTTCTTTAAGTTTTTCAATGCTCGTATCTAAATGTAGATTTTTAATATTAATACCGGTCAAAAAATTTAACGGAGAGTTTTGATTTTTTAACCATGAAAAAATAGACAAGTCGATTTCTACCGTACCTAAACGAATTATATTTTGATTTTCTTTATTAATCAGACAAACTTGTTGAATTATAATAGCATTTAGTGACGGACGAATTGACGAATATTCAATTTTACAGCCAGAGAAATCTTCGGCTAAAGCAATAAGTTCGTTTTTTTGTTTCAAAAGTACACGATACAGGAAAATATTTGTACTGTACAGAAAAGCACCGATAAAAAATGAAAGAAGAAATAAGATAATAATGTTTAAAACAACAATTTTTCGCTTTTTCATATTTTTACTTAATAAAATATTTTAATTTCAACATCGCTTTTTGCTGACTTATTCCTTGTTCAAACTTCCAATTTCCTATAATAGAAACAATTGTATCATCAAGTAATTGATCATCTGTAGATTTTATAATTTCAATATTAGCAATATAACCATTTTCATTCACGGTTAAAAGCAATGTACATTCTTGATCAGAAATTAAATTTAGAGATTTTATAGCTTCTGTATCATATTCTATTAATCGGCGAGCTTCGCCGTCACTGAATGTTAAACCGTCAGTTTCTGCAAATTTCATTGTTGGTTCATTTATATCATTCTCACTGTCGTAAAGTTTTGAGGCAGCTGCGAAATTCTTACGAAATTCTTGTGAAAAATGGCTGCTTTTTGATTCTTTATAAGGTGCAATTTTTTTAGAAAAACCAGTTTTTTGCGGTGAAATCTGTGCTAATTTCGGGCGATTTTGAATCATGTTTTTAAATCCGGAAATCGTTTTGGGTTTGGAAATTTGTCCGTCGTTAGAGAGATTTTTTGCAGACTTGGGCGGTGTTTTAACGATTCTTACGTTGACTATTTTATTTTCTTCCGTACGAAACGAAACTTTTTTTTGTAAGAAAAAGTAGTAAAACAGAAAAAATATTATTGCATGAATAAAAATGGATAATATGAAATAATAACGTAAATGCCCATTATGTTGCATTTATAATTCCTTTTTGATATCCGTAACGAGTGAAATTTGTTCCAGGCCTAAAATTTTTACTATATCCATAATTTGAACTATTGTTTTGTACGGAATATTTTCATCTCCCATAATGTAAACTTCGGTAGTCTCATTAGGCGATAAATTGAGAATAGCTTCGGAAAGTGATGCCAAATCTACACGTTGTCCGTTTACCGCAATATTTCCTTCGGAGTCTGCTTCCAGTAAAATTTTATTTTCTGATAAATTGCCTTCCGCAGTGAGAGTTTCCGGCAAGTTCATTTTTAATGAACGATTCATTTCAAAAGTAGTTCCGACCATGAAAAAAATTAGAACTAAGAATATTATGTCCATCAACGGAGTCATATCAATTGAACTTTTGGGGCGATTAAAAAAGGTATATTTCATTTTATTTGGCTCCGAGTTCGACTTTTGTCTATAAGTGCAGATAAAAGATCGGAAGTAATAATTTCCATTTTTCTGATTTCACCGTCAATTTTGTCATTAAAATATTCATAAAAGAAAGTAACGGGAATTGCGATTATCAAACCGGCAGCTGTAGTAATTAATGCGGCAGATATTCCGCTTGCTACAATCGACGCAGTACTTACGCCTTTGTCAACAATATTGTTAAATGATTCAATCATTCCTGTAACGGTACCAAATAATCCCAGAAGAGTAGAAAGTTTGGCGAATATTCCTAAAATATTTACTTTACTGTGATAAATCATGTAGACTTCGGTAAATTTTGCGTCTAAACGTTCACGCATTTCACTTCTGTTGATAATAGGTAAAGTTAAAATACTTAGCAAAATGGTATCAAACGGAGTTATTTTTTTCTTAGAATTAGTATTTAAATCTTTAGCAATAAGAGATTGTTTCAATGTGGAAATCTCATTCGGAATATATTTTCTGTATATATTAAGGTTAATTTTGTAACGATAAAAAAATATAAATCTTTCTATTATAATGGAAAGTGAAATTATCGAAAAAATTGCAAGTACAGATAAAACACTGTTTGTAATAATAGAGTTCAAACTTATTTCCATATAAAACTCCTGTATAATTAATAATTAAAACTGAAAAGAAGCACCGCCGCAGATTTTTCCTTCAAGCGAATATTTTTGAGATAAAAAGTTATATTTATTACAAAAATATGCGGAATGATATAAATACCAATGTTTCAGCAGACAATAACCTAATTTTATTTCATTATCAATCTTAATATTTTCTACGGCTCCCGAAATTTTTACACCGTTGTTTGTCTGTATTCTGATGTTGTGTTTTGTAGAAATATCTATGTTGCTGTGAATACCGTAATCGAGGATTTCATTTCCTATGCATAAAAACGGTGAGAAACGTAGCATTATAAAATCATTATAAAATCCGGCAGTCAAAAGTTGTACAAAAAAAGGAACAGCAGGAAGCCATTTTGAATCTTTTATACTGGAAACAGCATTGTTTGATGCGGCATAAGAAGAAGCTTCCAATAATAATTTTTTGTGTTTCCAACGGATTTGCCCGCCGGAATACCATTCGGTACCGATATAATCCATAGTATAATCGGACATTTGGGCATTTAGGCGGCGTTTCCACGGTGTGATTTCATTTATATCTTTTTCAATATCATCTTCATTATTGCTAGTATAATAACGGGTGAAAATTGATATATTTTTAAAAAAGAATGCTGCCATAAAACTGTGATTCATCGAGAAATATAATTTTTTATCCGTGTAGTATTTAAATGTGAAATTACTGTCAGCATTTAAGGAAAAAAAGTTTTTTGTAAAAGTAAAAGTGTCTTTTATTGAAGCTTCTTTATTTGTGATAAAAAGTTCTGCGTGATTAATAATATTTTTCCATTTCAGCTGATTTACAGCCTCTAAGCCGCCGGCGAAACTGGAATCTTTAATATCAAAATCGAATACCGACATTGCCGTGGTTGTGACAGATATTTCTTCTTGATTATATTGAAAACCGACGCCGGCTTTTCCGCTTACAGCATTATCGGTGTTGTAATTGTAATTGAATGCAAACGGAAAAAATATTTTGTAATTTTTAGAAAGTTTGATTGTCGGTTTGGCAATAGTGTAAAAACGTTCTTTTATTGTAGTTAAAATACCGCTGTACATTTGAAAAGTCGGGGTATTTATAAAACCTAAATGGTAAGAGTGAGAATCTTTCATGTATTGCATTTTGCTTGACGCAATTACAGAAAAGTCTTGCGGTTTACCGAAGTTTTCAATGTTTTGATTTAATGTTTTGCCCAGTATTTGAGCTTTATCTATTTTTAGATTGTCATCACTTTGATGTAAGAAATGACGTTTTTCGGTATTGATGTTTAGACTGTTTGTGCGGTTTTCCAGAAAATAAAGCGAATTAATCGGATTTGATATATTATCTTCAAATTTTTCTATGACAATAACTTCTTCAACAGGCTGGCAAAACAGGATACCGGAACAAAAAATCAAGAAGTATATACATAAAAGTATTTTCATGACTGTTTATCTGTTTGGAAAAAGCTGCAAGATTAAATTTCAGATACTATTTTTTCCACTGAAAAGACATGAATGAAGTACTTACTGATAATTCAATATAAAAACCGCTGTACCAATTTTCCGGAGAAGATTCGTTTAGGTAATTATAATTTGACATGTTTTCCATGAAATAATCAGGAACCATTGGGTAACATGTAATACCGACTTTTAACATCGGAGTAAGTTTGTATATAACAGTAGCGGTTTTCTTCAATAGAATGTCGTATGCTAACAGAACTGACGGAGTGAAAAAAGGAGAGAAAATTTCGTCGTCATTAGGTTTTACAACAGAAGCATAAGATTGGAACATGAAGTTTGCGTCAAATCCAAAGCCCCATTTTAAATCGGTACGAGGAAAAGTTCCCGTAAAATATAAATCTAATTTGAATCCGGAATAAAATGCTCCGCCTTCTTTTAATTCAATATCATGCATTTTACTCCATGTCATTCCGTCGTTGGTATGCCCCATGTAGTTTAATCCCAGAAAAACAACATCAAGTCCACCGAAAAGGCTGATTCTTGAACCTCGAGTTTTACCCATATCCCACATAACCCATTCAGCACTTGCACCGAAAGATCCGCCGGTAGTATTTGTCATAATTTTTTGACTTTTGAATGAATCTTCATTTGTACTTGTTCTGCGTTCCCAAAATTGAGCATTAAAAACTGATGAACGACCTTGTATAAAAATATCTTCCGCAAAAAGAGTAGTGAATGTACTTAATATTATAAGGATTGAAATTAGATTTTTTTTCATTATTAAAGCTCCGTTAAGGATTTTTTTATTAATTGTCTGTTTAGCAAGCTATGTTTATGAAATATCGTTATTAAACGCAGAAAAAATTGCATAATTGCAAAACTTTTCAATTTGTATAATTGAGCGATAAAGCATGAAATAAAAGACATGGATTATCATAGCTTTATAACGAAAAGATAACTTTTCATCGTTGCTAAAAACTTGTGAAATATAAATGTTTTGAATAGCCTTGTCAATAATTTGGAATGGTAATGCGAACTGTAAGCTGTAATAAAAAAAGTGTACCTCAGGATTTACCTGAAGTACACTTTATGCTTTCAATCAGTCTTTTTATTAACCTTGCAACATTTCTTTTAATAACTGGTTAGCTTGTGCCGGGTTTGCTTTACCTTTAGAAGCTTTCATTACTTCACCTACAAAGTAACCGAATAATTTATCTTTTCCTGCACGATAATCAGCCAATTGTGTAGGATTTTTATCAAGCACTTCTTGAATCATTTTTCGTATTTCATCAGGATTAGAAATTTGTTTGCAACCGTCTTTTTCAATGATGTCAAGTAAACTTCTTTTTGTATCAAAAGATTTTTTCAATACATCTTTACCTATTTTTCCGCTGATTTCGCCCTTATCGATAACAGCCAAGAATGCAGCAAATTCTTTAGGGGTAATATGTTCGGAAATTTTTCCGCCTTCGGCATATGACAAAAGTTCATTGAAAAACCAGTTTACTGCATTTTTAGTATTTGAATACTCAGCTAACAATGCATCGAAAAAGTTTGCATACGCCGGAGTAGTCATCAAAAGTAAAGCTTGTTCTTCCGGTAAATTATCCTTTGCCATATAATCATATTTTTTTGACAAAGGAGATTTAGGAATTTGACGTTGAATATCATCAACTTCATTTTGAGTAACTACTAACGGTAAAAGATCCGGATCCGGGAAATATCTGTAATCGTGAGAATCTTCTTTAGAACGCATAGAGTAAGTTTTTTGACTGTTTTCATCCCAGAGTCGAGTCTCTTGTACGATTCTTTGTCCGTTTTTTAACATTTTAGTTTGGCGTTCGATTTCAAAATCGATTGCTCTTTCTATTGCACGGAAAGAGTTCATGTTTTTTACTTCGGTTTTTGTACCGAGAGTCGTAGTTCCTACCGGGCGAAGAGAAATATTTGCGTCACAACGTAAACTACCTTCTTCCAAGTTTCCGTCACAAATTCCTAATTGTACCAAAATAGCACGAAGCATAATAACGTAATCTTTTGCCTGTTTTGCACTGTGGATATCCGGCTCACTTACAATTTCTATCAAAGGTACACTTGTACGATTGTAATCTACGGCACTGGCTTTTGATCCCCAAATTCCCGGTGCTCCGACGTGAACCATTTTCCCTGCATCTTCTTCCATGTGGATTCTGTTTAATCTGATAGAAAGAGGTTTTCCGTCAACGTCGATTTCAACGTGACCGCCAGAACAAAGAGGCTCTTCCATTTGAGAAATCTGGTAACCTTTAGGTAAGTCCGGATAAAAATAATTTTTTCTTTCAAAAACGCTTCTTAAATTAATCTTACAGTTCATTGCAAGACCGGCTTTCATTGCCATGCGAACAGCTTCTTTATTGATTACAGGCAAAGCTCCCGGCTGTCCGGTACATACAGGACAAGTATTTTCATTAGGAGCTTTTCCGAATTCTGTAGAACAAGTACAGAATAATTTACTTTTAGTTTTTAAATGAGCATGAACTTCTAGTCCTATTACCGGTTCAAATTCTGTATCTGCAAAAGCTTTCTTTTTTTCCGGAAGTTCTTTTTCTTCACCTTCTTGTTTTTTTTGCGGCGGAACAAGATAAGCTGTTTTATCTTTTACCGGAGCATTCGCCAAAAGAGCATTTAAATCTGCCCAAGTGGACGGAGTGTCGCCTTCACGAACTTTTCCGGAAACCGCAGACGAGTGTGCTGACGGAACAAGGTTGTCACAATCGGCACTGTTAATAATTTTTGCATATTCAAGAAAATCACCGATTTCCTTTTCATAAACTTTTTTATCATCCTCTGTTACTTCAAATGAACTTAATGTAATCAGAGATTCCATATCTATGTTGACTTTATTATCCATAGTTTATCCCCCAAAAGATTGAGCTATTAAATACACCAATTAAGCAAAAAAGTAAACTATAGTTTATTTTTGCAAAATACCGCAGTTTGACTTTAAAATAGAAAAATGATAGTTTCCCGGCATGAATATAGCCGAATCTTTGGAACTTTTTTTCAATAAAATAACACTTCCACAAACAGTAAAAGACTTTGCCGAAATCTTTAAAAAGAATGGTTTTCAATTATACCTTGTCGGAGGAGCGGTACGTGATTGTTTGATGGGAAAAGATGTTCACGATTATGACTTTGCCACAAATGCAAAGCCCGAAGACGTACAGAAAATTTTCAGACATACTATACCGGTAGGGCTGGAGCACGGAACTGTATTGGTTCTTTTTCAAAATGAAGAATTTGAAGTTACGACATTTCGCAATGCTGACAATACTTTTGCAAACAATATTAATGAAGATTTAAAATGTAGAGATTTTACTATTAATGCTTTTGCTTATGATATTTCAAACGGAAAAGTAATTGATTTGTTTGACGGTAAAAAAGATTTAAAAAATAAAATGATTTGTGCGGTAGATAATCCTACTGCAAGAATTCAAGAAGACCCGTTGAGAATGTTGCGTGCGTGTCGTTTTGCGGCAGTTTTAGAATTTTATATAGAACCGAAAACCATAGACGCAATCAAAGAAAATGTACAACTTATTCAAAATGTTTCTGCTGAAAGAATTCGTGATGAACTTTGTAAATTAATGACGGCAGCAAAACCGTCTTGCGGATTGGAATTAATGCGAACTACAGGTTTGTTGGATATAATTTTGCCGGAATTAATGGAAGGTTTTGGTTTTGAACAAAATCGATTTCACAAATATGATGTTTATTATCATAATGTTTACAGTTGTGATAATGCTCCGGCTTCAAATCTTGAAGTCCGCATTGCTGCGTTGTTACATGATGTAGCAAAACCGCGAACAAGTCACGAGAAAGCCAATGATGACGGAAATTCTTTTTATAATCATGAAATTATCGGAAGCCGTATGGCGGGACGAATTTTAAAGCGATTAAAATTTTCTACAGCACAGATTTCACATATAAAACATTTAATAAAACATCATATGTTTTATTATACAAAAGAATGGACAGACGGAGCCGTTCGACGATTTATTCGAAATGTAGGTGCTGAAAATCTTGAAGATTTATTTTTGTTGCGTGATGCGGATCGCAACGGTAACGGTTCTAAAACAGGAATCCCAAAGGCTTTTATTGATTTTCAAGATAAAATTCGAGAAATAATGGAAATTGACAGTGCTTTAAAAGTTACTGATTTAGATATAAACGGTAGAGATTTAATAGAAAATTTCCAAATGAAACAAGGGCCTATTATCGGGGAAGTTTTAAACTATCTATTGGAACTTGTGCTTGATGAACCTGAGTTAAATAAGCACGAATTGCTTATGGAAAAAGCTAAAGAATATTATGAAAAAAAATGTAATTACGCATTGGAACAATACGGTAAACCGCCGGAAGAATTGGGTAAGTTTTAGAATGGGAGATTTGTTGTGAATATAAAAGATATCGATTTTTGCGGAAGTTTTACACAGTTGGAAAAAATGCCTAAAGACCGCCTTCCGGAAATTGCGTTCATCGGACGCAGTAATGTAGGTAAATCCAGTTTGATAAACAATTTATGCAATCGTAAAATTGCCAAAACTTCTTCTACACCGGGAAAAACACAGTTAATAAACTTTTTTAAAATTAACAGAAAATTTTACCTTGTAGATTTACCGGGATACGGTTATGCGAAAGTCGCACTTGACGTAAAGAAAAAATGGGAAGCATTTATTGATATTTATTTGCAAAAACGAGAAACCCTAAAGGCGGTCTTTTTGCTGTTGGATATTCGCCGAGAACCGAATGAACACGATAAAATGCTTACTTCTTGGATAAAATCTCTTTCCAATACATCAGACTTGCGTCCTGTTTATGTACTTACAAAAGCCGATAAATTGGGGCGAAGTGCTATTGCCAAAAATAAAGCCGAAATTGCCAAAGCATTATTTATAAGCCAACATGAAATGTTTATTCATTCATCTGTATCCGGCAACGGAAAAAAAGAACTGCTAAAATGTATTGATGAAATTTTAACGCCGCCGGCAGAAAACTTGAGTATTTCAGACGAGGATGAAGACGGATTTGAAGAAGAATAAATAATTTTCTTATATATCAAAAAAGCATTGCAAGTCACAGGGTAAAATTATGATACCAGTTTTAGATATTGAAAGTTTGGATTTAAATAAAAGCGGAATTATAGAAGCTTCTGCAGGAACGGGAAAAACTTATACAATTTGTACGATTGTATCAAAAATTATCAGAGAAGGACGAGCAGAAGCCGATCAAATTGCTGTTGTTACATTTACGGAAAAAGCCGCAGGGGAATTGAAACAGCGAATAGTTAAAAGACTTGAAGAAGATTTAGATAAATCAATTGATGACAAAGAAACGCAATATCTAAAAAATGCACTTGCACGGACAGATGAAATCAGTATCGGGACAATTCACGGCTTCTGCAACGGTTTGCTTCACGAGTTTTCATTTGAAAACGGTTCGCCGTTTAAGTTGAATTCCAATACAGATCCGGAATTACGTAAAAGATTATTGAATCTGCAAATACGTAGAGATTGGCAAAAATATTACGGCGATTTTTTACCGACTTTGTTGAAAATAAGTAATTTTATTCACAACCCGAACAATTTTATTGATGATGTTATAAAGATTTCGAACAAATTATATGCATTTGTAGATTGCGGGAATCGTCCGGAAAATGATCCGTTATCCGTAAGTTATAAAATTGTTCCGGAAGTTCAGACAACAGAAAATCTAAAAGTTCTTTTTGCAGAACTGGAAAATAGCATTGAAACAATAAAAGAACTTTTGCCGTCGGCAAATAATGAAGCAAACAACAATATATACAAAGAAAACGGCAAGAAATTACACGGAAATACAATAAATGCCGTAAAAAGAAAATTTTCTTCGATGATTGATGAATGCAAAAAAGAAATTCATGAAATGGATTTAAAATCTTTTTCCGGTTTTTTAGATCAATATGAAGAAAAACTTGCATCTTGCGACGAAATCGGCGAAACACAAACTTGTTCTGTACAAAAAGAAATCAGGCATTTTTTAGAAAGTCACAAACTTTTTGCTAATACTTTAAAAATCAATACGGCTGTGCAATTAGTAAAAGATTTTCGCAAACATAAGGCAGAAAGCGGAACTATTGATTTTGACGATATGCTGGTTTTGGTTTACGAAGCGTTACAAAACAAAAACGGCGGCGAAAATCTTTTTTGTCGAGAACTGCAAAACAAATTTCGCTATGCTTTGCTCGATGAATTTCAGGATACAGACCAAGTACAATGGGGAATTTTTAAAACAATTTTTTTAGATAAAACATCTGTTAATAATAAAATTTATCTGATAGGTGACCCCAAACAGGCTATTTATTCATTTAGAAATGCGGATATTAATACTTACAATCAAGCAAAAAATGAAGTTATTGCAGCCGGCGGACTTTTGTACAATTTGGGGAAAAATTATCGTTCGGTAAAAAATGTTGTTACCGGTTTTAATGACTTATTTACTACGAAATTTTTTGGTAAAAACGGAGAAATTACTTACACGGATGTAGATTATCAATCTGAAGATGAACAAAAAATTGCAATTACGCAGTCGAATGAAAATGCAATTTGTTATCTTACATCGGAAAGTAAACCGGACGGGGATTACGGCGAGTTAATCGAAAACTTTATAGTTAAAGAAATTATACGACTGGAAAATGAAATAAAGTTTAAAGAAAAAAATGTTGTGCGTCCTTTGAATCTGGGAGATATTTGTATATTAACAAGAACAAATGATGATACTCATACCGTAAAAAAAGTACTTCAACGAGCAGGAATCCCGGCTGAGATTTATAAAGAAACCGGAGTTTTCCGAAGTGACGAAGCATTAAACTTACAATGTATTTTCGATGCGTTAATGTTTGTCAATGATGAAGGACGTTTGAAAAAAGCTTTATTGAGTGAATTTTATGATTATACTCCGGCAGAATTGGAAAATCTTACTTTTGATGAATTGTGGCAAAAATCAAAACTTGATTCATTGCAAAATATAATTCAGAGAATGGACTGGTCATCCTTTTTTGTTGAGCTTTTTAATTGTACGGAAATTTTTACTCGCCTGTTGGCAAAAGATACGACAAAACATAAAAATATTGCATCTCGAAAGATTACGAATTATCGTCATATTGCAGAAGCGTTGCAAGAAAATGCTTATCGTGAAAAGTTAAATTTGGAAGGTATGCAAAAATATCTTGATTCTTTACGTTTTCTTTCGGATATGGATTTTTTCCGAAAGTCAGGTTCTCAACCGATGGTACAAATAATGACGATTCATGCCAGCAAAGGTTTGGAATTTCCTATCGTATTTATTCTTTCTTGTAAATTGAAAAACTTTAAAAGGGAAAAAGAACCGGCTTTTCGTGCTTATCATCAAGATGATAAATTGGTTATTGATATTGTGTGCAATAAGGAAAGTCCGGCGTATGAACTTTATAAGGAAGAAAATATAAATGAACATAATCGATTACTGTACGTAGCAATTACCAGAGCATCTTGCAAATTGTATTTACCGCTGAATTATGAAGCGTTGGAAGTTCCTGATAATGTACAAAAAATAAATCTTGATGAGATACCGCAAGATTTTGTATCGAGAAAAAAAACTGATGAAGTACAAGAAAATATCAGTAAAGAATTTATGAATATTCAACCGGACGAAATGGAACGTTTTTTCAGGTTAGAGTCTTTTTCTTCTTTATCAGCTAAAAATGAACATATAGAGCAACTTGAGCCTTTATTTGCACTTGATAATGATGATGATAAGGAAGAAGATGAGGTAGAAATCCAAGCCGATGCGGTACATGCCATACTTCCTGGCGGTACAAAAACCGGTAATATGGTACATAAAATTTTTGAAATTATAGATTTTACTGCAATAGCTGATAAAGAACGTATGCAAAAAGAGCAAATTGTTACTTCACTTGTCAGTGGGGAAACAGAAGAAAGTAAAATTATTTTTAATACAATATCTTTTTATTACCCAAATATTACTCCGGCAGAGCTTGGTATATATGCGAATGAAGTTGCAAGTATTATTTATAATACATTAAATACACCGCTTTCTACGCCGGACGCAGGCAGTTTTTGCTTATGTGAGATTCCTAAAAGTGACAGAATCAGTGAAATGAATTTTTATATGGCTGTCCCGAATAAGGAAGATTTGCAGATGACCGGCTCTCTTGACTTGGTTTTTCGTTATAAAGGCAAATATTATTTTTTAGATTGGAAAACAAACTTTTTAGAAAATTATGCAAAAACTGCGGAATATACCGAGGTGCATTACGGGATGCAATACAAAATTTATTTGCAGGCATTAAAGAAATTCCTTTCATCTCGGCTAAAAAATAATTTTCAATTTGAGCGAGATTTCGGCGGTATTTTTTACCTTTATGTGCGTGGTATAATTCCGGATAATCCAAAGCAAGGCGTGTGGTTTTACAAACCGCAACATTAGATTACCAATATTTATTTTGTTTTAAGCGAATTAAAACTAAAAAGAGCAGAGTAGAATAATGAAAATTTCAAAGGAAAATATAAATTTAGATTTTATAAAACGCTGGGAAAAATTAAAAATTCCGGCGATAACATCATCAATACTTTACCGTCGTGCGATTCGTGATGATTTGCAAATGTTTCGTTTTTTTCACCTTACGCCGGGAATGTTGCCGTCGCCTTTTTTGTTTCCTGATGTGGTATCAGCTTATAAACGAATAGAAGAAGCTATTAACAATAACGAGAAAATTATTTTATTCGGTGACAGAGATGTGGACGGAGTAACATCGATTCATATTCTTTATCGTTTTTTGTTTGAACACGGAGCAAATATTACTTGGCAACTTCCCGTAGGCAGCGAACCTTATGGTTTGACAATGGAAAAGGCTGAAAGTTTTGTTGATAATTATGATTTGTTGATTACGGCAGATTGCGGAATTACTAATTATAATGAAATAAAATGGCTGAAAGAACACGGAATAGATACTGTCATTATAGATCATCATCAACCCTTGGAGAATATTCCGGAAGCTGTTTGCATTGTGAATCCTAAATATAAATATGATTTACCGGAAAACGATATGGCTGCGTGCGTGGTGAGTTTGTATTTTGTATTGGGGTATTTATATTATGCTGCCGGTAAAGTCGGTTTTGTAGACAGAGTAATTTTTGATGGGCAAGAGTGGATTTTTCAAAATATGATAGAGCTTGAAAAAGCTCCGCAGGATGAAAAAGTCGGTCATCTTATTACATTGCGAGAACTTCCCGGTTGGAGAAAAGACTTTCCTGATGATTTTAAAAGTTTGTATGTACGAGAGGCTTATCTGCAACATGTTTTTGAAGAAATACCTGAGTGGAATAAAGTATTAAATCGATTTTTACCGTATTCCGCACTGGGAACGATTTCGGATATTATGCCGCTGGATCAGCATGCAAATCGTTTGATTACTTCTTTGGGGATAAAGCGAATGCGATCATTTTCAGATGCACCGTTACAAGCTTTATTTTCTCGACAAAATATAGATTTACAATTATTGAACTCCATAGATTTAGCGTGGCGTATAACTCCGATTCTTAATTCTCCGGGAAGAATGGGAGATGCTACGATTGCAGAACATTTTATGGATGAAGATTATGCTTTTGTAATAAATGAAAATCTTGAGAAGATTATTGCAATGAATGAACAACGAAGAGCTCAAGGAGATGCCGGAGTTCAAATGTTTATCGATAAACTGGAAGAAAATGCGGCAGAGTTCGGCGGATATTTAAACTTCTTTTATAGTTCGCAAATCGGACGGGGAGTACTGGGAATTACGGCTGCAAAACTTTCCGAACAGTCCGGACGACCGGTGATTGTAGGAGTAACCGATGATGAATATTTTTCAGGTTCAATCAGAGGAAATGTAGATATTCACTTGGTAGATTTTTTGTCAAAAGCAGCAGACTTATTGGAAGAATTCGGCGGACATCAGAATGCAGCCGGATTTAGAATGAAAATTGAAAATCTTAATGCATTTAAAGATTTCCTTGTAAAAAATGCAAAGGATTGCGTAAAGTCCGCATCAGAAGAATCTGACGAAATTTCCGTAGATGCTCAAATCCCGGTAGCTTATCTTGAGCCTACTTTGATTTATAAACAACTTTCAATGCTTGAACCTTTCGGCGAGAAAAATCCGGTTCCGCTTTTATTTACTTCAGGATTGAGGATTTTGTCTTATACGGTTGTAGGAAAAAATAAAGAGCATCTAAAAATTACATTTGCAGGAAAAGATAACCAACCGGTTTCGGCTGTATATTGGGGACAAGCTCGTTGGTTTGCAGAGAATTGTCATGTTGATAAAACATTCAGCGTATTATATCGCCTCGAGATTAACAGCTTTCGCGGGAATGTGACAATACAAATGAATATCGAAAATATGGAAGAAGAATTATGACAGGCGGATATATAGTAAACGATTTTTTATTTAAACAAAAAGACGGCAGTATCGGAAAAATCAAAACATTCTTCTTTATAATAAAAGATGAAGAATACGGCACAATGTTGTTTGATTTAGGTTCGCCTTATTTTCAACAAAATGCACTTGATGAATTAAAAAATAAATTCGGTATTTTACCGGAAGATGTACGCTGGGTTTTTATTACTCATATGCATCCGGATCATGTTGGATTGCTTGGAAAATTTCCGAATGCAAAATACGTGACATCACGGGCAGAATTGGATTTTTATTTTAAACTTGCCGGACGAATGCTGGAGGGCGGACGAATAGTTTATATTTTGCGAGAGGCAAGCCCCAATTATAAAATGCGTTATATGCATCCGGAAGATGATGATGATTCGTTACAAGAATGTCTTGAAGAATTTTGGGATGACAGAATGTTTGATTTACCTTATTTATTTTATGAGGATAATCCTAAAATCCCGGAGTGTGTCGAAATAATTCCGGCTGCAGGGCATTATGTTTTTCCGTTGGCGTATAAAATAAAACGAAAATATCATGATTTCCTTGTTACCGGAGATTCATTCAGCAGCCGCATGGTCTTTCAACAAGAGCCGGACAGTATGAATAATGAAATGCAAATGTTCCCTAAGGAATACATTGAAACTAAAATGAAATTTTTCCCATTTAACGGAATTTTTGTACCCGGACATGACAGACCGTTTTTTTCGGGAACACTTCAGAGTTTGCGAAAAAATATTTTTAACGTAGATGAAAAGCTGTTTTAAGGCTTTTTTACCTTATTCTACTGAAAGTAGAGTGAAATAAACTGAAAATCGGTAGTATAAAAGTGCGAATATTGGTAGTGTCGGGGAAGTTATCGGAGGTTTGTAAATTATGAAACTTGGAGAAAAAATAGCTCATTTACGCAAGAGCAAAAATATGACGCAATCAGAATTGGCTGAAAAAATGTGTATCACGGACAAAGCTGTTTCTAAATGGGAACGCGGCATTTCAAGTCCGGATATAAGAACAATCCAAAAATTATCGCAAGTACTGGAAGTTACTACAGAAGAACTGATTGGAGAAAACTTCGTAACAATGGAAGAGGGAAATAAGACAAAGAATCTTATAATGTTGATTTTGCGATGTGTAGCCTTTGCATTAGCTGTTGCCGTACTCGTGATGATAATCATCGGAAAAATTGAGCCAAAGGAAGCGATAAAATTATTGGCAATGTCAATGATTGCATTGGGATTGCATAGCATTTTAAAAGAATAATTGCCTTGTAATGCTTGTAAAGTAAAATAAGGTCTTAGTGTTTCCGTACAAACAATCAGAATTAACGAAAATTAGGGGAAATTAGAGGAAAATTTCCCCTAATTTATTGACCTTTTGTTAATCTGTGTGTATAGTTGACTGTATGATTGAGAATGCACCTGAAATACTTTTTAATTCAAAAGATTTGATTCCTGTTTTACTTGATTCTGAATATCAAGAAGCTTTTCAAAAAATAGAAAAAGAATATTTGTATTGGGATAAAGCGAAATATTACAAGCCTAAAAATATTGATGACAATTTATTTTGGTCTGTAGTGAAGTTTTCGAGAATTGGCGAGAATATTTTTTTTAATAAAAAAGTATTCGGATTTAAGATTACACCTTATATGCAAAAGTTTCTTCATGAGTTTGATATGAACTTTGGCGGTACTCTTTTAGCTTCAGATACAATTTCTTCAAAGAATAAACAATATTATCTTTTAAGTTCTCTGATGGAAGAAGCGATTGCTTCAAGTCAAATGGAAGGGGCAAATACAACCAGAAAGGTAGCAAAGGACTTTTTGAGGAAACAAGAAAAACCAAAAAATAAAGACCAGCAAATGATTGTTAATAATTATAATACGATTCGTTATTTGTCTGGGAATAAAGACCAGCCGCTTACACCGCAACTTATACAAGAGATTCATAAAAGGATTTCGGAAAGAACTCTTTCTAATCTTTTGGATGAGGGAAGTTTCAGGGATAATGATGATATTGTAGTAATGGATGAATTGCACGGCGAGATTGCACATACACCGCCGAAATCAACGGAAATAGAACAATACATTATCGATTTATGTAATTTTGCAAATGATGATGAAAAATATATACATCCGATTATAAAAGCTATTATTATTCATTTTATGATTTCTTATATACATCCTTTTGTAGACGGTAACGGGCGAACTGCACGTTCTTTGTTTTATTGGTATATGTTGAAAAAAGGATATTGGCTTACAGAGTTTCTTTCTATATCAAGAATTATATACAAAACAAAAACTACCTATGAACGTTCCTTTCTATATGTAGAAAATGATGATTTGGATTTGAATTACTTTATAAATTATAACTTGTCGGTCTTACAAAAAGCCTTTACTGAATTAAAAGATTATTTAACCCGTAAAGCTAAAGAAGAAGAAGCATTGCAAGAGTATAAATATATTGAAGGAATAAATGAATGGCAGTCGCAAATCATTAAAATGGCAGTTAAAAAACCGTCAACGATTTTTATAAGTAAAGACTTGGAAAGTATATTTAATGTTTCCGTAAAAACTATCAGAAGCGATTTGACCGGGTTGGTAGAACTTGGACTTTTTGAAGCTGTTCCGATGAATCAAAGATTAGTAGGATATACAGGTGTGAAAGATTTAGAGGAAAAATTAAAGGAAATTAGGGGAAATTAGAGGAAAATTTCCCTTAATTTTTAGGGCATTCAAAAAAGATTGTGTTTTCTGAAATGCTTAAAAGTTTCGGGAAAAAAGTTGAAGACAAAAAAAGGAGGCTAAAACTTTCGACCTGAAAGTTTTTTGCCTCCTTTTTGTTTTTTTATAGATTTTCGATTTCTTCCGGAGATAAACCGGTACTATTGATTATTATATTAATTTCAACACCGGAAGATTTAAGTATTTTCGCTGTTTCAAGCTTGGCTTGTTGTGCTCCTAAGGTAATACCTTCATTGCGACCGATAGAAATGCCATCTTCAAATGCTTCTTTTCGCTGAACGGCAATGTCTGTGTCATAATCATATTCTGCCAGTAACATATTTTGTACCTCCGCTGATTTTCGGTTTAAATAATCTGAAAGAAAACCTTTCTTGATTGCCTCTTTTATCGCAGTCGTAAACGGCTCGGGAATCGCACTTTCAATATTGCAACGTACCTGCTCTATAAATTCAGAATACTGCTTTAATGTTTCGCAACGCTTTAAAAGCGGATTTTCCTTATCAACGTTAATATTAATCACTTTCACGGATATTTCAAGCGGATAATTCACATTTTCAAGCTGATTTTTCAATTCGCTATCATCGTCGAGTTGCATGAATGCGTCGGACAGTTTCATCACACTTTCGGTCGGATAGTCATCCTTGCCGTTGTAAAAAACATAGAACTCCGGAATCGGCAACTTCACCAATTTACGCCCAAACTTCTCGTCTTTGGTTGTTATCTTTTCGTAAATTCTCGCAATATACTCCAGAAACCGAAAGGGCATATTTTGATTAATTGTTGATTGATGTTCAATCAGAATTACAATTTTCCCGTCAATGAGCATTGCGACATCGTTGTAATACTTCATGTAAAGTACACGTTCCAGCATTACAGGTTGAACATCGGTTGTTTTTGCGTCAAGATTCGTACCGTGTAAAGCGTTGTAGAGCGAAATGAAATTCTCTTTCGCTGTCACATCGTGTACAAACAGGTCAACAAAGACCGAGTCCTTGTAATTACGATTTGTTTTTTCTTGTGGTATTTGCATTATTGCATCCCCTTAAAATATAATTTAGGAGAAAAATTTTTCTCCACAAATTTTAATGTATTTTCTTTCATAAATGCT
>JAGANG010000074.1 GCA_017624275.1 Spirochaetales bacterium | reverse complement strand
TTGACGACGACGGAATGAAAGAAGTATGGATAAAAATCGTACCGGAATCTGAAGCCAACGCAGAGATTCCCTATACAGAATGGAAAGCTTTTGAGAACACAAGTCATATAATCAAAAAATGTGCAGATTTTACCCCTGGAGTTCAACTTGGTAACTGGAGTCTTAAAATCCCGGGCAAAGCAGGAAATTATATAATATACGCAATTCCTGTAGATATTAACAATGTAGCACCGCAAACTCCATATGAAGGAATTTACGCTTCATATTTTTCCGTAGCCAGTGAGGAAGATCCTGTAGTAGGAATTGATGCAAAATTCCGAGGAAGTACAATAGTAGAAAAAACAGCTATCAAAGGTTATTTCTATGACAATAACGGTGTAACCAAAATGAATGTTACATGTCGTGTTGATGATAAAACAGAAAAGACAATAGAACTTTATGATTCTACAAAATCAAATCACAATATAAAAATTACCAAAGTAGAGACAGAATTCCAATTATCAACCGGACAAATTGTAACCAAATACATTTTTGAATGGGAATTTAATCCGGCGGATTTACCAGCATATAAAACCCTATCGCTGAATTTTAAAGTAGATGACGCAGATAAAAATTACGGCGAGGATGCAATAACAGTTTACGGAGACAGTGAACGACCGGCATTTGTCGGTGAAATCAGTCCGGCTAATAATTCAAATGTAGATGCTACAAATGTATTTACAGGAAGAGTATCTGACAATGTAGATGTAGTTTCGGTTACAATAAAAGCAGTCGGTTCTTCGTCATGGAAAGAAGATGTTATTTGTGAACTGGGAGATTCTAAAAAAGAAGACGGCAAAACAGTAAGAACTTTTACGTCAAGAGAGATTTTACCGACCGAGTTCGGCGGCTGGTCAGACCGTGAGTTTACCATAACAGCTAAAGACGCAGTAGGAAATGAAGCAAGTCAAACAATTACCCTCAAAGGAGATAAGAACAAGCCGGAAATCACATTTGTCGATGATATGGGCGGAGTGGAAAAGAGCGGAAATTATGTGACAACGGACAAGATATTGAATGTACGCATAACGCCTAAAAGTTTTGAAGACGGAACACAAAGAGAAATAAAGAGTGCTACATATTTGACAGGAACGCAAGAGTCAAAACCTTTAGATGTAAAGAAAGAAGGAAACAACTATACTGCACAAATAGAAGTATCAAAATTGGGCAACATTTCCGGCGATGTGACATTACAAGTAACAGCTTCCGATGATGCAGAAAACGAGGGACAGGGAACGATTTACTTTATAGTAGATAATGAAGAACCGAGTGCATTGGCAATAACATCACCTTTATTAAAAAATAAAGCAGATATTGAAAACTTAGCAGATGATGTTGATTCAATAAACGAAAATGATATTTCATTTTATCAAAACGGAATAATCCAATTAAAAGGAACTATAGCGGACAATTATAAAATCGAAAAAACAGAATTGGATATTTGTGATATATCCGGAAAGAGTGTGTTGCAAATGACATTAACTGCGGACGAAAAGGGAAAATTATCCGTAGCCGCCGTCGGGGATAAAGAATCGGCATTTATAAATGGCGAATATTCCGGAATACCTGGAAACTTTACGATAAAATTGGATACTACAGAATTTGCGGATGGGGATTATGTCTTAAAAACTACAGCGTATGACGCAGCCGGAAATTCTGCATCTTGGGGTAATTCTGAATCGGAAGAAATGTATTTTAAAGTATTGCAAGATGCGGATAAACCGCGAATTACATTTAATATTGATGACGGAGCAACAATTTATCCGGGGTCAGTACTAAAAGGTCTGTTGATAGATGATGATGCAATAGGCAGAGTAAGATATATTTTAGAGAAAGATGAATTTAATAATGCAAAAGAAATGTTTGATGCATCTAATAATAAAAATGTGCATGTGCTGGCAAATGTAAAGCAATATACTCGACAGGATTGGATGTTAGAAGATATAAGTGGTATCGGTATGTATCATTTGTATATGTTAGCTGAAGATATCTACGGAACCGAGAGCAAATTGTATACGCTGGAAATTACTGTAACATCTCCGGATTCGGCATTTATCAAATCAATTTCATCCAAAGTAGGAAACGGAGGAAGTTTTGGTAACGGCTACTACAGCGGGAATGTAAAAATAATGGTAGGAGCTGCAGCCGGCGGTGAAAGTAAATTGGAGTACATGTATTACAGAATAACAGCATCAGACACAGATACTAATAGTAGTGAAGTAGATCACACGGCAGAACCTGCGGAAAATTTTGTTTTTACTCCGTCAGGCAATTTAGGCGGCTGGCATAAATATAAATTCTCAGAAAGTAAAGCTGCACGTGATGACATCGAACTTGAGTTTGATTCAAGATTATTTGTAAAAAATAATACGGAAACAATCACTGTAGAAGTAAGATGTCAAGACGGACAGGCTATATCTGCAACGGTAAAAGATAAAATTTCGATAGATAACGAAGGCGTTTCATTAAAAGTTACATCACCGCTATCAAAAGTTTCTGTGAATAAAACTTTTGAGATATTAGGTAGCTGCAACGACCGAGGAGCCGGTGTAGGAGATATTTATATCGGTTATATGAAAGATTCAGCGGTACAAAATATTACGCTTGCAGATATTAATAATAATCTTAGCGACGAGCCGACTTTAAACAAATGGAAAAAAATAGAAAATGACGGGATTTCCTGGGGACATGAATATGTATCGACATTAATTAACAATTCAGCGTCTATTAAAGATTATAAGGTACAAATAGCAGCTACGGATATTCTTGGAAATATCGGAGTTATGACTCACGATATAAAAATAGACCAAGACGGTGACAGACCTATAATCAGATGTCAAAATTTACCGTTGCAATCGAATGCAGAAAGTTGGTGTAAAGTATCGTCAATATACGGAACGGTTTCTGATGATGACGGCGGGATTTCAGAATTTTATATATCAGAAGACGGCGGAACAAGCTGGAGTGAAAACTGTTACCACGACGGTTCATGGATGCACAATTTTAAAACCGACGGCGGGAAAGAACTTTACTTCAAAGTAGTTGACGGAAAAAATACAGAATTTATATCTAAAGTTTCAAATATCTTGGAAACGCCTAAAATTGTAGATTCAACCGGATCCGAATTCGGATATACGAATGTCGATGATACGGGATTTAAAGTAAGGGTAGATACAAATAACCCAAGTTTGACAAGTATTTATTACAACAAAAAGGGCAAGTCTGATTTTGACGGCAATATAAGTGAAACAGATTGGGATTCAGCTTTTATAGATAAAGTTTTCGGTGGTGACGAAAAAACAATTTATATCCTGTTCGCAGCTACGGATGCCAACGGAATAGATATCGATAAAACAAAATTGGAATGTTCTACAATAGATTTGTCAGATAAAATTTCTCGTGTAAGTCATAAGAGCGTCAATGGTTATGAATATTTCGTATATAGAGTTGATATATCAAGTGTAAATAACAGTTATTTGACATTCAAAGCCAGTGTTACCGACAACAGCGGTTTGCCGACAGCTACGACATTTCAAGTAAATATAGATAATGAAGCTCCGTCTGTAGTAATTACCAACTACAGTGACAATGCAGAAATTTATGGATCTAACGAGAATTTAATAAAAGGTTCTACCGGTGACGCACATAAAACAAAATCAGTAGAATATGCATTCAGTATAACCTCAACAGAACCGGATTCCGGCGAATACAAACATTTAGAAGATAGTGAAGGAAATAACTTTGCAGCATGGGAAGCAGAGTTTAAAGAGAATGCATTAAATGATGAAATAAAAAGACTTTACGGAATAGATGACTTTGAAAAAGACAATTATGATTTGTATTTCTGGGTAAAAGCAACAGATACCTTCGGTAATACAAGTAAAGCTACATCTGTATGCCTAAATGTATTGCCAAACGGCGATAAACCGACAGTAGATTTTTCATATCCTACAGGGGGTGAAATACTCGGAGGAATAATTCGTATTACCGGAACAGCTCAAGTTTTGACCGGTGAAATAGAAAGTGTTTATATTCAAATGGATTTGTCTTATGACGGAAATACATTCGATATCGATAGTGAAACATCGATAGATTCGGTAAGTAAAACGAATTGGAGCCTTACAATAAATAAAGAAAAAAATCTTATAGGTAAAGTGGGAGTTCGTGCAAAAGCAACAAGTAATACCGGAAAATCTACATTATCCAAAATAGTATCTTTTCAAGTAGACAAAAATGTACCGCTTTTCGGACAGAGTGAAGAATTGACGTTGGTACAATACGACAATAACGGTAATGAATTAAAACGCAAACCGTACGAAGCAGATACGTGGGTTTCCGGAGAAGGCTGGAGTTTAGAAGGATCAGTGGAAGATGACAGCGGAATTGCAGAAATTAAAAATGATATATTGTCCGGCAATGTAGGCACAATCAAAATGACAGAAGAAAAGAATTTCGGGTCAAATAAAGGTCACAGTTTTAAAATTCCTTTGGAAACACGGGACTTCGGTAATATCAGCTTTATATTAAAAGCGATTGATAAATCCGGCGATAATCCTGCATCTAATACGGCAAGTATCACTGTAAATTATGACAATACAGCTCCTACATTTACAGTAGAAGAATTATCTTCAGATTCAGCAAACAGAACAAAGATAGAAAACAGAAACGGAATTTATACTATCAACGGAACATTTGAAGAAACCGGAGTTATAGGAAAAAATCAAAGCGGATTTGAAAGAATAGCAATGTTCTTTACCAGAACCGTAAACGGTACTACTTATGTAATAGACCCGATGTTACAAAAAGGAACAGGCAATCGTTATGCATTATCAAAAGATGACTCAATCGGAATGTATTGGCGTGAGGGAACAGCCGAAAGTATGCTGGGCAGCGATATTAACATAAGCAGTATTCCGGAAAATGTTCGTCCGGGCGGATTGTGTAAAATAAGCGAGACTGTTTATAGAATAAACAGCATTTCAAGTAATAAAGTTACGGTATCCGGGACACTCCCGACAATTACCCAATCTACACCGGTATATTTTGCGATAGCACAGGTAATAGACAATCAGACTATCGAAAGCGGAAAAACGACTTATTACGGTGATACAAACACAATCACTTATGACGACGGTGACAAAATGGTAGAGGGCGTTTACAGAAGCGGTGCAAATTATGAATGGACAGTTTCTGTAAACAGTGAAAATATATTTGACGGCGATGTAGATGTTCATTTTGTGGCGTTTGACAAAGCGGGGAATTTTACAAAAGAGACTTTATACACAAGTGTGGCAAATAACGCACCTCGTATTGCCGGTGTGACATTGGCAATGGATAATAACGTAAACGGAAGTATTGACGGAAATGAAACACAAACCGGATTTTCAAATATCTACAATGCGACGGTTTCTCCTAGTGAAGGACGCCTTGAAGATGTAAGTGTCAACGGAAAATTACCTAACGGAAATAAAGTAACCGAATTGAAGTTACCGTTGGAAGGCAGTGAAGCGTTGATGACAATCAAAGGCGACACAAAAATAACAGCTAAAATCGTAGGCGGAAATAACGGTTTGCAATGGCGATGGAAAATAGACGGATTTGCTTGGTCTGACTTGAAAGATTTAAGCAGTGAACATTCAGAAGGTGATATTTTGCGTAATGATTTGGTAATGGAAATCTCGATGAAAGATTTTCTTGCAGCAGAAATAACCAATAAAAATAATACAAAATTGCAAATAGAAATCTGGGACAAGACAGAGGGAAAAACAGTCGGAACAGATACAAAATGTGCAGCAATAAACATTAATGTAAATACTCAAGTAATAGATACAACTAAACCGCAAATAAAAATTACGCCGTTCTATTGGAAGAGTGAAACCGACAATTCACTTTACCAAAACAAACGTGCAAACGGACATATAGAATTGGAAGATGATTTGACATCTGCGATAATAAATAAATTGGGAGAAGAACCGAAAGTTTCCGGAAAAATCACTATAGAGGGAACGGCAAGCGACAATGTGCGTGTAGATGAATTGTGGATAACGATTCCGGGCTTTAAAAACGGAGTAGAATTTACTATTGCCACACGTTCTGTCGACGGCAAGAATTGGACGTCTGCCGGCGATATGGCAAATGACGGCTGGGCGTGTGAAGTAACAGATGATACATTTGCCAAAGAGGGCAATACATTGAAATGGAAATTTCATTGGGATACAGCAAAAATTGCAAGTGTAGCAGTAGAAAATGTAGAAGTAAAAGTAAAAGCCAAAGACAAAGGTCAGGCATCGCTCAACGGCGGACAAGTAGATTATAAAACGGTAAACGAATCGACTGTTGCGACATGTACAATGGACGTAGTGCCGTATATAACAAATGTAAAACGTAACAGCGGTTATACAAGTAAACGTGCAGGAAGCGGAGCTTATCCACTTTTACGCAATGAAACTGGTAACACTGTTGAAGGATTTAACCTTGCCGGCGAAACTTTGGCACTAAAAATTACAAGTGACAAAGCTGGTAATACTGAAGTTTCTGCAATGGAAAATGTAAAAAAATCCGGTTCTAATATTACTTTTACAGTTCCTGATACAGCAAAAGACGGATATTTACACTTAACGGTAAATAATATTCCTGCATTGAACAACGTAAACAAACGAAATGCACCGTACAATCTAGATTCAAAAACATTATCAGATGACTGTTTTGTAAGAATTTGGCAAGATACAGACAGATTCGGAAATAAAGATACAGGATCAACAGGTGTAGAACTAGCAAAAAATCCGGCATATCCGGCAATGGCTATGAGTGATGACGGAAAATTGTATGCGTCATATACAAATTATTCTATGCATAATGTATACTACACGACAATCGGGGGGGAAGCTATCCCTGTATTTAATGGTTTCGATTCTCCGGAAGAAACAACAATTTTTGTAACAGGTTCAGGTTCAAGTACTCAAGTAAATGTTGCATATATGGCTAACTATCAATCTGGTGGAAGCTATGAAAAATGGACACACCATATAGACGATGCAGGTGGCTTACATTTGTATGATCCTCATTTGAAAAAAATGAACAATACTGAATCAAACGATGAAGCTACATATGATTTTAATGTTGCTAATTTTAGAGGTTATTGTATGACTCGTTTTGAATTGTTGTATCATGATAAACAGTTCCAACAATTTAAAAACTTTAGACTTGTTAGAGCTAATGCTGATATAGGAAAATATATTCATACTGCTTATTACGATATTGATACAATGTCGATTCATTATTCAAATATCAGCATGGATATGCCTAAAGTTGGAAATCAACTTTTTGAAGCATCTTGGGTCAATATTGATGGTGGACATGATGACCATGATACAGAAGCCATCAACGGAACACCAGATTCAAAAAATCGTACTAGATTGGCAGATGAAGCATGCAATATAAGACTTGGTAATGATAATTCAACAATATTTACTCCTGAATTACCAAGAGCTGCTGCTACAGGTGAATATGTAGGAATCGATTTAACTAATGAAAAACATTTTCCTGTATTAGCTTATTTTGATTCGGTGAATAAGGTTGTAAAACTTGCCCGGGCAAATGTTGAAAATCCTAAGAAATCAGAAAGTAACTGGGCAGTTCAGCGAGTTATAACAAAGTCGTCAGATCCTAACTACATAGCTACAAACGGTAGTTACATTGATATGAAAATTGATACTGCCGGCTATGTCCACGTAGTATTTGTAAACGGTCGCGGAGAGTTGATTTATGTAAAATCAACAAACAATCCGAACGATGGTAAAACAGCATATACATTCGGTGACAGCGTAGTGATTGCGGAAAACTCTCCGATGAATCTGGATATTACAGTCAGAGGTACGACACCTTACATCGGTTATCTATCAAGTTTAGGTTCTTTTGACGGATTGAACACGGCGTTCTGGGATTCTACATTGGACTTGGATAATGACGGAACTCCGGAAGGCGGCTGGGAAACAATGTCGGCTCCGCTTGTTAATTCAATTTCTAACAACAGAGCAATCGTTGAGGTTCATCCGAAACCTAATTCAAGCTCTTGGGAATCAGCACATGCTTATTTCAGTTCCGGTTATTACCGTGTTGCTTACTACATCGGAAGCGGAACTGGACATTAATTTAAACTGAAGATTTAGTTTACGACGGGGGCAATAAAAAGCCTCCGTTTTTTTTATCTCTACAGACGACAGACCCTAATACTGTAATGGAATAATGATAAGTACACGAAGTGTACGAATGAAGTTTTTACTTACGTAAATGCCAAAATGGAATAGAGGTCTGTCGTCTATGCTTTTTTGGTTTATCTATGTGCATATGGTGACAGACGTATATTCTGTTTTCGCATAGACGTCTGGCACCTATACAACTTTAAAAAATAAGTATTTATCTTTTTTTATTTGGGAAGATAACTTTCGAGATAGAATCAAACCACATCTGACCGTTAAAACGTTTTGTATTAAATGTATTTATTGCAACAGAGCGAATCATCAGAGGTTTGCTGTTTTTTGAAATATGGGATACTGCATCAATTGTATAATAACGACCGCCGCTTTTTCCCAGATAAAACATTGTGTGCCCCGGAAGTTGTAAAATATCACCGGCTTGCATAGAATTGAAAATTAATTTCTTACGCCAAGAAGGCATTTTATTTATATCTGTGATGACCTTTACCGGAATTTTTGCTTGCCAACTTGTGTTACGGGGCATATTCACGCCAAAACATTTATAAACATCCTGAACCATTAAAGAGCAATCTACAGAATCAAGCATTCCGCCCCAGCCGTAACGATTTCCCAATAATTTAAAAGCCTGATTTATTATATTTGCACGTGAACATTGTAAATATCCGACATGAACATCTCTGTTCATGGAAATTTGTGCTGGTAAAGTTGCAAAACTTCCGTCAGGCATTCGAATAGGTAAACGTACAATGTAATTGTAAACTGTTGAGCGATAATTAATTGTCTCCGGAACATCTTGCGGATTAATAAGAGGTAATTTAGTTCCCATTGTCAGCATTTTTTTTGACATATTAGAGGATACGGAACTTGTCTCCAAAAAAATCTTTTCTCCCGTGACTATAAGAAAATCGTTAAAATTTTGTGCGTTCAGCCATTCATTTCTGTCTTTACATATTGCAATATCTTCTGTTCTTACCCAGCCGCTGCAATCATAAGCACGCACGAACAAGAATTTTTTATCAGCTGACGGAAAATAAACAACAACAGGTTCAAAAACATCAACAACACTGCTCATAAAAATATCAAATTCCGGATCTTCGGGATCATCGGTAATAATTTGTTCTGACGGACAAAATTTCATATCTGTACGATTAACACAAATACCGTAACTGATATTTATATCGCCTGTTAAATCGGTATTACAAATATTTTCACGCAATTGAATAAAGAAATCTCTGTCTACAAATGTTTCGTTTTTAAAACATATAGGCATTTTATTTTCTTCTTCATTATCAGTTGTAGCATCATCAGAAACTGTTGTTACATCAAGCAAATCATCCGTTTCATCAAGGAAACTAAAATATTCTTGCATCTTTAGAATTCTTTCGTTGATGTTAAAAGTTGTGGGAATTTTTGTTAAGTCAATAGTGTAGGTTTCCGGTGTATTAAGAATTGCATTATTCAGTTTTTCGATATTTTTTGATGTAAGAATAATTTTGTTCGGTTGCGAAATTTTCTTTATCCAAAAATCAGCCTTACACATTTTTGAGTTTACATAATCATTAGTTTGTATAAAGTTATTTTTTGTAGACGTGCAGCTAAATAATAAAACTAACAGAATATATATGAAATTATTTTTTTTCACTTGTAAAAACCTCATTATTTTGATTTATGCTTGCTATTAATAATGTTAAAAGCATAAAAAGAAAAGTAAAAAGAAGAAATAAAAATCCTTCTGTTTTACTAAAAAATAAAATTATACTTAGGAGTTTAAAATTATGAACAAATTGAAATTTTTCCCGCTTATCGTTTTAACTTTACTTATTACGAGTTGTGTTTTAGTTCCCGTAGCAAGTGAAGAAGTTTATTATTCCTGTGGGTTGGTACCGGAAATAGACAAAGTTGCAGATCCAGAGGAAAACGCTGATAGACTTTATATTAACAATATTTCCGGTGAGGAAATCCGTTCTGTAAAGCTTGTTTATATTGATGAAAGTTTTGATAAACAAGAAATACAGAACCAAAATGGAGTGAATATGACAATTTATTAAAAGAGCCGATTAATGATAAGGATTTTTCTTATGCTCCTTTGAATACGGCTTACAGTTTAAAAACTTTATGGATTAGAGTAGATACATCAGAAAGACATTGTGTTTTTGCCATAGTGTATGAAACTGGATGTCGTATTGATGTAAATATCAGAAAAAGTGATACTTAATCAGAAGGAGTATTTATGAAAAAAAATATAATTATTTTAGTATTAGCAATTTTTTCAGTAACATTAGCTTTTTCTCAAGCAATTGTAAGAACTAAGATTTCCTCAACACCGTCAGACGCTGAAGTTTATGTTGACGGCTCGCATATCGGTCATACATCTATGGAATTCAGATTTCGTTCCGGACAAATGTATAAAATTGAATTGAGAAAGAACAATTATCGTTCGCAAGTGTTTACTTATCGCGGCGGTTCCGGGAATATTAATAAAAGATTGGAAGCTTTACCTCCGGCAAAAAAACCGCACCGAGATCCTCATAAAATGAATGCTCCGTCATACGAACACAGAAAAGATCATCATAAACAAAATTTTCATAAGCCGTTTAAACCGCATAATAACAGACCGAAACCGCCTCATCATAAAAGAAAATACACATTGATAATAAAAAGTGATATTCCCAGAGCTGCGGTCAGCATTGACAGAAGATATGTAGGAACAACACCTTTAAGAATAGAACTGGAAAAGGGAATGCATGATGTGTTTGTTAATTTACCGGGACATCGTGATTATTATGAAAAAGTAGATTTAAATAATGATAAAGACATTTTTATCCGTTTTAGATAAAAGTCTTTTGTAATACAAAAAAAATGTACCGCTCAAATATCGAATTAATTTGGCGGTACATTTTTTATTTGCTGTTATTGGGAAAATTAAAGTTCTGTTGTATCTGTAAGTTTTACAGTTTTGACTTTGTATTTTCCGTCATTTGTCCAGTTGCTGCTTTTTACCGGACAATTTGCAGGAACAAGCAATGTTATTTCATCAGCAAGTTTTCCGTTGAGTATACTTGCTTTTAGTGTAAATCCATTGAGTTCATATTTTACTTCTGTATATTCACCTTTTTTATGATTATTTGAGATTCCGTCATCATCATAGAATATAAAGCTTCCGTTTACATTTTCAGCCGGAGTTAATAACAATGCTGATTTTCCGTTGTAATCAAGCGGAGTAATGCTTCCTTCTTTTACAAAAACCGGAATGTCTTCCATTTTAGCCGGAAGTGTATAAGTTCCGCCGTTATAAAGTTTCATATTATCCCAGCTGTACCAGTTACCGTCAGGTAAAAATACTTCAATTTCTTTTTTAAAGTTAAGACTGTTTGTTATAGGACATACTAAAATATTAGCTCCGAAGAAATATTGTTTATCGAGGAATTTTGCAGGAGCATCTTCATATTCAATAAACATACTTCTCATTAAAGGTAATCCGTCACGGCACATTTCACGAGATAAACTGTAAGTGTAAGGAAGTAATTGATAATGATAATTTATATAATTTCTGATAATAGGCAGATTTTTTTCACCTGCAACCCATGGTTCTCTGGAATCTGTTCCGTGAGCTCTGTATACAGGAGTAAAAGCTCCGAATTGATACCATCTTGTCATAAGTTCTGGATCACTGAAATCTGGTGTAAAACCGCCGACATCGCTTCCCCAATAAGGGAAACCGGAAAGACCGCTGCTTAAACCTTCCGCTATTTGTTGTTTCAATCCGTCAAATGTTGCCGGAACATCTCCAGACCAGTTTGACACTGCGTAAGATTTACTTCCTGTGTATCCGGAACGACTTAATAGGAAAAATCTTCTGTCCGGATATTGCTTTGTTACAGCTGACATTATAATTTTTGACCATTCACGATTAAAATAATTGTGGAAGAAAGTTTCGGAAATTCCGGAAAAAGTTGCTGCCGGTGGACATCTTTCCGGTTCACCTAAATCAGTCCAGAAACTGTCAATTCCGCTTTCTACCATTTTTATATATTTGTCACCTAATAATTTTTCAGCTTTTGGATGGAGTGGGTTAATGATTGCACCTTCTTTTGATCCGTTGACACACCACCAATCATTCCATAAAACCGGCTTTCCGTTTTCATCGTCAGCAAAAATTCCAGCTTTTCTGAATTCATCATAGCAAAGTGAATCAGTAGCAAAGAAAGGCTCACTGATTGTAATCAATTTGATATTGTTTGATTCTAAATAATCATCTAAGGCTTTCGGATCCGGGAATTTTTCTTTATTCCAATCCAAATCTCCCATTTTATTAAACCACGCCAAATCGAGAACAACTGCACTTAACGGAATATTTTCTTTTTTAAATCGTTCTACCAGATTGATAACTTCGTCTGTTGTTTCATAAGAATATTTAGATTGTGTAAAACCGAATACCCATTTAGGCAACATTGCACTTTCACCGCTGATTTTGTAAAAACCTGATACTGCTGATTTAAAACTGTCATCAACTTTGTAGTAACTTTCGATTCGTCCGGTTCCGCTGCCGCATACTACAGGGTCTTCTTTGTCACGAGGGAATTTTAATTTGTCGTAACCATTTGCATTTACATATACAGTGTCTTTGGATTTTGTTATATAAAAAGGAACATAAAGGTATGTTTGATCTCCATAATTTGGTTCGTGATAAATAATTGCACGTTTACCGGCTAGATTTACCGATTTATGGATTTGTCCCATTCCGTAATAAGCATCTACATTATTGTAATAACGTTCTTCTTCTATTTCACCGTCTTCATAATAAAAAGTAGAAGAATAACGCAATGTATTTTTGTAATACAATTCATAGCCTTCATCATTTTTTACGATTTTATAATCTTTCCAGATTAATTCATTTCCGTTTGCTGTAAAAGTTTCGTTTACTGTGGGTATTTTTAATTCTAAAGATTGAGCTGGTGCTGAATATTTTTTACCTAATGCCTCAATTTTTAAATAGCCGTTTTCACATGGGGTAAAGAAAATCCTTACATCGCCGGCATTCAATTGTGCAGAGCCTGAAGGCATAGACTTGCACGAAATAAAAAGAGCAAATAAAACAAATAAAGTTAAGCCTTTTCCTTTCATATTTAAACCTCTTAAATGTTAATTTACTATTGTATATATATCTTTTTTCAAATATTCACAACAAATTACAGGTAGCTGTTAATGAAAGTAAAAAACTGAAATTATTAATTTATTTTTTTACAAAAAAGCAGACATGTATTTTAATGTGTTCTCCTATTTGGGGGGGGGTAAAATACAGTCTGCTTATTTATTTTATTAGAGTTGATTGTTAAAATTTTGAGATTCAATATCTTGAAAATATTTATATGTTCCAACTTTTAGTTCATCGGTAGCATCGTCATCGCATACAATTATAGCTTTCGGATGTAATTGCAATGCAGTAACTGTCCACATTTGATTTATGCTTCCTTCTATTGCATGATGTAATGCACGTGCTTTATTGTGACCGGTGATTAAAATCATTACTTCTCGAGCATCGGTAACAGTTCCGACTCCGACTGTTAAGGCTGTTGTCGGAACTTGAGAAATATCGTTATCAAAAAATCTTGAATTTACCAGTACAGTTTCATAAGTAAGTTTTTTTACTCTGGTACGTGATGTTAATGAAGAGCCGGGTTCATTAAATGCAATATGTCCGTCAACTCCGACTCCGCCCAAAAAAAGATCTATACCGCCGATATCGGAAATTTTTTTCTCAAAAGAAGCACATTCTGCTTCCAAGTCTTTTGCCATACCGTTTAGAATATGAACGTTTTCTTTTTTTATATTAATATGGTTAAAAAAATTATCCCACATAAAACGATGATAACTTTGCGGATGATTTTCATCAAGTCCAACATATTCATCCATATTAAATGTGATAACATTCTCAAAAGAAACTTTTCCTTTTTGATATAAAGATATCAACTCTCTGTATGTTCCCAGTGGAGTCCCGCCTGTAGGAAGACCTAAAACAAAAGGTTTATGTGTTGTCTGTTTGGCGGCGTTAATTCTTGCTGCGATATGATTTGCAGCCCAAACAGAACATTTGTCGTAATCCGGTCGTATAATTACTCTCATTGTTGTCTCTCTTTAATAATAAGTTTATTTTTTTATCGGTAATTTTAAATTAATTAAAATATGGGATAAAAAAATTATTTATATTTTTTTATAGATTATTTTTTATCTAAAAATTGAAATAAAAAAAGCACCACGGAAATTAAACTTTATTGTTTAACTTAGTGGTGCATTTCATTTTCTACAAAAGTTTAACTAATGCATTTATACTGTCACCTGCATTTTCTATACGTCTGACAATATCCATATATCTAAGCAAACTTTTTACATCGCCGCCGTCTTTTAAACGTTTTTTAGCACTTTTCTTGAGCATTTTCTGCATTTCATCAATTTCACTTTCCATTTTTAATACAACAGATTTTTGTGTTTTCTGAAGTCCGGTTTCTAAAAAATCAATGATGTATTCATAGAAATCTGAAATCTTTTTCATATATGGCAGAAGTTTTTCTGATGTAAGTTTTTTATCTTGTTTCTTTGAAAGATATTTTTCAATGTTATGAATAATTCGAGTAGATTCGTCACTTAAATTTTCAAGATAATCTATTATTTGCAAAAGTTGAGCAATTTTATTTTGGATACCGGTTGCACCGTCAAGTTGAGAACATTTAACAAGGAATCCGGTTATTTCTTCTTTCATTTGATAAATATAATTTTCTTGTTTAAATATAGATTCTGACACATTTTCAATATTTTCGTTTTTTGAAGTTTCTAAACAATCGCAAATACTGTTAAATATGGACAAAACTTTTTTCGCCATTTTTTCAATTTCTTTTTCTGCTTGAAGAATATAAAGTTCAATAGAACCATGTCCGGTAGAGAAAACCATAGGTAATTTATAATTTTCACTTTCTTCAGTTGCGGAAGCTTTGATTAATTTTGAAACACCGGCTGCAATTTGATTAACAAACGGAAGGAATATACAAGTACAACAAATATTAAAAACTGTATGAAGCATTGCAATATGTGTAGTAATGTTATCAACAGGAGCTTTCGGAACAATAAAATCAATCAAAGCTAAGAAAGGTTTAAATAAAATTAAGGCGATAACTGTTCCTGCAACATTAAAACAAACATGTACAAAAGCTGCACGTTTTGCATTTGTAGAAGATCCCATTGCAGATAAAATAGCATCTATTGTAGATCCGATATTACTTCCCAAAATAACAGCTGCTGAAAATTCCCATGTTAAAGATCCATTAGCTGCCATTGTTAAAACGATAGCCGTCATAGCACTGGAAGAGTGAATTAATGCAGTAATAACAGCTCCGATAAAAACTCCTAATAAAAGACCGCCGAATCCTAAATCAGAGAAACTTTGCAAAAATGCAACAGATTCAGGACTTAATTTTAATGAATCACTTAAAAGGCTTAAACCGTAAAACAGTAATCCAAATCCCATGAGCATTTCACCCACAGATTGAAGTTTCCACCGTTTTAAACATGTAATAAAAAAACCTATTCCAAACAAAGGAATGGCAACAGAGGCAATTTTAAATGAAAAACCAAATAGAGAAACAATCCACGCCGTTACCGTTGTTCCTATATTTGCACCGAAAATGATTCCGATTGCCTGAGTTAAAGAAATAATTTGAGCATTTACGAAACTTACAACCATTACGGTAGTAGCTCCGGAAGACTGAATTATGGCTGTAACTAAAAGCCCTGTAAGTACGGCAGTAAATCTATTTCCTGAAACAATACTGAGTAAACGTTGTAAACTGTTTGCGGCACCTTTTTGAATACCGTTACTGAGCATGTTCATTCCGTAAAGTAAAAGAGCTAATGCTCCCACAAATTTAAAAATTATGGGAATAAAATTTAACATAAAGTCTCCTTGTAAAATCAGTTTTTATAAGTTTTGATAAAAAATCCTGATAAAATTACAAGTAACATATTTTATTTATTTTATAAAGAGAATTTCATGTTATACGATAGGCTTTTTATGTGAATGAAAAGTGCAAAAAATATTTCATTTCTTTATACTTGTTCTTTGATAGCTGTTGTTATATAACACCGCTAAAATATTTTGGAGTAGAGAAATGTCAGGAAATACTTTTGGAACATTATTTACCATTACGACTTGGGGAGAATCGCATGGAGAGGGTATCGGATGTGTAATCGATGGTTGTCCGGCCGGAATGAAAATAGATATGGATGCAGTTCAAGCTGAAATGGCACGGCGTAGTCCCGGTCAAAGTGCTTTAACTACACCACGTAAAGAGACAGATACGGTAAATATACTTTCCGGTGTATTTGACGGTATTACCTTGGGAACTCCGATTGCAATGTTAATAAAAAATAATAATGTAAAAAGTAAAGATTACTCTGCTGTAAAAGATTTATTCAGACCGGGACATGCTGATTTTTGTTATAGTAAAAAATATGGAATACGTGATTATCGCGGAGGCGGACGAAGTTCAGCTCGAACAACAGCTGCAATTGTTGCCGGCGGTGTTATAGCAAAACAAATTTTATCCCAAATGTTTAATATAGAAATCATAGCATATACAAAATCCGTTTTAAACATTACGGCAGATATAAATCCTTTGACTGTTACTAAACAAAAAGTTGACAGTAATGCAGTTCGTTGTCCGGATGAAAATAAAGCTAGTGAAATGGAAAAATTGATTTTAGACGTGAAATCTCAAGGCAATTCTGTCGGCGGTATAATTGAGTGTGTAATAAAAAATCTTCCTGCCGGAATAGGGGAACCTGTATTTGATAAGCTCGATGCGTTGTTGGCAAAAGCAATGCTTTCTATTAATGCCGTAAAAGGCTTTGAAATTGGAGACGGTTTTGAAGCTACACGTAAATTAGGAAATGAAAATAATGACATTTTTCTTCCAGATGAAACTACATTAACAAATCATGCCGGTGGTGTTTTAGGTGGAATTTCTAACGGAATGCCTGTTGTTTTTCGTACGGCATTCAAGCCGACACCTTCAATCTTAGTGCCTCAAAAAACGATTAAAGAAACTTCTAATGAAATTGTAGATATAATAACTGAAGGCAGACACGATCCGTGTGTGTTGCCACGTGCGGTGCCAGTAGTTGAAGCTATGACAGCATTGACTTTATGTGATCTATGTCTAATTTCATTGAAAGATAATATGTTTAAGAAATAATTTAAGGAAATGGTTATGAATGCAATTATTCTAATAGGATACAGAGGAGTAGGGAAATCAACAATTGCTTCTAAGATTACGAAATTGCTTTCTTTAAAAGGTTATACTGCGATAAAAGTAAGTTTTGATGAAGAATTAGCAGCTAATATAGGCAATTTACAAACTTTTATTAAAGAAAACGGTTGGGAAAAATTTCGAGATCAAGAAACTCTGTTATTAAAAAATTTTAAGTTACCAAATAATTTATGTGTGATTGACTGTGGTGGCGGAATTATTGAACGAAATGAAAATATTGCACTACTCAAAAAACTGGGAAAAGTATTTTATATAAAAGCAGACGTACAGACAATTCAAGATCGTTTACAAACGACTCATGCTCGACTTTCTCTTTCCGGAAAAGAAAACTTTTTTAATGAAATAAAAACTGTATTAGAACATCGGGATCCGCTTTATACAAAAGCAGCAAATTTTATAATTGAAAGCGATTCTTTATCAATAGAAGATTGTGCAAAGTTGATAATAGAAAATGCTGAGTTATAAAATAAAAAAAGTCTCTCAATAAATTATTTTCATTATTGAGAGACTTTCTTTATCAATCTAATTCCGGAATCGCAAAAACTTGTCCGGGATAAATCAAATCCGGATTTAAAATTTCATCTTTATTTGTTTTCCAAATCATCGGCCAATAAAACGGGTTGTTATAAATAAAACTATATTCTGAGATTCTCCATAAACAGTCACGTTTTTTAGTATCTAATTTAACAGTATAATATGTTTTTATACCGACTCCGGAATAAGAATCTGCGATACGTTGTGCAATTTCTGCATATTTAATAGCCATTTCATAGTCAGCTTTATAATAGGCTTCTTTTGCTTTTTCTATATAATCTACAGCTCTTTCAAGAATTTTTTGGTAGGAAGAAATAGGCATTTCTTCTATAGAACTTTTATTTGGTGCATTACCTTCGTTTACCTCGATATCTTCTTCAAATTCAAATTGATAATCGAGTGATTTTTGAGCTTTACCATTTTTTAAAGTTTCTTTTCCTGCAGCTCTTTCAAGTGATTTTCCTGCTTTTCTGATCGCTTTTAATGCTTCTAAACGTTTTTTTTCTGCGAGAGCTTTATTTGTTTTATCAATAGCTGCAATCGCATCTTTTTCAGCCTGCTCTAACGATTGTTTAGAATTATCAAAATTGAAATCTTTGTACTCTTGTATTCCGTTATTTAAATTTTCTTTAGCAGCAGAAAGTTCTTCGGAAGCATAAGTTGCAGCTCCAAGTTTTTCTGCTTTTCGAATTAAACTTTGAATATATTTTATTTTAGATTCAGATTCTTGACGCATTTTCTTTTGAATTATCGATAATTCTTTTAATTTATCTACAGATTCAGCATATTTAGCATAAGATGAAGGGTAATTTTCTTCATCGAAAAAAGTTGTTCCTTCATTGTAAGGATTCATAGCTTCATCAAATTGTTCTTTGTTTGTAACTTCAATTCCGCCGGCTTTTAAATCACTTATAAGTCGATCGGCTTCTTGTTTTTTTTCTAATGCTCTTGCTTTATATGCATTATAATAAGCGTCTTCTGCACATTTACGTGCCAAATCCAATAATTCAGCAGCTTTATCCGGATCTGTTTCGTTTAATGTTTTTGCATCATTAAGATTCTTTTTTGCATTTAGAAAATTTTCTTTATCATAAATATCAGCTAAAGCTTCTTTTGCTTTACTTATTAAATCTTCAATTTCTTTAAATTGAGTATCACTGATTTTTTCTTTTTGTTGTTCAATTACAGGCTCTTCTGCAGGTAATTTTTCTTCTTCCTGCGGTGGAGGAGGTGGAGCTACCGGTTCAGTAATTTGAGGTGGCGGCGGAGTTTCTTCTACAACTTCCGGAGTGGCTTTCTTACAAGAAAAACACATTAAACACATCAAAATAAAAATAACCGAAATATGATAAACATTTACTTTTTTCATTTCTTCTCCTTAGAATTTGCTATTTATCAGAATGTAGCAATAGCAGCTTCTTCATCATCCAATATTTTAAATAACATATTTAATTTTGTGAGCTCGAAGATTTTTTTTACAGAATTTGTTACATGAATCAAACGAAGTTCGCCTCTGGCTCCTGAAATTATCTGTCGTATAGATATCAATGTTCCTATTCCGGTAGAATCGATATATGTTACTTCATCTAAATTGATAATAATATTTCTGGCAGTAGAATTTTTTAAATGAGTAGATATGTTATCTTTGATTTTATTTGCATTGTAAAGATCAACCTCACCGCTTAATTTCACAATATAAATATTATCATTTTTAATATAACTGGTTATCTGCATTATTTTATCCTGACATGAAAATATGTAGAGTTTTAACATTTAAATATAGATTAGGTCAAGTATGGAAAATATTTTTCTCTATTAAACTGATTAATGTAGTGGTAAAAGTAAAAAAAATGGAACGCTATTACACGTTCCACCATTCTGATTAATTACTTGGGAGGGTAATTATCTATAAAACATCTGATTTTATTTTCGACTCTAACTTTATTATCTTTAATATTTTCTCAAAATTATTTTCATGAAAAATAGCCATTTCATAAATTGCTTCATATAATTTTCGAATTTTTAGCCACACTGATTTTTCTGAATCATCAGAAAATTGAACATTTTCCATAATTGATAAAAGAATATTTTGTGCAGATGAAGAAATAATATTTAAAACTTTGTTTTTTTCTGGTTCTCCCATAAGATTTTTTTGTCGTTCATCAAATTCGTTTATTTTATTTTGTGGCATATTTCCATTTTCCGGAATAATTTTCAAAATCTTTTCAGATTCATTCTTTATTATTTTTAATAATTTATTGAATGTTTTCATTCTGTCAGTAATGTCGTAATTGATTTTATTCTTTTTATTTTCATTTATTATATGTTGTATTCGAGTTATGTATTCGCTTCTTTTAGTATTTTTATCATTAGGCAAGTCTGATAATTCAGTTATTTTACAACCTTCGATAAAAGAACCTCCAAGATTCGGTAATAAAACAGAAGCATTTGTTAATCCGACTTCGCGTTCTATCCATCTACGGAATAAAATCATTTTAGAATCTGTAATTATTGCTTTGTTATCCGTAGATTTTGTTAAAGGTAAATCTCCCGTATGCATAAGATAATTAAAAGATTTTTCTTGTGCATTATTAAAATAATCTTCCGTAGTAATAAAATTGTGTTCAAAAAATGCACCTTTGAAATGTGTATTTCGTCCGGGAAATCCTAAGTCTAGACCTGCTAAAATAATTTTTTCTGCACCTATCAAACGGGCGATATCAAATGCTGTTGTAGCTACGGAACCTCCGGCAGCCAATGTTCCTCTGTTTTCATTTTTCACAAAATATCCGGTTAATTCAAAGAGAGAATTACCGGTAAATATTTGTTCTGTTGCAATATTTCTAAAAATTTTAAAATAAGCAGATGGATCTGTTATTAATATTGAATCTTTAAGTTTTTCATTTTCGAGATATTTATAATTCCAGTATTGCGGGTCAACACTGACAACAATTTCCGGAATAATTTCTTGAGATTTTAAATACTTATATGCGGTATCAACAGCAATCAAAATTAGATTTTCACGTTCTTTTTTTATATACGGAATCATTTTTTCCAAAGTAGGACCACCGGCGATAACGACAGCAGTACAACCTTTTGCAATATCACGCAAAGATTCAATTTTTCCGGCAAAAGGGTAATAAGGAGTATTAAAAATTATATTTCTAGCCCATGTTTTTTGAAAACGAACAAGAGTAGCGGAATTCATATCCTTGCGGTCTAATACGTAATTGATATAATTTTGAACTTCTTTAAAATAAGCTTCTTCAAATGAATAAGTAGGGCGGTGATAATAATATCGAATCCTTTTTGTAGGTATTGTTTGAAGAAAACTACCAATGACATCTTTGGGAGATTCGACAAAAATCTTAACATTTTCATCTTCTAAGAGATTTGATATATCAGAAGAATGTATCGTTGTCATAAAAGTTTTTAAGTCATTTTCAATCCATATAATATATGGCTTAATTTGTTTTGGATTATCGGCAAGAATCTGTTCATATAATTCTTGAGCTACATATCCTAATCCACACCCGAAAAGAATATAAACATCAATATCCTCTTTATTTTCAAGTAAAAGTTGTACAGAACGTTTTGCTTCTTTTATTGGATCATATTTTGAATGAATATAAATATTATCAAGTTTATATGTTTTATGACCGCTTTTTGTATCTTCCGTTTGATAAATATTTTTTATTTCATCTTCAGAAATAGTATTCAGTTTTGAAAATGATAAGATATTTTTCTTTAATATTGCATTCTCATCCATACTATTTTTCCTTTAAATATAATTTTACGGTACTGTCATTCTCTAATATTGTCCCAGGAGCCGGTTCTTGACGATATATTTTACCTTTTCCGAAAGAGTATACATGAACATTTACTTCCGAAAGAATGTCACAAGCATCTCCTGCGGAAATCCCACGTAAGTCCGGAATAGCAGCCGGAAGAGTAGTTATTCTTTTATAACAATTAACAGTGTTATCTTTTAATACTTTATTTGCTTCTACAGAAAAAGCCGGCGGATAAATATCAAGATATCCACTGAATGAAGAAATAAAATCATTTAGAAGGTAAGAACAAATAACTCCTCCCCATGTAACTTCTGATTTTGGACGGTGTAAAACCGTATAAACAATATAACGAGGATTTTCTATCGGGAAAATTGCAAGAATTGAAGAACTAACTTCTACGGTAGAATATTTTTGAGTTTCCGCATCATACATTTGTGCAGTACCGGATTTTGCAGCGAAGTTTATTCCATCGACTTTCAATCGCTTTACAGAACCGCCGATTTCATCAGTAGATTTTCCCATTGCTAAAACAACATCTTTTGCAAGTCCTTCCGGAAGAACACGTCTTATAACTTTAGGTGAATTTGTTTTTATAATTTTTCCGTTATTGTCATAAATATGTCGAACAAGATGAGCACGCATTAATTGACCGTCATTAACAAGGGTAGTTGCTGCTTGAACTATCTGCATTGCATTTGTACTTACTTCTTGACCTATAGGAACAGCAAGCATGGAACGTTTGGTCCAACGTTCTGGAGAACGAATAACGCCTTGTTGTTCTCCCGGTAATTCAATATCAGTTGTTTCTCCAAATCCAAATGCTTTTAAATAGTAATACAAATCAGTTTTATTTATTGTTTCTGCAGCTTGTAAAGTTGCCACATTACAAGATGTTTTAAATAAACCGCCCAAATCAATATAACCATGACGACCGGTACATTTTACACTGTCGTATCCGTCAGAATATACTCGATTACAAAAATATAATGTTTCTAAATCAACACCGCCGTTTGCAATCATTCCCGCCATTGTAAAAACTTTAAATACACTGCCGGGTTCAAATTGGTAAAAAATAGCATTGTTTCGAAAATTTTCTTGAGAGTATTTATTGTAATAATTAGGATTATAATCCGGATAATTTGCTAAAGCCATAACTTCGCCGCTCTTACCGTCTAATAAAATCAGACATCCGGACTCAGCTCCGATTTCAGACGCATGTTTATTTAATGCCTTTTCAGCCATAGCTTGTATAGAAGAATCTATTGTAAGTTGGATATTATAGCCGTTTGAAATACGAGATTTATCATTAAAATCATTGTCATTATCGTGTTTTAGGTATTTGTTCATAGTTTTCTCTACGCCTTCAATACCTTCATTGTCGATATTACAAAAACCTAAAATATGAGAAGCTAAAGTTTTATTCGGATAAACTCGTTTGTATTCTTTTGTAGCATAAATACCTTTTAATTTTAGTTCATTAATTTTCTCATATTCTTTAGGCGTGATTTGACGTTTTAGCCATATAAAACTTTTTTTGGACGAAAGCTTTTGGAAAATAATATCACGGTTAATTGACAATAAATTTGCCAGCTCGGAAGAAATTAAATTTATTTCATTTTTTGAAATCTGTTCTGGATTAGCGTAAATCGAATATAACTCGTCATTTGCCGCTAATATCCTGTTGTTGCAGTCTACGATATCACCGCGTTTTACGACAACATTACGAGAATTTCCTATAAATGTATAGCTTTCAATCGGTACTGTAGTTAAATAAATGATTCGTATAGAAAGTAAAATTGCAATAATAAGAAATATTATTAGCAAAGTGCGAATCCTACGAAATGATAAACCTAATTTTTCCACGTTCTATTTTTTCCCTTTACTATCATCTTCTGTTTCGTGATACAATCCACGCTGACTAAAATCAGAATACGCTATATAATAATGCAAAGCTGAAGAAAAAGTGTAAGCCGCAACTATAGCTTTTATTGTAGGTAATTTATCAAATCGATTTTTGTTACGACTTAGTTGAAAATCGAGCTGTTCTTCCGGATTTTGAAGCAATTTTTTTTCTTCACTTTTATAATCGTTTATGAGTTTTTGTAATGTCTTAGAAAATTTCTGAAAGAAATTCATTGCAACGCTCTTTATTTCTGTCAAAACAGTTGCTCTTTTTACGTTAACGGCACTTGTTTTAATTTGTAATTGAATAGGATTATTTTGCAATTCAACTTTTGTTGTTACTAACTCTTGAAGTAATTCAATATATTCATTTTGATAATTGATAATATTGTTATATGACATAAACTCATCATCAAATTCTGCACGAATATCTGTTCGAACACCGTTTTCCAATCGGGAAGTCAATTTTAACTGACTTGTAGTAAGTAAAAAGGCATAATGACGTTCAAACTCATTTAATAAAACGTACAAGATTTGCATTTTTTCATTTGGTTCAAATAAAGATGCATTTTTATCATTTTTTAGAATTGATTCTTTTTTATCTAACAGTTCATCAATTAATTTTAAACCTTTTTGAATGTATGCCGGAATTTTTTCCATTTCTTTCAATTCAACTATTTCTTGTAATTTTTTACGTTGTTCTTCTTTTTCTCGTTCTTTTTCCTGAACGTAATTTTCTTTTTCACTGTCAAGTTGTCCGGTATAAATTCCTAAATCTTCCTCTTCCGTGATTCCGATAAACTTTTTCATAGCAGAAATTTCAAATGGTACGGATTCTCCTAAGTTATATTGCATTATCATATGTATCAAAGGAAGATAATAATAAAAAATTTGATCGAAAGATTTTTCGATTATTTGTTTACTGATAGGTAAACGTTTTTGGGAAAGTTTTTCGTAATAATTTAAAGCATCCCACAGTGTATTTTTATTTGTTTCCCAAAAAGGCAAAATAATCAATAATTCTTTATAAAAAAGTTTTATTTTAGGAAGAATACTGCCACATTGAATTTTTTTCTCATTAACAATATAGTTTTTTATGCTTAAAATATTGTCCGGTTTATATAAATCATATATTCTTAACATCAATTCATAGGCAAAAGGAAATTTAGTATTTAAATATTCAACCATTTTCCATTTTTCATCGTTTTCAAGTGATACTATTATTTTTGCACAATTACTGAGCGAACTTATATTTTCTACAAAATCTTTTTCAACGTTAAAAATGTATTTCTTATTAAAATTTCCGTTTATAGTAAAAAAACCTTTAAAAAGACCTCTTAAAAATATTGAAAATGGATATTTGCTATGTCGTTTTTCTGTATTTTTGGCTTTACCGGAAGACTTATTTGTTTTCCCTTTGTTAGAATATTTTTCTTCCAAATTATTTTTGCTGATGGTGATTTTTTCATTAAACTCTAATTGTTTGTCTCGATTAAAATGCATAACATGAGATGTTGTTTTTTCTTTAATAACTTCTCCGCCGCCTTCAACAAATTTATTAAACATTTCCTTTCTGGTTGCTTCATCCATGTTGTCAATGTTTAATTTCTTCTTTATTTCTTCAAGTGATGACATATTGCTTCCTTATATTTTGTTTAGATTAAAAAACACATTATTCTGTTATTGAAAAACTTTTTTCTTTTATTTTCTTTATACATATAATTGTTACATCATCAGAGTAGGATTTTTGTTCTCCAATGTGTTCATTTAGTTTATTCAGTAAAAAATGAATGGCTTGTATCGGAGTAAAATCGCTATGATTTTTACTTATATCTACAAGTAAATCGTTGAAAGTATCTTCGAAAAAGACATTATTTTCATTCATGGCTTCCGTAATACCGTCGGTTATTATAAACATAAAATCTCCGACATCTAATCGAAGAACTTGTTGATAATAGTCAACTTCTTCGGTAACACCAAGCATCGTTCCGCCGGATTCTTTTTGTTCTAAACTAAATTTACTTGAATGTAAATGAAACGGAGCAGGGTGTCCGCAATTAAAAATTGTAATTTCATCGGAAAGAATATCAATTTGACAATACATAATTGTTGCAAAAATACCGGCATTTGAAAAAATGTCATATAAATCATTATTTATATCTTTTAATACCTGTGACGGCGAGTGCTTAGCATTTATGGCATTCTGTAAAGATGTTCTGAGCAACATTGTTATTAATGCCGACGGAATTCCGTGACCTGTAATATCTGCTGTAATAATATCAATATGAGTTTGATCACGTTCAAAAAAGAAAACTATATCTCCGCTGACTTGGTTTGCCGGAGTTATTTTTGATGCTATCTCGTAATTTCCGAATAAAGTTCTTATCCGAGGGAATAATTTTTTTTGTATATCTTGAGCTAAAAGTAATTGGCGTTGAACCTCATTGTCACGTCTTTTGAGTTCTTTGATAAGTTTATCCAATTTTATTGTTTGAGTACTCATTCCGTTATACAATTGCTCAAAAATATCAACGTAATAAAGAAAATTTGTAATATTTTTAAATGCGAAGCAAAGCCTTTTTTCATTTCCTTCCATAAAAGAAGTATGCGAAATAGAAAAAAATAAATCAGCATTATTTTCGTTCACATAAAGAGCTTCCATATCATTCAACGGATTATTGAAAGATTTATCAAATTCAAAAGCCGGTAACTGTCCCCTTGTTTTTCTGTCCAAAAGAACAAGATCTGTCAGTTTTTTGATATTTCCAAAATGAGACTTAAATCTGATATTACTGCATATTATGTCATAGTTTTCATCTATGATTGCGAGTCCCTCCGGAACATATTCAAAAAAATCTTTATTCATTTCCATTTCCTTTTTTAAAAATACTTTTTATTTATATAAGTATTTTAGAAAATAACGAATTTCCTATACTACACGAATTGCTTTTCTTTTCAATTATTTTTTGATTTTTTTTATAATTGTGAGCTTAGTTATAAATATTATTTTTTACAAATGCCAGTCATAATACCGAACGTCTTTGTTTTTAAAAGTTTTTTTATTACAGATGACATTTAAAAGAAAAAAATGTATTGTACCCGACAAAATTATGTTAAAAAGTGAGATTAGTTTTTGTTATTTAATAAAAAGGGAGTTTATCTATGGAAGATAGAAGCATGATAAAACCGATACTCGATGCATTGGAGTATTTTTCTTCAAGCGAAGAAGAATTAGAATTTTTTTATAATGTTGTTGATAAATTTTGTGCTGCATGGTTCGGCAGACCGGTATTTGCTTCTCATTTTTCAAAAATTGATTACGCATTACTTCATGAATTACTAGGGGAGTATATTCGTTTTGAAAGTAATAATAAAAGAATTGCGTTATGGATTTTGGCAATAAATCGCGTTTGTTATAATTATACGGCTTCATTGGATTCTGCAAAATATGAAATTTCAGAAATGGAAGAATCAATTGACGATTCTTTTGATACAACATTAATAGATCCTATTGTGTCGTCATTAAGAAACTTTGAACAACAGCATTTAAATGCAGGTGTAAACGATAAAGGCGAAAATGACGGAGTCGGTGATTTTTTACAATGGGTCGGTATTTATGTAACTTATGTTTATCCGTCATTAGAAAATAAACAAAATTACTATGATAAAAATATTATACGTGCTATGAATTATTTACTTGTAGAATTTATCAAACAAAAATCTAATGATAAAAGATTAGCCTTATTAATATTAGCATTAATGGAATCATGCAGACAATATGCCATTCAAATTTCCGGTGGATTACCTCAATTTGACGAATGTAAGTTTTTCCCGGAAGGTTACATTATGGGCGGAACAGAAGAAAGTATGGTTGAAGAATTGCTCAATAGATTAAAAGAAGAAAACGAAAAGCAACGTCAAAAACCTATTTTATCGAAAGAATTGCATGCAGATCAATATCTAAAAGATGCATTTGATAAGTTTATAAATGATTTGAATGATGACGTTAATGAATCTGTTTCCGTTTTTAATCAATTTGCTAACACAATGTCCAATAAATTAGTAAGTTTTAGTGAAGAACAAATTTCTTTATTCTTTCAAACATTAATTCGTTACAGAAAAAAATGTCATGTAGCTATAAAAGAAAGTGTTTTTCATACATTAAAACGTTCTGTAAATTTATTATCTGAACAATCAAAGACTTGGTTTTCCGAAGAGTTGGAAAAATTATGTAACGATAGCGAAATTTATGTGGATTACATTATCCATAAATTAAAAAATGAAAAAAGTTCAAAAATTAATACAGCAAAATTATTTGTAATGTTGTACTTAATTTATAAACTTGAATTATTAAAGTAGGAGTTTATTTTAATGAAAAAATGGCATTGTTTTGCTGTTATTCTGTCAATCTTTTTGATTATAAGTTGTTCTGAAAAAGAACAAAAAACAGATGATAGCAGCAATTTAAATATTTCAAAGTTAGATTTATCAAAAAGTAATTTAGAAACCTTATCTTTAAAAAACTACGACTCAAAGTTAATAACGTCATTGGATGTTTCTGATAATCAACTAAAAGATTTACCGGATGCTTTGAAGAAATGTAAAAATCTCCGTGAAATAAACTTGTCTAATAATTTGTTTGAAGAATTTCCGGATATTTTATATGAAATGCCGTGGCTAAAAAAAATTGTTATTAACAATTGTCAAATTAAATTTATCAGAAGTAAAATAAAAAAGATTTCAGATTTAGAAGCTCTGTTAATTTCTGGTAATGAAATATCAAAAATTTCAGAAGAAATTAGTTTATTACCAAATTTAAAATATGTGGATTTTTCAAAAAACAAATTAAAGTCACTTGATTATGTTTTTTTGCCAGAAACATTGTATGTAAATCTTTCATCTAACAGTTTAGGACATATTCCCAACGGAATATTAACAAAAAATGTAGTTCATATAAATCTGGCAGATAACGGAATCGGTAAAATTCCGGATATTATAACTACATGTACATCTTTATCCTCAATTAATTTATCTGAAAATAAACTTTGGTATTTCCCGGAAAAGATGGACGAGATGGTTTCTTTGCGAAGTTTAGATTTATCAAAAAATAATTTAACTTGGTTCCCGCGTCAGATAGCACAAATTTTATCTCTTGAAGAATTAAAAATTGACGGTAATAAAATTGAAGGTATCGGAGAATATGCACGTGCTTTAACAAATCTGCGATATTTCTCAATAAATAATAATAATTTAAAGTATTTCCCTTTAGCATTTTTAGATTCTAAAATGCAATTATCATTCATCTATATGAATAATAATCAACTTTCTAAACTTCCTGAAGGAATTGCTGATATGTCGTATTTATGCACACTGGAAGTCAGAAAAAACCCGATTACAAACATATCCAATAAGTTAAAAGATTTGGAAATAAAGCCATTATTTCAAGCCGTATTAGGTAAAAACAGTGACAGAGTTTTAGTTTTTTAATTAAATAAAAAAGTTTATTAAACAGGAGCAACCAATGAAAAAGAAATCAATATTGCTTTTATTATTAGGATTTTCATTTGTTTTAAATGCTATAGAACCTCAAGATTATAAATCTATGACAGAGCATGATCGCATTTTATTAGCAGTTTCTTATTATGAAGTTTTTATAAAATGGAAAGATGATAAAACAGAAAAGAAATTTAAAGAAGCCGAAAGTTATTTAAAAGAAGCTTATAAAATAGAACCAAATGTTGAAAAATATTATCGTGGAGAGCTTGAAATTCCGGAGAAAACAATTTCTTTTAACTGGGATGAAATTTTCCCGGAAGAGGAAGAAGAAAACGAAGATGTTACTTCTGATTTAACAGATGATTTAACAGATGATTTAACAGATGATTTAACAGATGATTTAACAGATGATTTAACAGATGATTTAACAGATGATTTAAC
>JAGANG010000073.1 GCA_017624275.1 Spirochaetales bacterium | reverse complement strand
TGGTAGAGCAACGCCCTTTTAAGGCGTGGGTCAAAGGTTCGAATCCTTTGCAGGTCATTCTTTTAAATGTCGAATTCGTCTAACGGTTAGGACACAAGGTTTTCATCCTTGCAATAGCGGTTCGATTCCGCTATTCGATGTTACAGCTCTGTTTTTACAGAGCTTTTTTTATTTTTACTACCTGTACAATAGGAAACAATTCATTCTTCATACGAGTTTAGATTTTTTTTGGCGAAATCTAGGAATTTCGGGTAAGAAATACGGCAAAAAAGGCTAAAAACTGCCGATTTTTTATATCTTATGCATTTTTCACGGCGTGAAGTTTTGCAATCTTTTTTAAAACCGCTTTTAATGTCCTTTTAATGCTTTTAAGTTTTTCGATTGGTAATTTTATCATTCTATATAAAAAACATCGCTTAAAATGCGTTTTTTGCGTTTGTTTCAAGAAATAAAAAACAGCCACCTATTAAAGTGGCTGTCAGAAATTATCTACTTTTTTCTACATTATTTTTATGACAAACAGTATTAAGCTTACAAACAGAACAATGCGGTGATATCGGGGTGCAGATTGTTTGTCCGTAACTTACAAAGTAATCATTTATTGTTCGCCAATATTCAGCCGGTAAAAGTTTTCGCAGTGCAAATTCTGTTTCTTCAGGTGTTTTTGTTTTTACCCATCCTATGCGATTGGAAATTCTGTGAACATGAGTATCGACACATATTCCCGGCTTGTTAAAACCTAGTATTACAACAAGATTGGCCGTTTTACGTCCTACTCCCGGAAGTTTCACAAGTTCGTCAATTTCATCCGGAATATTACCGCAGTTTGTAGTTAATAAAATTTTGCATATTTCAATCATTCGTGCAGCTTTTGTTTTATAAAAGCCACACGGATAGATTAATTGTGCAATTTCATTTTCCGAAAGTTTAGCTAATTCTTCTATGGAATCTGCTTTTTCGAAAAGTCTCATTGAAGCTTCAAGTGTTACTTGATCCTTTGTTCGTAAACTGATTAATGTAGAAATCAGAATATGATAAGGCGTTTTTTTTAATGCACTTATGAGTGTAACTGACGGTGCATTATTTTTTTTGTAAGCTTCATTAAGTATGCTGTTGACTTCTTGAAAATCAAAAATACTTGTCATTTAAGAATTTTCTCTTTCAATTGATTTCAACAATTGTAAATGTTGTTCTGGAATCGGAACTAAACGTTTTGTTGTCAAATCGATAAAAACCATTTCGGTTAATCCGTTAGCAATTATTTTATTGTCACGTTTAAATGTATAAATAAAATTAAAACGATATTTATCAATATTTGATGTTTCTAATTCAATATCAAGATTATCAAACATCATAACTTGTGATTTTATATTAATTTGTATATTTCTTAATACCAGTCCTAAATTGATTTTCCCCGGACGGATTTCTATGCCGTTGCTTGTGAAAAATCCACATCTGGCACGTTCCATATAATAAAAGAATTTTGGATGATGAATAATTCCGTAATTATCGATATCTTCGTATTCTACATAGATTGGGTGATGATACATATTTTTTTCCTTTTATTGGTAAGTTGATTATTTGCGATTTATAAAAACAAAGGGTACAGCGTTGTGCCATACCCTTAGCAGTGTTTTTAAAAAAAATTACATTGGATTTTTTTGTACATTGTAAAGGTCGTGAACTCCACCTTCAATAATTGAAGATTGACTTCGAATTTGCATTCTTAGTTTTCCGCTGATTAAAGCTGCGTGTAATTCCGGTAATGTTCTGATACCTACATCTTGGAATGCATGACGTACACCTTGTGCCAAGTAAGGTACAAAATTGTCTACGCTTCCTCTGTCTACAACTGCACCGACTACACCTTGTGCTACTTTAATTTTTGAAGCTTCTGCAAAATATCGTTTATCTCCGCCGACTTTCATAGCTTCGGAACTTGCCATACCACGGTATTTTTTCATTCTTACACCGTCACGATAGAAGTATTCCCCCGGTGATTCAGATGTTCCGGCTAAAAGGCTTCCCATCATAACTGTACTTGCACCGAAAGACAAAGCTTTCATTATATGACCGATTTGACTGATACCGCCGTCGGCAATAACCGGAACGTCATATTTTCGAGCAACACGAGCAGTGTGATAAACTGCTGTAGCTTGAGAACGACCTGTAGCCATAGTTTCTTGTGTTGTACAAATAGAACCAGGTCCCATTCCGATACGAAGTCCGTCGGCTCCGGCTTTAATAAGACCTTCAGCTTGTTCTTCAGTTACGACATTACCACCGATAACATCCAATTCCGGATATTTCTTTTTAATGTATTGCAACATTTCAATTTGCCATTTTGTAAAACCTTGTGCAGAGTCTATTAAAACTACATCTACTTTTGCTTTTACAAGTTCATCAAGACGTTCTAAATCTCTGCCTTGAGTAGAAATTGCAGCTCCGACTACAAGTTGTTTATTTTTATTTTTTGTAGCAAGAGGGAAATCTCTGTTTTTCTTCAAATCTGTTCTTGCCAATAATGCTTTTAATTTACCTTCATTGTCAATAACAGGTAATTTACCGACTTTTGTTTTCTTCAAAAGTGCATTTGCTTCAGAAAGAGTTACACCTTCTTGAGCAGTTACAAGATTTGTAGTCATTACGTTTTTCAATTTTTGAGTAGGATCTTTTTCAAAGTCAATATCACGATTTGTAACGATACCGATAACTTTTGTATTTAAAGTTCCGTCTTCAGTAATAGGAATTCCTGAAAAACCATGTGATTCTTTCAAATCGAGAACATCGGCAACCGTATGTTCCGGTGACAATACAACCGGATCTGTAATAAAGCCGTTTTCAAAACGTTTTACTTTTTTTACCATCTCAACTTGTTCTTCCACAGTGTTATTGTAGTGAATAATACCGATACCGCCGAGAAGTGCCATATGAATAGCCATATTTGCTTCCGTAACAGTATCCATCGGAGATGATACAAAAGGTAAATTTAAGGAAAGATTTCTTGTAAGTCTTGTTCTTAAATCAACATCTCCTGCTGCGAAATCAAGATACCCCGGCATAAGAATAATATCGTTGTAAGTATAACCTATGACTTGGTTGAAAATATCTTTAGCTTCAAAACCGTTACCGCCGATTTCCATTTTTTTCTCCATTAATATTTATAAAAGTTTAACGGCATAACTACCAAAAAACCTATTGAAAGTCAATATTTTATATTTTGTTAAAATGATTTGATTTTATAGCAGCCAATGAGTATTGTTAAAAAAAAATTAATGGCTTACCGAATGTCGGAAAAATTGGTGAAATTAAGTGTAAGGAATAATTATGAAAAATTGTCTATTGGCAAAAAGTCGCAATGAAATAAAAGAGAAAATTTTGATTTTATTCAAATCGATAATGCAGCAAAGAATTGTTCTTTTGATGTCTGTAATTTCTTTTATTCTGTCGTGTATTTTTATTTATACGAAAAGAAAAGTGTTCATGCATTCTGCTTGCGGAACAATGTTAGCGATACTTTGCTTACAGTCAATAATTTTGTTTACGCAGGATTTTTCTGTTGCAAAAAAATATTTTATTCAAGGTTTTTCGGGAATACTAATATCGATATTGGGATTCTTACTTTTTCGTTATACAGCCGGTTCACATTATAATGAAATGATTCGGTGGGGAATTGTTTTTGCCGTTGTTGTCAATACTCTTTTTATTTTTGTTTTAAAGTCGGATTCACAGGTTTTTATTTCTAATTTGATTAAAAATACAAGCTTCTGCAGTTTAATTTGTTTAATTTTATTCATTGGTTTTTTTCTGCTGATGGCAGCTTTTATTTCATTATTTTTGAAAGATTTTAGCGAGGAAGATTTAGCGTATGAAATATTGCTGTCTTTTTGCGGGACTTTTGTTTTTCCGAATATTTTTACGTATTACCTTTTTAAAATTAAAAATGAGGAAACTGCGGGAAAAGCTTTCAAAATTCTGTTTCTGTACATAATGTTTCCGCTTTATATTATTTTGCTGACGTTACTTTATGCTTATTTAATAAAGTCTTTAATCGTCCAAGAACTTCCTTGTGGACAGATAAATTGGTTTGTATCATTTGCAACGTGTTTTTATTTTGTATTTTACTACACGCTTTGTGAATACAATAAAAACTTATTTATAAAATGGTTTTATAAAATAGGCGGATTTATACTTTTTCCGTTGATAATAATTCAATGTATTTCATTTAAAATTCGTATAGATGCTTATGGTTTTACGGAATTAAGATATGTCAGCTTGTTGTATATTATTTTTTCTGTAATTGCGATTTTGTGCACAATGATAAAAGGCGGAATGTTTGCTAAGTGGAATTTTATCATTCTTACGTTTTTTATTTTATTGGTGACGGTTTCTCCGTTGAATATGATTGAAGTCCCTTACAAAAAGCAATCGGAGCGAATGGAAAATATTTTGAAGAAATACAAAATGTTCGACAATAAATTGCTTGATTATAATGCGGATGATGTTGAAAAAAATATAACAAATGATGACAGAAAGTCACTTTTTGAATCATTCAATTACATTGTAAAATCTTCACTTCCGAAACCGCAGTGGTTGGAAAAATATGATTCAAAGAAGGATACAAAAGCCAACTTTGAGAATATTTTCAGTATAAAGCCGAATATTGAAGAAAATATACATCGTTATTATTATCTTTCTCAAGAAATCAAAATTGATATTTCTGCATATAATGTGATGACGTATAAAAAGGCTGAAGCTTCAAAAAATAAATCAATAATGTTGGATAATATTGATTTAACAGATTTTATTTTGGAGTGTAATTTCAATAATAATTCTGCCGTGTGTTTTTATCCGGATGAAAATACGGCAATTTGTTTCAAAGAAGTTTCGTATTCTTATAATCGGGTAAAACAAAAGTTTAACCATTACAGAATAGAATGTATGGTTTTTACCAGATAATAAAAAAAACTGCCCGCATTTCTGCGGACAGCTGATAAGGGAATGAAAAATGTTATTTTGTAAATAAGCAAAAAATATTGTCTTTAATCAAATTTTTCTTGACGTTTTTTTTTTTTTTTTACACCTCTTTTAATTTTATAAAAGAGGAGGTCATTTTTATGACTAAAAGAATTTTAAGTGTTTTGGCAATGATGAGCATTGCTGCTATGATGATGTTGAGCAGTTGTACTGCTGCCGGTGTAGAATGTGGTTTAATCGGTAAATGGGAAAATGAAAAAAACGGTGTTAAAACAACTGTTGAAATCACAGCAGATGACAAATTAACTGTTACTGCTAAATATGATGGTAAAACTGTGTTCGAAATTAAAGGAACCATTAAATCTGTTAGCGGCAAAGAAGTTACTTATGAAGTTGACGGTGAAGAAATAAAAATAAAATACAGCGACTTAGGTTGTGATACCGTAAAATTTGATGATGATGAATACAAAAAAGTTTACTAAGATTTTCTGTTAAACATTCAGAGCCGACAGTTTTTTACGACTGTCGGTTTTTTTTATGTCTTTTTGCGGTAATGGATAAACTGTAATTTTATTTAGTTTCTATTCGGTAATAAAAAAAACTGCCCGCATTTCTGTGGACAGCTTATTTTTTTATTGAAAGCCTTTAATCGATTTATATCTGCTTTGAGCTTTTAAGTGTTCTTCGTAAGTTTTAGAAAATTGGTGCGTGCCTTTTGCCGGGTCTTTTACTACAAAATATAAGTAATCAGACTTTGCCGGATTAAATGCAGCTTTTAATGCGTTTATTCCCGGATTGGAAATAGGTGAAGGCGGCAGTCCTGTATTTAAATATGTATTGTACGGACTTTCAATGAACAAATCATTTTCCAAAAGTCTTTCTTTAGGTTTGCCCAAAACGTATTGAACAGTAGCACAACTTTGCAATTTCATGTTTTGATTTAATCGGTTTAAAAATACTCCGGCAACGACTGCCGCCTCATTTTGTGCTCTGACTTCTTTTTCTATAATAGAAGCTAAAATAATTCTGTCATAAAAATCTTTAGATGAAAGAGTTTCGTAATTAGAAACTTCAGATTTTAATCTGGAATAAAATTCATTTACCATTGTACGATAAATTTTTGTAATGCTTGAACCTTTGCGGATTGTGTATGTTTCCGGGAACATAAAACCTTCCGGAGTTTTGCAGTAAGTCGGCAGTCCTATTTTTACAAGCCAATCCGGCAAAGCGGTAAAATCATCAATTTGTTTTTTTGTCAAAACATTTTTGTCAATTAAAACACGATTTATTTCTTTGAAATTGTATCCTTCGGGAATGGTAAAAGTAATGGTAGAAAATTTACCGTTAAGAATATTATTGATAATATCAGTAGTTTTTTCTCCCGGCTGAATTTGCAAATAACCGCTTTGCAAGCGTTTATCCAAACCGGAAATGCGTGTCATTACTTTAAAAAAGAAAGAAGAAGTAATCAATTTTTCTCTTTTCAAACGAATTGCGATTGCAGATGCGTAATCGCCCGGACGAATGTCAAATTCAATACCTTTTTCCGGAATTTCAGAGCTTGCACGATTTAACAATAAAAATCCGCTTATACATCCGGCAGTTCCTATAATGGCTAAAAGTATAACCAACTTAATAATGGTTTTCAAAGTAATCCTCCAGATTATTTGAGCTTTTGGTATCGAGTACCGTAAGGAAGTATTGCCTTTTCTAAATCACGGGCGTTTCTTAATGCGTCAATAGTTACATTTGAACCGGTAAAATCCGTTTTCTTTAGATTGGCAGCATGGAATATAGCATTATTAAGGTTAGTATTGCAAAATTTTGCACCGGATAAATTTGCATCCGTAAAAATACAACCTTCTAAATCACTGTCAGAAAAATCAACATTACGCAAATCGGCACCGGTAAAATTTATTCCGATAAGTCTTGCGTTTTTTACTGTAGCACGATTCATATCTACATTATTCATAACGGAATAACTCAAATCGGCACTTGTAAAATCAGCTTTTGATAATTTACTGCCTGTTAATACGCTGTATGTCAGATTGGCATTATTAAAATTAGTATTACTGTATTTTGAATTTTTGAAATTTTGTCGTGTTAAATCTGCATTTGAAAAATCTGCTTTTTTGTTCGGACAACCGCATAAAAGTATACAGAATCCGGCTAATATTAAACATTTTTTCATGTTCCCTCCCTGATATTTTATTTAAATTATCGAAATAAGATAATTTCTGTTTAGTAAAAAATAATTTCTTTTATCTATTTTTATTTTATGCTTCAAAGACTCCTGTAAAATGACGAAATCTGTGTTATAAGTTTATGATTCGAATAAAATCACACAAAACCGAAGGAGAGAAAAATGGCGTTTAAAGACGAATATAATTTCAGTAATCTCGTAAATGAAGTGGAAAATCTTATTATTAACGAAACTGAACAGCAATTGAATTTGGAAGAAAACAGTGATATTTGTCGATGTCAAGATTGTGTTCTTGATATTGTTGCTTATGCATTAAATCAAGTCCCTGCGTCATACAGATGTACTTACAGCGGACGTTTATATGCTCAGGCTCTGTATTTTGAGGAGAAAAAGTATGCCATTTATCGTAATGCCGTCAAAGTTGCAATTGACAAAATCAAAAAAAATCCGTCACACGATTAATAAGCAGTTTTTATATATAAAAAAAATAACAGCCGGAATATTCCTTATTATACTTATGTGTTTTTCGGTATCTTGCGGAACAATTTTGGATACCGGGAAAATTATAGGTAAATGGAAATTGGTTACCGTAGAATTTTTTGATTATCATGAAGGTGCTGATTCTTATATCAATTATTCTACCGCAACATTGCCTGTAGGCGAGACAGAACCGTCATATCGTCAGCCGGTATTAGGAAACTTTTTTTTCAGTCCGGAGATTGCCGAGAATTTTTATATAGTCTTTAATGACAACGGAGCCGGAGTAGATGCAGACGGAGAATTTTTAGTTTATTTTAAAGATTCGCCTACAGCATCAGATTACATTATCAATGGTAATTTTCCGGGAAAATGGAAACTTGATTCTTTTAATAACCGTATTACTTGTAAAATTCCAAAAGCACAGGAAGAAATGATTCCTGATGCAAGTTCGGATACAGTAGATGACGGTTACGGAATATGGCAAAAGGAATTTTCTTTCAGTAATGATTGGCCGTTGTCATCACCGGAAAAAATGGAACTCTTAATCAAGGCAAAAGACGCTGATGTTGATAATTTCAATATTGAAGGTGCCGGAGTTACTGCAATTATGATGAAAGGATATTTTGAGAAACAATGAGAAATCACAATTTTAAATTTCGTATGTATACCGGAAGTAAGTTGATGGGGAAAAATTCCGGAGCTCCTATATTTGCTGCATTATTTGCCGGTATAGCGGGCAGTTTTGCCGTTTTGCTTGTAGTTATAGGTGTAATGAACGGCTTTCAAGATAATTATATTACACGTCGTGTTGAAATAGCTTCTTATCATGCTTCACTTATGCCGATTGATAACAAACAAGGTTGTACTTACGACAGAACAATTATTGATGAATTGTACAGACAAATTCCGGAAATAGAGGCAGCTGTACCTTTTTGCGATCGTGATATTATAATTTTGTTTCGTAACAAAATAGATTCGGACAGACAGCCGGTAAAATTGCGTGCGGTAGACCCGGAAGAGTTGCGGAAAGACAGCCGTTTTAATGAATTATTTAATATTACACACGGAAGCTTGGATCTTTCCCAAGACAAAATAGTTTTGGGCGAAGAGCTGGGGTGGCGAGAATTGTCGTTTGCCCGTATAAATTCAGCAGTTTATCTTACACCTGATATAAGTTTGCAAACCTTAGCAGGTAAAAAAGAAAAGGATGCCGGGGAATTTCGTGTAAGCGGATATTTTAATACCGGCAGTTATGATTATGACCGCTATTGGGCGTTTATTTCCTTATCATCTTTTTTTAAACTTACGGAAACTAATCAAATAGATAATATAGGTTTGAAATTTAAAAAGGGCGTAAATCGCAGAGTCGTTACGGAAAAGATTCGTAATTTACCGCTTTTGAAAGAATACGGATTGGAAATCAAAACAGCCGAAGAAACTAACAGTGCATATTTTGCTGCGTTACGTTTGGAAAAGACAATGATAATGTTTTTATTCGTGATAATTTTTCTTATGGTTGCAACGAATATTTTCGGAACACTTCGTCTGACAATTTTGGAGAAAAAGGAAAAAATATTAATCCTTAAAGCATTGGGAACGGTTCCGCGGGATATAGAACAAATTTTTTTATTTGAAAGTTTTATTTTGGCATTCGGAGGAGCTACGGTAGGAATGCTTTTAGGGATTTTTATATCTCACAATATTCTTAATATTTTTGCGGTAGCAGAGTTTTTTATTAATTCATTATTGGCAATTGCAATACCGGCAGAGATTTTTGAACCGATTGTTATTTATGATACAAGCATTTATTACCAGACAGATTTTCTTGTTAAATTTGGCTTTTCCGAGCTTGCGATAATGTATTTTTCAATAGTATTGTTGACTTTATTGTCTGCATATATACCGGTAACAAAAGCGGCTCGTTTACGTCCGAATAAAATTTTACAGGAGGGATTATGAGGCTGGAAAATTTTATTGCACGTCGTTATATTCGCTATTCCGGTGAAAATCGAGAAATATCTTCTTCCGCAGCTACAGTTGTAATTTCTATTGCGGTAGGTATTATTTTTTATATTTGTGCCGTATCGATAATGAACGGTTATATCTACGGAGTAATGCAATTGTCCTTTGAAGTAAAATCGTTTCATGTACAGTATGACGGATCAAGGCAGGAAAATGTACCGCTGACGGGCAGTATCGAAAAACGTCGAGAAGCGATGAAAGGCAAGGGATACACCGAAATGGAAGAGATTCGCTTACATCTGGCGGCAGATAAAGAAGTAAAATATAGTGCGTTGTATCGGGAAACAAACGCAGTTTTGCAATATTCGGGGAAAAGCACAGCAGTTGCATTTTTGCGAGAACTGCCGGAAGATATATTTAAAAACGATGACGGATTTGATAAAGCAGTCAGATTGCATAAAGGTAATAAAAATCTTGCTTTCGGTGAAATTATGATCAGCAGTAAAACTGCTCAGAAATTGAAAATCGATGTAGGTGATAAACTTTTTGTTTCATTTATGGAAAATGATAATACAACATCCGTACGCATAAGAAAATTGACAGTAAGCGGAATATTTTCTTGCGGATTGTCGGAATTGGACGAACAGCTTGCATTTATAGGCAGGGAAACCGGTCGCCGGATGTTTCGAGAGTTGCCTTATAGTTTGATGTTAAAACTTCATCATTATGATAAAGCTGCACAATTTTGTTCAGCATATCAGGCAGACGGATTTATGGCACTGACCAATTGGGAAGAAGAAAATTATAATGAATTATCGGCATTGCGATTTCAACGAAATATTATTGCAATGATTGTAATATTGGTACTTTTTGTAGCTGTACTGAATTTGCTTTCTACAATTCACATTACGGTATTTGAAAAAAAACGAGAAATAGGAATTTTGCGTTCTACCGGTTTTGTTCCGGCACAAATTACAAGCTTATTTTTATATTTGGGGCTTTATTTGGCAATATTGGGAATAATTCCCGGAGTGACTGTCGGTTTATTGCTTTGTTATAATTTAAACGGTATCATTGCCGGTGCCGGGAAAATATTATCAGCTGTAAATATGATGATTTATAATATAGGGAATTTATTTTTTGAATCTCCGAAACCGGTTACAATAGAATTTTTCTCAAGCGATTTTTATTTGGATAAACTTTATACATCTATAAGCATAACAGAGATTTTATTTATAACCGGATTAACATTATTATTTTCTGTATCGGCTGCATTATTTCCAGCATTAAAAGCCGGTTACATCAAACCTAACGAGGTATTAAAAAATGAGTGAGTTGTTACGAGTTGAAAATATTTATAAAACATTTTCCAGCGGAGAAGAAACTCTTAATATTCTAAACGGAGTTCAATTATCATTAAAAGCCGGAGAAACGATATCTGTTACAGGAGAGAGCGGGTCGGGGAAGTCTACATTGCTTCACATTATGGGCGGATTGGATACTACAGATTCCGGTTCGGTAAATATTGACGGTGTGGACATTACAAAGCTTGATGAAACGTCTTTGTCCGAACTTCGTAATAAAAAAATCGGTTTTATTTTTCAGTCACATTATCTGCTGGAAGAATTTGATGCCGTAGAAAATGTGATGTTGCCTTTTTTGATGAATAATTACAACAAAAATGAAGCTCGTAAAAAGGCTGTCGAACTTCTTGTAAAAGTCGGGCTGGGAGAAAGATTGCATCATCATCCGTCAAAAATGTCCGGCGGCGAACGACAGCGTGTAGCTATAGCACGTGCGTTTATGAATGAACCGCCGTTGATTCTTGCCGATGAGCCTACAGGAAATCTTGATAATAAAAATGCGGAACGAGTAGTAGAATTGTTATTTGACCTGAGTCGTGAGCGAGGACATGCGTTGGTGATAGTAACACATTCGCCTACGATTGCCGCAATGAGCGATTTACGTTATGTATTGCGTGGCGGACTTCTTGTACAAGAGGATTAATTTAAAATGAAGCGAAAATACGCAATTATTACAGGGGCTGCTCGGCGATTGGGACGTGAAATTGCATTGAGACTGGCAAAAAACGGCTATGATATTTTGTTGATTTACAATAAATCAGACATAACGCAAACTTACGCAGATATTCGAAAATACGGTGTAAATTGCAAGGCGTTAAAATTCGATTTGTCAGAATATGAGAAAATACCGGACTTTATGGAAAGTCTGAATAAGCAAGGATTTTTTGACGGTATAGGTTTACTTGTGAATAATGCGTCTGTTTTTTTACGGTGTTTACCGGAAGATACTACGCCGCAGATATTGGATAATACTTTTAGAGTAAACTTTTTTGCACCTTATCAATTAACACGTACATTTGCACAACATGCAGAAAAAGGCAGTTCGGTTATTAATATTGCCGATAGTAAAGCTTCAAAAAACGGGACGGCGTACAGTGCGTATGTATTGTCAAAAAAAGTCTTAATTGACATGACTTTACAATTTGCGGCGGCGTTTGCTCCGAAAATTCGAATAAATGTAATTTGTCCGGGATCGTTGATGGCATCGGATAATGAATCGCAAGAATGTTTTGAAAGGCGAGCAGAAAAAGCTCCGATGAAAAGTGCCGGAAGTGTAGAGGAAGTTCTTGCAATGGCGGAATTTTTGCATGAACGCACTGAAGTAACCGGACAAATTTTGTATGCCGACGGCGGAATGCATACTTTAACGGGAGAGTTGTAAAATGGCTGTGATAAAAATAAAAAATATTAAGGCTATGGCTAAAATCGGAGTTTATGATTACGAACAGGAAAAACGCCAGCCGCTTTTTATTACATTAAAACTTCATTATGACGCAACGCCGGCTTGTGCAGGTGACGACATTTCTAAAGCTGTAGATTATAGTTTATTGGAAAAATCTATTCTTGAATTCACTGAAAATTCAAGTTTTGCATTAATTGAAACTTTGTGCGACAGACTTCTTGAGCTTGTATTACAACATTCTATGGTATCAAAAGCAAAAATTACTATTGCAAAACCTGAAGCTGTTAATTTTGCAGAGAATGTATTTGTTTCTATGAAAAAAAAACAAAAATAATACAAAAAAAACCTAAAACCTCATTTTTTTTAAAAAATTACTTTTTTTTTTTTTTTCATTATTGTAATACCGTGCCACAATTTTTTTATCAAATAAAGGAGCCATAAAATGAAAAATGCTTATGTAAATCGTGTTTTTGAACGAGTAAAAGCTAAGAATGCTAATGAACCTGAATTTTTACAAGCGGTTCAGGAAGTTCTTGAATCGTTGGAACCGGTTGTTGAAAAAATGCCAGAACTTGAAAAAAACGCTATTCTTGAAAGAATGGTTGATCCGGATCGTATTTTTACTTTCCGTGTTACTTGGGTTGATGACAACGGTGCTGTACAAACTAATTTGGGTTATCGTGTACAGTTTAACTCTGCTATCGGACCTTACAAAGGTGGTTTACGTTTCCACAAAGCTGTAAACCCTTCAATGTTGAAATTTTTAGGTTTTGAACAGACATTTAAAAATGCTTTGACAACTCTTCCTATGGGTGGAGCTAAAGGTGGTTCTGATTTTGATCCGGTAGGTAAATCTGATGCTGAAATTATGCGTTTCTGCCAAGCATTTATGCTTGAACTTTGGAACAATATCGGTGTAGATACAGATGTTCCTGCAGGAGATGTAGGTGTAGGCGGTCGTGAGATTGGTTACTTGAACGGTATGTACCAAAAACTTGCTCGTAAATACCATACTGGTGTTTTGACTGGTAAAGGTATGACATGGGGAGGTTCAATCCTTCGTCCTGAAGCTACAGGTTACGGTGCTTTGTACTTTGTAGAATATATGCTAGCTAAAGCAGGTAAAGATATTAAAGGTAAAACAGTTGCTGTTTCTGGTTTCGGTAACGTTGCTTGGGGAGCTTCAAAAAAAGCTGTTGAACTCGGAGCTAAAGTTGTTGCTATTTCCGGTCCGGACGGAGTTTGTGAAATCCCTAACGGTATCACAAATGAAATGATTGATTACATGCTTGAAATGCGTTCTTCAAACCGCAATAAGGTTGAAGATATGGCTACTAAATTCCCTGCTGCTTGTAAATTTACTGCAGGTAAAAAAGCTTGGTCAGTTAAATGTGATATTGCTCTTCCTTGTGCATTCCAAAATGAATTGAATGAAGCTGATGCTAAAGAACTTTTAGCAAACGGTACATGGTGTGTGGCTGAAGTTTCTAACATGGGTTGTACTCCAGAAGCTATCCACGCATTCCAGTCTGCAGGTGTTCTTTTTGCTCCTGGTAAAGCTGTAAATGCCGGTGGTGTTGCGACTTCAGGTCTTGAAATGACACAAAACTGTGAACACCTTAGCTGGACAGCTGAAGAAGTAGATGAACGTTTACACCAGATTATGAAATCTATTCATGAACAATGTGTAGAACACGGTACACAACCTGACGGTACAATTAACTATGTTAACGGTGCTAATATCGCAGGTTTCATGAAAGTTGCTCAAGCTATGCTTGAACAGGGCGTTGTGTAGTTTTTCTATAAAAAAATAATAGAGACACAAGTAAATGATTTATGTAACAGTCATTTGCGAGTGTCTCTTTTTTTGTTGTAAATATTTTAAAGCTTTTCGATTTCTTCGACAGACAAGCCGGTACCGTCAGCTACTTGTTCTACTGAAAGTCCCATAGCGAGAAATTTTTTCGCAGTTTCAAGCTTGGCTTGTTGTACACCCATCGAAATGCCTTCATTGCGACCGATAGAAATGCCTTCTTTACGGGCTTTCTTAGCAGCTTTTTCGGCTGCCTTTTTAGCAGCCTCTTTTGCCACCATATGCATATCATAAGCTAAAGTCATATAATCTTTCCTCCAGTTTTGATTGTTTCTGTTTCTGTAAACCGCACGTTCCAGTGTGTCGGTAAACTTGCTGGTCGGTTGATGTTTGCAAAGATATTCCAAAAATGCCTTTGTTTCAACATC
>JAGANG010000072.1 GCA_017624275.1 Spirochaetales bacterium | reverse complement strand
GGGGAATGTGCAAAAACAGCCAGCGGAAAAGATGATACAAATGCTGTAATGCAAGAAAAGCTTGGTCATAAACCTGGTAACAACCGAACTCACCTTTCTGGCGGAAAAAATCCGTCTCACTTAGGTTTTTACGATTTGACAGGGAATTTAACAGAATGGATGTTTGAATACAATGTTCAACATGGTTCTATAATAAAAGTGTCTAGTTTTAGAGAAGTGAGGGGAACAGATTTTCTTTCAGATACAAATTACAAAACATCCGGTGAATACGGCGGATATTTTCCTCTTCAAGGTATCGGTTTTAGAATTTGTCAAAATAATTAATCTAAACTTTCCGAGCAAAAAACCGCTTTTAAAGCGGTTTTTATTTTATTATCATACAAACTTTTACAATTAAGGAAACACAAACAATGAAAAATACAACAAAAAGAATCTGTCTTTCTGCAATATTAATTTTATTATCAATCACAGTAAACTTAACTGCACAAAGTCGCCAAAAAATCCAAAACGGCACAATACTCCAATGTTGGTGTTGGTCGTTTAAAACAATTGAAGAAAACATTCCCGCAATTGCAGAAGCCGGATTTGCGGCAGTTCAGACATCACCTGCAAATACTTGTCTGGTAGGTGAGAACGGCGGAATGGAATTATTAGGAAGCAGAGGAACGGGCAAGTGGTATTATCATTATCAGCCGACAGATTGGAAAATCGGTAATTATCAACTGGGAACTCGTGATGATTTTATCAGTATGTGTAAAAAGGCTGAAGAATACGGACTCGGAGTAATTGTCGATGTACTTCCGAATCATACAACGCCGAGAACAAAGAAAATCTCAGCAGAATTTATAGAAGCTGTCGGCGGTATGGAAAAGCTGTATCACAAAAATAATGACCATGGAATCAAAGATTACAGTAATCGTGAAGAATGTACTACTGCGAAAATGGGCGGGCTTCCCGATGTAAATACAGAAAATCCTTTGTTTCAGGCGTATTATATGAAATATGTAAACGATTTGATTGAATGCGGAGCAGACGGATTTCGTTATGATACGGCAAAACATATCGGTTTGCCGGATGACCCAAAGGATGAATACAGTCCTGAAAATGATTTTTGGCCTATATTTACAGGAAAAAAAGCAATTGACGGAGTAATGCTTAAGAATGCGGAAGATTTATTTATATACGGTGAAGTTCTTCAAGGCGGCAATTCCAGAGAGGATGCTTACGGTGAAATGTTTCCGGTAACGGCAAGCAGCTACGGGGGCGTTTTGCGTGGTGCTGTAAGAATCAATAAATTGAACGTAAAAACTTTATTGAATTGGCGTCATCCTGCAGCACCTAAAAATATTGTTACATGGATAGAATCCCACGATACTTATGCAAATCAGGGAGAGTCGGCAAAATTGACACATGCACAATTAAGAGCCGGCTGGGCGGTGATTACAGCTCGCAGCGGCGGAACACCGTTATTTTTCAGCAGACCTCAAGGCCCGGAGGCAACTCAATTTCCTGGCGTTTCGAAAATCGGCGATGTAGGCAACAGTGAGTTTAAACATCCGGAAGTAGCAGCGGTAAACAAATTTCGTACGGCAATGCACGATCTGGATGAAACATTGATTAATCCGAAGGACGACACAGGGATTTTGATTGTAAAACGCGGCGATAAAGGAGCAGTAATTATTAATGTAAAGCAAAGCGGTAAAGCGAAAATTACTTTTGAACTTAATTTGCCGGACGGAGTTTATAAAGATAAGGCAAATAAAATAAGATACTCGGTGAAAAACGGAATTGTTTCCGTTTCTGTGCCAAGTAAAAAGATTGCCGTAATTTATTAGATTTTTTTAACGCTGACTGTTTATAGTGGAATAAAGCCGCTTTTCTTTGACAGAAGAGCGGTTTTTTATTCCCATGAGAAACTATCGATTATGAAAAAAGAATGAAAAATAGAAAAAATGTACTTTGCCGAAAGTCACGGTAGGTTTGCAAAAATGTTTGTAAGTCGTTTTGTTGAAAAGGGTTACTGGTGGGACTGTTGTTAGAGTCATTAATCATGAGTAAATGAATTAAGATATTTTGTTAATTGTATTTAACAAAAAAGAGGTGAAATCGTTAATTGTACATGACAAAATATGCCAAAAGTTGTAAAGTGAGCTTATGGAAAAGTTGATACATGGTTTTAGAAAAAAAATAGCACTTACAACATTAGATTTTATTCGAAGTGCAGAAAATGATATTAATTGGAATGCTCGGTTAGTTTGTATACGAGGTCCGAGAGGTGTCGGGAAAACAACTTTGCTTCTTCAGCATATAAAAAAGACTTTTTCTGAAAATCTTCAAAATGTTTTGTATGTAAGTTTAGATAATTTATATTTTGTGGAGAATTCCTTAATTGATTTTGTTGAAACTTTTGTTCAACGTGGGGGAACACATCTTTTTCTTGATGAGGTTCATAAATATCCAAACTGGTCACAAACTATAAAAAATATTTATGATGATTATCCGGAACTTTTTGTAGTTTTTACGGGGTCGTCGTTACTGGAAATTTTGAATGCCAGAGCTGATTTATCACGAAGAGCTTTAGTCTACAACATGCAAGGCTTATCTTTCAGAGAATACTTATCTATAAAGACAAAAGTTGAATTGCCTATTTTATCATTGGAAGAAATAATAAAAAATAATGAGAAGTTGTCTTCTCAAATTGTTTCAAAAGTAAAACCTTTTGCATATTTTGAGGACTATTTGAAAATAGGATATTATCCGTTTTTTTTGGAAGGGGAAGATGATTATAACAGTCGTTTGACTGAGGTAATAAACATGATTTTAGATATAGAGCTTCCTCTTTTACGAAAAATTGATACGTCATATATTTCGAAAATAAAAAAACTTTTAATGGTTGTTGCAAAGTCTGCTCCTTTTATTGCAAATACAACAGAATTGGCAAGTATGGTAGGTGTCGCTCGACAAACGTTACTTTCATATTTTGACTATTTGGAAGAAAGTATGCTCATAAAACAGCTTTTTAAAGAAAGCAGGGGATTAGGAACTCTTCAAAAACCTGATAAGCTTTTTTTAGAAAATACAAATTTAATGTATGCATTGGCTGAAGAAAAAATAGAAATAGGAAATATTCGAGAAACTTTTGTTTTAAATCAATTGAAGAAAAAACATGACGTGTTTTTTTCGATTGAAAGTGATTTTTATGTAGATAATAAATATACATTTGAAATCGGCGGGAAAAATAAAAAAAGACAGCAAATTCAAGGTATGGAGAGTTCTTATATTATCGCAGATAATATTGAATATGGGACGGATAGACGAATCCCTATTTGGTTATTTGGTTTTTTGTATTGAGTGATTAATTTTTATGTGGAAATGATATAGCTAAAAATGTGAAAGCAAGAGTAAATGGATTAAAGCCGCTTTTCAATCGGAAGAGCGGTTTTTTTGTTTTAATATTAATCAATAACTAAAATGATGGAGTATATAATGAAAAAGAGTAATGTTATAGCATTGTTAATTTTATTATTAATCAGTACAAACTTAAATGCACAAAATCGTCAAAAAATACAAAACGAAACTATTATCCAATGTTGGTGTTGGTCGTTTAAAACTATTGAAGAAAATATTCCTGCAATTGCAGAAGCCGGATTTGCCTGGGGGATTTATAGTTTAGATTTAATTTATTTATGACTTTCAATAAAGAATATGTTATCGAAATAAAAAAAAAATTTCAATATATTTATATATATTAAATGAAAATCTTCTAATATTATTATATAATATGTATATGGCATTAAAAACAATTTATCAGCCAAGAACGAATGGTATTGGTGTAACAAGAAATTTAATTGAATATGAATATTTTTCAGGTTTTGCTTTATCACAGAAACAAAAATGTATTAGTTCACTTCATAAAGCTGCCAAAGATAAAGGTATTACCAAAATACTTGAGATTTCAACTAAATCTCCAATCAAATTAGGTACAAAATTGAGTGCTTTTAATCTTATGCTTACAAAAAATGAGAACATGTATTCTGTAGAACAAATATTTCAGGCTAGTAAGGTATTTGAACAAGGAGGTCCTTATTTGGATTTATATGAGAAGACTTCAAAAGAAGCAAAAATGGATTCAAGATTAAAAAAATCAGGCAGGATAATCGCATTCAATTATCTTAATTCAGACTTTCCAACAAAGCCTTATACTTTTTTTTATGATTGGTTATATTCAAATGCATTATTAGAAAATAAAATGCTTCTAATAAAAGCCTTAGAGTTTAATGCATTTTCAGATATTGAATTTAATGAAAAAAAATCACTAAACTGTCAGGCTTATTCTTTGGCATTATTTTGTTCTATAATTCGAAATAAAAGTGAATTTCTAGATAGGGAAAAAATTTCTAAAGAAGATTTTTTAGAATTATGCCAAGATGAGTATAACTTAAGATGGAACTCTTAGTGAGATATGTTTACCTAAATCGATAAAAGGAAACTTTTTATTGTATTTCCATATTTTTTTTCTGTTTCATTAGTAATTTTATTATTTTCATTAGTAACTCCTTTTATAAAAAAAGTTATTGCTTTGGTCGTTTCATTTGTGTAATTGTAAGAAAAGTTATCACAGATATCTTTACTTTCTATGTACTCATTAAGTGCTATAAGAGAATTGTATTTTAATACTTTAGATGAAATATTACTTTTTTCTAATTTTGGAATAGTTGAAATTTTTAATTTCTTTTCACATTCTTTGCTTAAGGAATTTATATTGTCTATTGTATCTTCGAGATTTGTACCATAAAATAAATCAAATATATAGGAAAAAAGAACTAAACAATCAAATAATTCATCGTTTGATTGTTTAGGATATGTATTTTGAATTAATATAATAACTTTTTCTGTATCGAATGATTTACCATTTTTTAATACTAAAGGAATTATACATAACAATAAATCCAAAGAAGGTGACTTTATTCCTGATGTTAAAAAAAGATCCATATTTTTTGCCGAAGTATCACTTAAAGCACTAAAGATTCCAAGAAGTCCTCTAGTTCCTTTTTTTACAAGATATTCTTTAGCTTGATCTTTACATTCGTCACAAATTCTTTTTTCTAATGATACATATTTCATTTATATCCTCCTTAATTATGCTTCAAGTACCATTTTTACTAAGGCTGTTGCTTTTTCAAGTACAATACCTCCAATTTCAGTTCCAGCTTCTAATATTTGAGTATCGATAATTTTAAATTTTGCACCTGCGTTCAGTAAAAGTTCTTGTTGGTTCGGACCAAATACACCTTTTGCAAAATCACTTATATATAACCCTTTAGAGCCCTTTGGAATTAAAATTTCTTGTAAAATAGGAATTTCGGATTTATTAAGATAAGCTCCTGTATATTTGAGGTTTAATGAAGTACTAGTAAATGCTTTACTTGAGATAATTTTACCAGCTTTTGGTAAATTAAACTTGCCATTACGCATTGTAATATTGAAATCTCCCAAAAAACCATCAGCACCTCTAAATACATTAATATTTTCCGGCACTCTAGATTTGTTTATTGCACTTTTAATTAAATCTGCTAATTCGTCAGGAACTCCATTTCGCAGATTTCTATTAATAGTACGGTGCGTTCTAGTTGTATATTTTCCAATTGCTTCCTGAACATCTTTAGGTAGTTTTGAAATTAATGAATTTGAATTATCTATTAATTTGGTTACATTTAAATTACTAATAGGCAAATTATCTAATTTTGCTAATGCAGAACTTATTTTTTGAGGGGCAATATTTTTTAAGAATTTTAGGACATCCTCGCCATCCCTTGATAGTATTTTGATTAATAAATCTTGATTTTTAATTCCAACTTTTTGAAATAATTCAACTAAAGGAAGATGGTGTTTAGCCAATAAAGAAACAGCATTATCAGAATATTTTATTAAGAGTTGTATTATGCTTTTTTCTAGGGGAATTGGACACATAGTAACAACTTTTCTTGCAGTAGAAATTATTTCAGCTGTTTTTTTTGAAACCTCAATAACATTTAATCCGATAACTGCGTTTTTTCCGTATTTGTCAAATAATCGGATAGCTTTATCACCATACTTATTAAGTAGCTTACCTATACTTTTATGTTTTGTTGCAAGTTTTACTGCTTCATCAAAATTTCCACTTTTAACAATATAATTCATTACGTCATCAGGACATTTTGAGATACGAACAGCATTTGCAATTCCATCTCCGTTTTTTAAAAATAGTCTACAAACATCATCTCCGTGGATTTTTGTAGCACGAATTAAAATGTCGCCGTTTTTTGTAAGTTGAGCAGAAATATAATTTCCAAACCTAAACAAGATATTTGTAATATCATCCCCATATTGTTTAAATAATTTTGGATAAACCATTTTTATCCAATTAGTTTTTAATGTACGAGTTATTTTTTCACCAGTCTTTGCTATAAATTGAAAAAAAGGTGCTTGAGAGGCTGATTTTACAAAAATCTTCAAATTAGCTTTTCCTGCCTGTGCCAAATTATCTAAATGAGCTGCAGTTTTTGAAAGAACTGGACTTTTTGCTATTGCTTTTGATGTTATTTGAGATATTTTTTGTCCTGCTTTACCCATGCCTTTGAGAATTTTTGAGCCAAATCGACTAAGAGCGTCCATTGACCCTGCAGATGCCAAAAGACAGTTTACAGTATCCCAAACAATATCTTTTCCATAGTCTTTTAACATTCCTGGAATTAATGTTTGATTGCCAGCTACACATACATCATATATTTGTTCTGAAGTTGAGATTGTTTTTAATGTAATTTGTGCAATTGATAAGCCAATATCGATTCCTGCAGCTATTGGTTGAATAGGAGAGGGTACAATAGAAAGGACAGTGGCTACAGTTTGCAATCCTCCTACAATTTTATCTATTGTCTTTTTGTGTTTTAAATAATAGTTATTAAAACTTACTAAATATGTATCAGAAGCAATTATTTTTTGAACTTCATAATTAGTGTAGATTGATGATAAATCATATTCTTTATTATTAATTTGATATGAACAAGGAATTATACCTTTACTATTTTGGTTAATCTTTGCGAATCGTTCCTCTTGTGTTGTCCAAATTCCTAATCCAGCTATAGGATACCCCTGCTCCATATAACCTTCCCACATGTCTCCGTTACTAAAAAGAATTTTACCTGTTTTAGGGAGCTTTATTGAAGCAACTAAAGGTTCCTCATCTGAAGTTGAAAATCCTTCACTATTTTCAGGAACTGTAAGCCCATTCCATTCAGATGAAGCAATTACAGTTATTTCTTCATTTTCTTCAGCTATTAAATAACCATTTCCATAAAATACACCATTTAGAAATCCACCTTCATAGGTATATCCATTTGAAAATTCAAAAGACCCCTCTTTATTTCGTTGATTTCCATAATAATAACCGGTATAAACACTACCATCGGAATATATTTGTTGTCCAAAGCCTGTTCGTTGATTACCCATAAAGGATCCTTCATATTTTGATCCGTTAGAGTCAATAAATGTTCCATATCCCTCAAATTTTCCATCAACAATTTCTCCGTAATATTGTTGACCATTTTGACCAATATAACTGCAATTTTCACCAGAAGGAAAATCGTTATTTGTCCAATTACCTTTAATAATATCTCCGTTGGAATTAGTTTTTATTCCTTCGCCTTTTATTTCGCCATTTTCAAAATATCCAGAATAACTAGTTCCTTCGTTGGTGGTAATTTCACCATAACCATTTTTTTGGTTTTTTAACCATGATCCCTTGTATACATATAAAGAACCTTCTATATATTCAATTCCTTCGCCAGATCTTTCGTCATTTAGAAAATCACCTTCATATATAATATTATTTTTTTTATTATATAAAGTTCCTTGACCATTCTTTTTTCCATTAAGAAAGTTTCCTATGTAATGATAAGATGGGGTTTCTAATTCGGCATATCCAGTAAATTTTTCATTCTTATCAAATTTTCCTGAATAAAAAATTTGTAAGTTTTGATTTTCATAATCTCCCTCTATAGGAAAACCATCTTCAGTTCCACGACCATAAAAATTCCAGCCATCATCATATTTTATTTGAATATTAGATAAATCATCTTTTCCGTCTATTTGTGGAATATATGCAATACCGCCGTCGAAAGGGATTTTTATTTCTTCTGCAGTAACGTAAAGTGATAGAGAAAATAAAGATAAAAAAACAAGAAGAATTTTTTTCATAATTATCTCCTTTATTCATAAGAAATTACAATATCAACACGACGATATTTCCATAAATCAAATACGGCATCTTTATTTTTAGAGTAACCTAAACCTTGCGTGATAATTTTATTTGAATCAATTTTAAAACTCTTATCTGTAAGAATTGCTTTTACAGTTTCAGCCCTTTTCAAAGAAAGCTCAGTATTAAATTTATTACTTCTTTCACTTATTTCAGGAATTGCATTAAATAAGGTTGTATCTGCATGTCCCAGCAAAATAAATACAGCAGAATCTTTTTTATCTTGGGGGATTTTATTAATTAAATCATTTAATCCTAAAACGATTGAACTATATTCTTTTAGTTCTTCTGATTGTTTGTTAATTAATAAATATTTTTCTATTGAAAGATTCATTTTAGCTGGTTCCAAAGAACTTCCATAATCAAAATATACTCTCCCAATAATTTTTTCGGAAATATCACTTATATCAGCCATTTCAATGATAGTATCTTTTAATTCTGTAATTGTATTTAATGTATTTTCGATAGAATCAAAATCAGTTTGAGTTCTATTTGAAGCTCTACGAGTTCGAGTTCTTGTTTCAGTTTTAGTTGTTTCACCTGTTTGATTTCTTGAGTTAGAAGAAAAAGTAATTCCATCATTTAAATCAATAGATCCTAAATAAGTGTCTCTAAGATTTAATACATTTCCAGATTCATCATAAGCAAAAAAGACTTCAGAACGATTTAGTCCAGAACGTTTTCGTGTTTGCATTTCTAAGGATTCTGATTTATTAAAATTCTTATTGTTTTCTGTAAAGGAAGAAGTTTCTTTTAATTTTTTTTCAAGTAATTCAAGAGTTGTTTTTGGAAGAACTTCTGTTTCTATTACAGAAACAGGAATGAGAGGGGAAGACTGCTCAATTTCAGAAGCAATAACTTCATTTTTTTCTGTTTTTTTCGGTTCATTTTGTATGTTTTTTTTATTAATTAAAATAATAGCAAAAATTCCTATTATTAGTAAAATACCGATGATAATGAATAATGGAAAAAAATTGGTCTTTTGCTTTGTTCCACAAGAAGAACAAATGTCTTCTGGTTTTAATGTTATATTTTCCAATATTTTATCTAATTTGGTTGTTTTGATTTTTTTATTTTCTCCTTTTCTTATAATTTCAATATTGTATTCTTTGTGGGGAATATCTGGAATTTCTTCATTCTTTGAAATTGTAATTGAATCAATAGATAAAAGAATATCTTCGGGAAGAATTCCAAGTTTAGAAAACTCCGAATTCGCTTTTACTTCGCTTATAATGACAGAATTTTCTTTAAATTTTATATCATCCTTAAAAGATTTAATATCTTCTATATTAAAAGTTATTTTTTTCTCTTTTCTTTGAATTGTAATCGAATGGAGTTTATTTATTTTTTCAAGGTCTTTGCCTTGTTTTATAGATATTCCATTTATAGAACAGATGCAATCTCCTTTTTTGAGTCCTAATTTTGATGAATCAGATTCTGGTTTTACGTTAAGAATAGAATTAGTAGTAATTAAATCTTTTTTGCATTTTTTACACTTAATATTCATGAAAAATATCCTTTATGTAATGTGGGGAGTAAAAATTTTGATAAAAAGACAAGTATTTTGTTGTCTCTTCATTATTATAAATAATTATATCATTATTTATAATAATATACTATCAGAAAATAAAGTACATTACACTAATGTTTTTATTACATAATAATGGGAGTATATTTATATTTTTATAAATAAGTAAAAAAATAAAAATAAAATGAGATGATAAAATTTGGTGTTCTTTTTTTGAGAAAAGAACAAAATATTTAAAGTTTCGTGGGAGGTATTTTTTGTGTTTTTGTGCTAAAACTCGCTCATGTTTTGCATTTTTATTAAAGCGATATTTGAAAAATGTAGAGTATTAAAATAATAAAACTCCGCAGACCTTGCAGAGCAAAGAATGCGGAGTAAAAAAATTAACGCTTATTGATTAAGCAACTGTAAGTTTTTTACTTACTGTTTCTAAGAGGTTTTTTCTGACTTGATTGTTTGAAATATAGTTTGTTTTCAGAACAATACAATAAGATTTTTCTACTTCAAGAGATTGCGGAACAAATAAGTTTAGTTCACCCGGTTTGTTTCTGAAAATCTGTGTCGATGGTACTTGAATCCAAGTGCTTTCGTCATTTGAATAAATTCCATTTTCATCAATAGGTACAAAATAAATACCGGAATCAGCAGTTCCCAGTTTCAACTTACTTCCTATTACAGCCAAAGGTTTTCCTTGTGTTATAGTTCCGTCATTTTTTCCGTTGGATAAATCGATAATTTCTGTGATTTCCGGAGAGTTTTCAACGTAAACAACTTTATCAATATTCAAAGATGAAATGGCATCTTGAGCGATTTGTGTCGGAGAGAATTTTATACAAAAGTTTCCTTTTTCCGGAACTTCGCTTTTACCTTTTGCATTACATTTCATTGCAATGTACATAGTACCTAAATCAAGGATGTTTACGGCTTTCCCTTGTTCCAAAAGTTTTAGAATTTTCTTTTGAATTAAAATTGCAGAATATTGCAACAGATGAGGATCGAGCCCTTTGTTTTCTTCAGCAATTTCAGAAATAATGTTGTTAAAAGTTGCAGTATTTCAACTTACTCTGGCATAGTAAGAGCCATCTTTTTTTAGATGATTTTCATATAATGTTACGCTTAAAACAGAATTACTGTTTTCTAATGTTGATAAATTTTCAATTTTCGCCATATTATTTTTTTGCTGCTTGCTTTGTAAGCAGCTGTCCTATTATATTAAGAATTAAGATTTCGTACGAAACCTTTTTTTGCAATTTTTTTTACACTTGCAGGTGTATTTTAAAAAACTACTTGCAAAAAAACTCAATAGAAAGTAGGATACATTCCAGATTTGTTTGGTAGTATTACAGCTTCCTTTGATTTAAGCTTGAATCTATTGGCGTAGATTTAAGCTATTTTTTTTTGCAAGTATGCATACAATCATACAATGCATATTTCCTCCTTGATAATTAAGATGCGATTTTATTTAGATTTTTTGAATGTAGTAAAACTTTAGGAATAACATCCGAAAGCTCTTTAAAAAAATTTTTTGTTAATCCGGTCAGAAACAGACTTACAGGTTTTGCTATAAAGTTATCAAATATTTCATCATCCGTTTTTCCTTCAGTAAATTGTTGAGGGGCGAGTACTAATGATGTAATTGAATCTGTTTGTTCTTCATGGCGTATCATTTGTTCTGAATTGACTTTGCAAAGTTCTGTTTTAAAGTTTATACATTGAAAGGTTTGTAAGAATGCTACAATGGCAGATTGAAAATAATGCACAATTTCATGAGTTATCGTAATTTATGCCATATTAAAACCGTCCATTGCTTGGTCATAAATATCACAGCGGACAGTAATTGTGTTTTCTATAGGAGTGTAGAAGGCACGAACTGAATCTCCGTAATCCCATTCATCTTCTTCGATTATTATATAATTGAAAGATGAATCAAACTGCGGAATGACATTTTCAAGTACGTAAATAGGATTGAAACTTGTGTCTAATCCGTATCCGCAGATATATCTGACCCAAAATGCAGTCAGATTTTTTCCTTCATCCGATAATACTAAAGTATGAATAGATTGATTGTTTTCTGTTTCATAGCAACTTATTTCTGCCATCTATAGCTCCTGACTTTTCAAATGATATCAGAAGGTTCTTGATTTGTTCGACTTGATTGACTGTCAATTTAGAAAAATCACGAGCAAACATGACCGCTGTTTCAATGTAATCATGCTCAGACTTTTGATTTTCAAATTGAACGGCAACAGCTCCGCAAGTTTGAGCTTTTGCTTCCTCAAGTTCTTTAATTTGTGATTCATCCAAATTGTATATCTGTGCAATTTTTGCAATCATATCATTCGGAATCTCACGTCCGTTATTTTCTATAGCTGATAAATATGCAGCTGAAATGCCCAATTTCTTTGCCATAGTTCCAAGAACTTCTGAATAATCAATTCTTAATTTTCTTAAAAATTTTCCAAAATTACTTACTTTTGCCATGCTCTATATCCTTACATCCAATCTCATTGATTTCCCCCACTGAATCTTGGTTCGAGAGTGTCAAAAAGTTTAAAAAAAGTTATAACTTATCTTTTAAGTATAAAAATAAGTTATCTAAATTGTGTGATGCTTGATATATACTACTGCTTTGAAAAAATGTCAAATATAAAATGAAAAATATTTTCACAAATTTGTGAAAATATATAAACAGAATGTTTTGCTTTCTTTTCTTAGATTCTGCGTCAAGCACGGAATGACGGATATACGGTCAATAACTTACTGATGATATCTCTAATAACTTACCCAGAGAAACCTTTCTAGCTAGAAAGGGTTTCGTCAGTAAGTTATTTATAATGTGCAATATAAGCTATTTTTATTTATGAAATGAAAATAACAAAAAATATCACTTTTTTTTATTGTAGTAGCGTTATTTGTTTAAGCTTTCACTTCTTTTGAAGAAGTAAATTTCACTAATAAATAAACAATTTATATCAGATTCAAAATGATAGATGATGGTATTACTTTTTGGAATGTGTGAACTTTGATTGGATTCAGTGTTTTATCCTTAATTACTTGGTCGTATCAACCCTATAATAATTTGAAAGACGATATAGAAAAAATGGGGAAATTATGATAAATGAAATGTTTAAATATTTTATTCTTAAATAATAAGAATTAGGTGATTTATAATGATGAAATATAGTGCAGGTATGGTTTCTTGTCTTTTTTGGTTAAATGAAACTCTAAATACAATTCCTTATTATTTAGATAAAACTTCATTTCAAACGGTTTTGAAAAGATTGAATTGACTGCCTCTGATTTTGCAAGCATATTCTCTAAACCGATGGGTGTTGAAGAAGCAAAACAGGTCTTTGATCAGTTCATTGAGAGTCAGTGTGCCGGTAAAGAGCGTGGAAAAATTCGTATAATTTTGAGTGGGAAGTAAGGGGTAAAAGAAATGATAAAAATTAAAAATCTGCACCTTGAAAATTTTAGAGGATTTATTGACACAAGTATTGATTTTGGAAACAAAATTACTTGTGTTGCCGGTGTGAACGGTGCAGGGAAATCATCATGTCTAGAAGCATTATCAAAATCCCTTCATGCGTTATTAAGACCTGTACTCAATCCAAAATTTGAAGGAGTTGGTTTTCAGGATATAAAAGAATCTGATATAAACGTTAATGCAGAAAGAAAATATGCTTCGGTATCCTTATCCTTTGATTATAATGATATGAACTTTTTTCAAAAAATTGATTCTGATGGAGAAATAACTAAAAATTTCAAAAGTTCAATCATATCTTCAAAAATAAAAAATGATTTTACTGTTGTTGCGTATTATACAATTAATCGTTCAGATTTGGATATCGATGTATCTGTTGAGTCAGAAAGAGATTTGAGTGAAAAAACAGAATCGGTTGAAGGGGCTCTAGCTCCTGTCATTCATTATAAAGATTTTTTCCGTTGGTTTAGAGATAGAGAAGATAGAGAAAATCAGGAAATTGTTTCTAGATTTAAAAAGCAAGAGACACTGGCTGCATATGAAGACCATGCCTTAAAAGCTGTAAGAAAATCAATTTCGGCATTGCTTCCCAATGTTTCACAGATGACAGTTGATCGAAAAAAACTTGTCCTTTTTATAAATAAAGGAGATTCTGTTTTAGATTTTTCAACTCTATCTGATGGAGAAAAAGGCATAATTACTCTTTTTGGAGATATAGCTCGTCGTCTTGCCATTGCAAATGAAACTCTTGAAAACCCGCTTGAAGGCAATGGAATTATTCTTATTGATGAAATAGAATTGCATCTTCATCCAAGTTGGCAAAGAAAAGTATGTAAGGCTTTAAAAGAAACTTTCCCTAATTGTCAGTTTATAATTACAACACATTCTCCACAAGTTTTAGGTGAACTGAAAACAGAAGAAATTTGGCTGTTGAATGATTTTAATGTTTATAGACCTGATTCAAGTTATGGACTTACATCAAATGAAATTCTTGATGAAATTATGGATGTCATTGATGATGATACTTCTTTAAGCAGAGACAGTGAAATTGCAAAAAAATTAAATGAAGTTTCTACATTGGTAGAACTTGATAAGTTTAATGCAGCAAAAAAAGTAATTGAAGAGATTGAAAAAATTACAGGTGGAGAAATTCATGAAACTGTAAAATACAAAACTGTAATCAAAATGATAGGAGAAGACTAATATATATGGTTCATATTATAAAACAGTCAGCTCCAAAGACTTTAATACAGTATAAGAATTCTGGGAATACATCTTATAATAATTTTCCTGGAAAAGATGACATAAGAAAAAATCTAGTTCAAGAGCAAAATGAACTTTGTGCATATTGTATGAGTAAGATTTCAGCTGAAAGTGCAAAAATGAAAATCGAACATTTTAAATGTCAAAGTTGTTTTCCTGAATTGCAACTTGAATACTCAAATATGCTGGGGTGTTGTCTTGGTCAGAGTGGCAAACCTCATAAACAGCAAACATGTGATACATATAAAGGAGATTCAAGTTTATCATTAAATCCTTCAAATGAGATTGATTTTAAAAAAATGCAAATTGTGTATACAGATGACGGAACCATAAAATCATTAAATGAAACTTTTGATAAAGAATTAAATGATGTTCTAAATTTGAATACAAATGTATTGAAAGCAAATAGAAAAACAATGATAGAATCTGCAAAAATGGCACTTTCATCAAAAACAGGAACTCGTAGCAAGGTAGAAATTCAAAAATTAATACAGAAATTTGAAGCTGCCCATAAACCATATTATGGAGCTGCAATTTACTATCTTGAGAAAAAACTAAAAGGTGCAAAATAAGAGGAAAACAATATGAGTGAATTATTTGATGATGAAGAATTGCTAAGATTAGAAAACGGAAATCTTTTTTCTGATAAACCCGTTACCGTACTCGGAAAAACTTTCTCTAACGACGAGGAACGCCGCCAATACTTCCGCGAGGAACTTCGTAAAAAATTACCGGAGCTTAAAAAACTGGAAGGCTATCCAATCGGTGAAGATGACGGATATACGGTCAATAACTTACTGACGATATCTCTAATAACTTACTGATGATTATCTCTAATAACTTACTGATGATTATCTCTAATAACTTACTGATGATATCTATAATAGCTTACTGATGATATCTATAATAGCTTACCCAGAGAAACCTTTCTAGCTAGAAAGGGTTTCGTCAGTAAGTTATTTATAATGTGCAATATAAGCTATTTTTATTTATGAAGCTTGATGATAGTAGATTTTTTAACTTTATTTTATGAGGTAAGTTTGCCGATACCAAAGACGGAATTTTAGGAAATAGAACTGTATGCTAAAATCTATAATTACTCCTTTTCATGCAAAATATTATGCAAATGAGCTTGTTTTACAAAAGTCTTCTAACGACGATTCAAGACTTTCATCTTCATTATTTAATTCTTCTCTTACAATAAATCCACATCAAATAGATGCGGCTTTGTTTGCCTTTAAAAGTCCTCTATCCAAAGGAGTGCTTTTGGCTGATGAAGTAGGGCTTGGAAAAACAATTGAAGCCGGGCTTGTTTTGTGTCAACTATGGTCTGAACGCAAACGTCACTTATTGATAATTTGTCCGGCAGCTCTTAGAAAACAGTGGAGTTTAGAACTTCTTGAAAAATTTAATCTGCCTTCTGTTATTCTCGAATCTAAAACATATAATGAGTTTATTAAAAGTAATAAAGCGAATCCTTTTAATCAGGATAAGATAGTTATTTGTTCATATCAGTATGCTGCAAAAATGTATCAGGATGTAGCTGCTATTAATTGGGCAACAGTTGTTATCGATGAAGCCCACAAGCTCCGTAATTCTTACAGAGAAAGTAATAAACTTGGTCAGGCAATTAAGCTTGGAACAAAGAATTGCAAGAAGATTCTTCTTACAGCAACTCCTTTGCAGAATAGTCTCATAGAATTATACGGTCTTTCTACAGTAATTGATGATTATATTTTTGGAGATTTAAAATCATTCCGTCAGGATTATATAAATGAAGATAACACAGATGATTTAAAATATCGGCTATCAGGATTTTGCAAACGAACACTAAGAAAAGATGTAACGGAATATATAAATTATACAGAGCGGTTCCCTATTGTTAAAGAGTTTTCTGCATCAGATGTCGAACAACAACTTTATGAAGAACTTTCCGCCTTTCTTCAAAAGGAAAAAAGTTATGCTATACCGGTTTCTCAAAAACAACTAACAACACTTGTAATACGAAAAGTTATGGCTTCTTCTATTTCAGCTGTAACACAGACCTTACAAACAATTCTGGAACGTCTCTTAAAATTACAAGATGGATTACCGGCAGAAGATTTAAACATATCTGAAATGCTTGATGAGGACGCACTTGAAACTTTGGAAGAAGAATCTGAAGATTTGGAAGATGAGGACAAGGAAAACAGAGATAATAAAACAGATGAAATAGATAGAGAAGAGCTTGAATTAGAAATTTCCCAGTTATAACATTTTATTGAACTTGCAAATTCCATTACAACAGAAACAAAGTCTATAACACTGCTTGATGCTATTCAAACAGGATTTGAAGAAACAGCAGCTCGTGGCGGAAACAGAAAAGCTCTTATTTTTACGGAAAGTACAAGAACACAAAAATACCTTAAACAATTTCTTGAAGAGAATGGATATGCAGGAAAAGTTTGTATTTTCAATGGTTCAAACTCCGGACCTGAAACCACACAGATTTATAATGATTGGAAAGAAAAAAATAAATATACAGGACGTATAAGCGGTTCAATAACAGCAGATAAGAGAAATGCAATTATTGAACACTTTAGAGATAAAGCTGAAATCCTTATTGCAACAGAATCTGCAGCTGAAGGGGTAAACTTACAATTTTGTTCACTTGTAATAAATTATGACTTACCATGGAATCCTCAAAGAATTGAACAGAGAATAGGGCGTTGTCATCGTTACGGACAGAGAAACGATGTTGTTGTAATTAACTTCATTAATAAACGTAACTATGCGGATGTTCGTGTACATGAACTTTTAGATGAAAAATTCAATTTGTTCAGAGGAGTTTTTGGTTCTAGTGATGAGGTTTTGGGAACGGTTGAATCTGGTATCGATTTTGAACAAAAGATTCTGGATATTTATCAACAGTGTAGAACACCGGAAGAAATAACAGCAGAGTTTGATAAACTTCAGAAAGAAATGGAAGAGAAAATTAAAGCCGGTATGAAAACGGCTACAGATAAACTCTTTGAAAATTTTGATGTAGACGTACATGAAAGGCTAAAACTCAGTGTGAACGAATACCTTGACCGCTACACAAGATATTTCTGGGCATTATCAAAATTTGAACTTGATGGATTGGCAGAATTTAATGATGATGAAAAATCTTTGCATTTAAAAAAAAGTGTAGGCTCGATATCCGAATGTAAATTAAAACTAATACGACAAAATGAAGAGCAAACAGGTTTAGAGATTTACAGAATGAATCATCCTTTGGGGCAATATGTTCTTGAAAAAGGATTGGCAGAAAATCCAAATCCTGGAAAAATTATTTTTGATATTTCAAATCATACCGGATATAAGCTGAGTCAAGTTGAACAACTGAAAGGTAAATCAGGATATCTTTCTTTGGCTAAATATTCTGTAACATCACTTGAGGATGAAGAGTATTTGCTGTTTGTTGGCAGTTTAAAAGACGGGACAAGGCTTGATGCTGAACAATGTCAGAAACTTTTTGAATGCGAAGGATATTCACAAGATTCTGTAATTCCTGATAATGTCCAAACAATGCTTGATAAAGAAATTGACATATACGCAGACGGAACATTGGAAATGGTAAACCAAAAGAATCTTGAATATGTCCGAGAAGAAGAAGAGCAACTTGATAAATGGACGGAAGATATGATTACCGCCATTGAAAAAGAACTTGATCTTGTTAAAAAACAAATAAGGGAAGCCGAACGAAGTTTAAGACTTGCAACTTCAACGCAAGAACATCTTGAAATACAAGAAAAACTGCAATCATTAAACAAGAAAAAAAGAGTCATGCGAGTAAAACTTGAAGAAAATGAAGAAGAAATACAAGCAAAGCGTGATAATTTGATTAATGAAATCAAACAACGTGCAAAAACTAATACAAAGCTAGAAAAACTATTCACAGTAGAATGGGAAGTAAGGTAGGAAAATATGACAGAGGTACAAGAAAAGTTCATTAACCTTTTAAAAGAAATGTTCCAGTTTGATCAAGCGGATTTGGACTTTGGAATCTATCGAATCATGAATGCAAAGCATGGTGAGATTGAAAAGTTTTTAAATGAAGATTTACCCAACGATATAAATGAGGGGCTTAGTTCTTTGAAGAATCCAACCTCTGCGGAAAAAATAAAAAAACTTGAAGATGACCTTACTAAAGCTAAAGAATGGAATATCAAAGAAAAAATTACAGAGATTGAAAATGAGTTAGCTTCTCTAAAAACAAGTGTAGCTACTTCTGCAGCAGAAAACGAAATATATAACAACTTACTGGATTTTTTCAGTCGTTATTATGACGAAGGCGACTTTATTTCGCAACGTCGCTATTCAAAAGGGAAATACGCTATTCCTTATGAAGGGGAAGAAGTAAAACTCCACTGGGCAAATGCAGACCAGTATTATATAAAGACCGGTGAATACTTTAAAGATTACACATTTTCTGACGGAACAAACAAAGTTCATTTTAAACTATTAGATGCACAGACAGAGCTAAATAACAACAAATCAAAAGATAAAAAGTTTTTCCAGCTGACAGAGCAAGAAAAAAAGTTTGAAATTATAAATGACGAACTTTTTATATATATAGAATATAAATCAGGAATACAAAAAAATCAAAAAGCGTATAACTCTGAAATTGTAGAAATATTTACAAGATATACAGAGGAAAATATTGATGAATATCGAAAGTTTAGAGAGATTCTGAAAAAAGAGAAAAAACAAGATATTAGTATTCTTGAAAAACAACTGAACCGATACACCGCAAGAAATACTTTTGACTATTTTATACATAAAGATTTACGTGGATTTTTGACACAAGAACTAGACTTCTTTATCAAAAATGAAGTGATTCGTCTTGATGATATTGATGAAACAGATGAAGCAAAAACAAAACTTATTCTTACAAAAGCCAAAGTTTTACGCAATATTGCAAAAAAAATAATTGCATTTCTTGCACAACTTGAAGACTTCCAGAAAAAACTTTTCTTAAAAAAGAAGTTTGTTACAGAAACAAACTACTGCATTACACTTGATAGAATAGATGAAAGTTTTTATGCAGAGATTGCTGCGAATGATGAACAAAGAAAAGAATGGATAAAACTATTCGCAATTGATGAAATAAAAACTACAGGCGACGATATATTCTCTTCCGGAAAAACAGCGTATTCAGAACCATTGACTGTAGAGTTCTTAAAAGAAAATCCATACCTTGTACTTGATACAGCGTTTTTCAATGAAGAACTTAAAGAAAAACTAATTGCAAGTATTGATAATCTAGATGAAAAGTTAGATGGATTATTGATTCATAGCGAAAACTTTCAGGTTTTGAATTTATTGCAAGAAAAATATAAAGAAAAAGTTGACTGCTGTTATATAGATCCTCCGTATAATGCAACATTTTCAGAAATACTTTATAAAAATAACTATAAAAATTCGTCATGGCTTTCTTTAATGGGGAATAGATTATTATCAGTAAAAGAACTATTAAAAAAAGATGGATTAATCACAATTGCAATTGACGATTATGAAATGCCCAAATTATGGGAATTGATGAATAATTTATATGGTTATGAAAATCATTTAGGAACAGTAACTATTCGTATAAATCCGAAAGGTCGTATGACAGAAAGAAAAATTTCTGCAGTACATGAATATACGCTAGTTTTTGGTAAATCAGAAGATTCTACTGTAAAAAAATTACCTGAAGCTCCAGAAGAGAAGACGCATAGTTATAAAAAAGATGAAAATGGAGAGTGGTATTTACCAAATAATTTAAGAAAACAAGGAGTAGATAGTGAAGCTATAAAACCTGACGGAACATATCGTGACAGATATTTTCCTATTTATTATTCACCATCTACAGGACAAGTTAGTTCTACAAAAAAATTAGAAGTAGAAATTTATCCTATTGATGACTCAGGTAATAAAAGGATATGGAGAAGAGGTTTCGATAAAATTGATGAACTTTATGAAAAGGGAGACATTTGGGTTACGAAAATTAAAAATCAATATCAAGTTTATTACAAATTCTATGGTGGTTTAGATGGAAAAATGGTTCAGAGTATTTGGACTGAAGCAGAATGTTCTGCTAGTGATTATGGAACAAAGATTTTAGATAATATTTTAGGTAAGAGAGAACTATTTTCTTATCCTAAAGCACCATTTGCTGTAAAAAAGAATATTCAAGCAATGTCTATAAATCCATGTGCAAAAATTCTTGACTTCTTCGCCGGCTCCGGTACAACAGCTCATGCAGTAATTAACTTAAATCGTGAGGATGGCGGTAATCGTAAATATATTCTTTGTGAAATGGGGGAATATTTCGATACTGTAACAAAGCCTCGTGTTCAAAAAGTCATCTACAGCAAAGACTGGAAAGACGGAAAACCTGTAAGCCGTGAAGGAAGCAGTCATGCTTTTAAATATATTCGCCTTGAAAGTTACGAAGACACTTTGAATAATATTTCTCTTAAGTCAGTAAGTGGAGATTTTTTTGAATCTGCCCGTAAAGACTATTTCTTAAACTACATGATGGATTTTGAAGCAAAAGAAAGTGATTGCCTCTTAAATCTTGATAAACTTGCACATCCATTTGATTACACAATGAAGATTACTCGTAAGCAGGAATGTAAAGATCAAAAAATCGACCTTGTGGAAACTTTCAATTATTTGATTGGTCTTACTGTAATATCAAACGGTGCTTTGCAAGGCTACGATGCTATATTCAGCACAGACAGTTCTAAACCGTTAACCGCAACATTGAAAAATAATGGTTCAACATACAGAATCAAAATGATTGAAGGGACTAATCGAGCCGGTGAACGTGTTCTTGTTATCTGGCGAGATTTGACCGGAGATATCGAAAAAGACAACGCAGTACTAGACGCATTCTTTGCAAAGAAGCACGTAAATCCTTTGGACTTTGAATATAAGACTATCTATGTAAACGGTGACAATAATCTTCAAAACATAAAGACAGAAGATGAAACCTGGAAAGTTGTTTTAATTGATTCCGAAATGAAGAAACGCATGTTCGAGGTGTAAGCATGGGAAAGGAAGAACTTGTTTTGAGCAATGATTTGCAAACAGATAAAGAACTGTCTGTGCTTGCAGACAGCATCATATTAGAAGTTAATCAGGCTAAGAATTTATTTGCCACCAGCATGAATGTAATGATGGTCAAAACATATTGGAATATTGGTCATTATATTGTAGAGTTTGAGCAAAATGGAAATAAAAAAGCAAAATACGGAACTTCTATGCTTACAAAATTGGCAAAGATTCTTACCGTCCGCTTGGGGCGTGGCTATAGCCGTCCTAATCTTAATAATATGAGGAAATTCTATAATCTCTATCCAATTTGTCAGATGTCTGACAAATTAACATGGAGTCATATTTGTGAGCTTATTACGATAGATGATGAGCTTGAACGCAATTTTTATGCAAATGAATGTATAAAAGAAAACTGGAATGTGCGTTCCCTGCGTAGGCAGATAGAATCCGGGCTTTTTCTACGTCTTGCCGCAAGCAAAGACAAACAGGGAATTTTGGCTCTTGCCCAAAAAGGAATAGAGATTCAAACTCCGGAAGATATTATAAAGGACACATACACACTTGAATTCTTAGGCTTGCCGGACAAAGAGCGGTATTCTGAGGGAGATTTAGAACAGCGAATTATTGACAATCTTCAGACTTTCCTTTTGGAACTTGGAAAAGGCTTTGCTTTTGTCGGCAGACAATATCCGCTTACGATAAACAATGTTCATTATCATGTTGATTTGGTTTTCTATCATCGTATCTTAAAATGCTTTGTTCTGATTGACCTTAAAAAGAGTTCGGTAAAGCATGAAGATATAGGTCAGATGAATATGTACATGGGATATTTTGCAAAGGAAGAAAACGAACCGAATGACAATCCGCCTGTGGGAATTATTCTAAGCCGTAACAGAGATGAGCTTCTTGTTGAATATGCGACCTATGGTACGGATTCCAATCTTTTTGTTTCAAAATATGAGCTCTATTTACCGAATCGCGAAGAGCTAAAACGTCTGGTTGATGGAATCCTTCTTTCGGAGGAAAAATAAATGGCTAAATCTAAGAAATCTACTTCTACATTAAAATTCTCACAAAAACTTGTTTTGAATCAATATATGTTCCTACAGTTTGGTGCTGATAATTTCAAAAATCTTTCAAGTGATTTAAAACGCATAGAACTTGAGCAAATTGACAGTGATGGTGTAACAGGATTTTTACCAAGAATAATTCAAAGACAAGGAATCTTAATTTCAAAAGATAAACTTTCAGAATATGATAGAAATATTGTTCGCCACCTTAATAAAATAAATGAAACTCGTGATGTAAAAATCAGTTTGAAATATTTTCAGTATCTTTCTTTATTATTTGTTGAATACTATTTGGATATGTATTTTAACAATAAAGAACTGTTGTTAAATGGTTTGAATGAAGTTGTTGAGCAATTCAATCAGGATAATCCAAATGATGCAATTTCATCTTGCACAGAAGTTGATTTAAATAAAATTGCCTTATGGAATGCCACCGGTTCCGGAAAAACAATTTTGATGCATATAAATTACTATCAGTATTTACATTATGCACATAAGTATTTGAGTAATGATACAACAATTATTTTACTTACTCCAAACGAAGGACTTTCTTCACAACATATAAATGAGTTTGCAACAGACGGAATAAAAGCGGAAGTTTACGATAAAACTGCTAGTCGAGGAATGTATGCTGATAACTATATTGTGCAGGTTTTAGAAAATTCCAAGTTAGCAGAAAAAGACGGTGATAAAACCGTTGCAGTAAGCCGTTTTGGGAGTAAAAACCTTTTATTTGTAGATGAAGGGCATAAAGGTTCTTCTGGTGATAAGTGGATGCCGTTTAGAAATGAACTTTGTAAAGAAGGATTTTCTTTTGAATATTCCGCAACATTCGGACAGGCAGTCAAAGCTTCTGGGAAAGATGAACTTGTTCAACAGTATGCAAAATGCATTCTCTTTGATTATTCGTACTGCTATTTTTACAATGACGGATATGGAAAAGATTACAATATCATCGATATGAAGGATATTCAGAATGAACAGCCCCCACAAAAATATTTAACAGCTTGTCTTCTTGCATTTTACCAACAGAAAAAACTCTATCTTGAAAAAGTAAACAGCCTTGGTAGGTTTAATATTGAAAATCCTCTTTTTGTATTTGTAGGGCATACGGTAACTGCAAGTAATTCAAAAGAAGATAAACAGACTCTTTCAGACGTAGCAGATATTCTTTTGTTTTTCAAAAACTTTTCAGATAAAAAGGAAGAATATACCGGTTATATTTCTCAAGTTTTAAGTGGAAATTCCGGACTTCATGATAAGCGTCGTGATGTTTTTGCAAGAAGATTTATTTATCTTGCTTCATTAGGAATTACTCCTGATAAAATTTATGAAGACGTTCTAAAGATTGTGCTCAACTCAAATATTGCTGGTGCTGAAATGCATATTTCTAATATCAAAGGGATTGATGGTGAAATTGCAATAAGAATGGGAGATAATGAGCCGTTTGGTGTTATTAATGTAGGTAACTCTTCTGAACTTATAAAAATATTAAAAGAAAATGGTTTTGAAGCAACTACGTTAGATATCGGTCATTCTCTTTTTCAAACAATTACTGATAAAGATTCCAAAATAAACCTTTTGATTGGTTCAAAGAAATTTACAGAAGGATGGAACTGTTGGCGTGTTTCTACTATGGGCTTGATGAATGTCGGTCGAAGTGAAGGAAGTGAAATTATTCAGTTGTTCGGTCGCGGAGTTCGTTTAATGGGCTATAAAAAATCTCTTAAACGTAGTAGGGCTTACAAAAAATTTGATGACAACACTATAGATATTCCAAAATACACAGAATTACTGGAAACATTAAATGTTTTTGGTGTGCGTGCAGATTATATGAAGAAATTTGAGGAATACATTGAAAGTGAGAATATTCCAAACGGCGAAGAAGAAATGATTCAGATTGATTTGCCTGTTATAAAGAATAAAGAGGCTTTGAAAAAGAAACTAAAAACACTTCGTTTACCTGATAATCTGAATTATAAAAAAGATGCTCCAAAACCAATTTTTCGATTAATACCCGGAATTTCCATTGTTCAGGATTGTTATACCCAATTACAACAAAAATCGTCTGTATCTACAGGGGATTTTGAAAGCCAAAAAGATGAGTGTCATTTTGAAAATAACATCATAATGTTGTTTGATTATAATAAAATTTGGTTGGAAATTGAAAATTACAAGAATGAAAAGAACCGCTATAATGTTCATATATTAAAAGAAGAATTAAAAAAAATACTTGAAGATAATTCATGGTATACGATTTATATTCCAAAAGCAGAAATGGAAGTTCATTCTTTTGCTGATGTTGAACGTTTGCAAAATATTGCAATATCCTTGCTTAAGAAATATTTTGATAAGTTCTATGTGATGCTTAAAGGTGAATGGGAAACTCCGTTAATGCAATATGTAGAAGTTGATGAAAATGATCCAAATTTCGTAGAAAATGATGAATATTCTGTCACAATTTTAAATCCGGAACAAAATGAGGATGTAAAGGTTTTTCTTGAGACATTGAAGCAAAATGTTGAAGCTGCTAAAGACTCAGGAAAAATAGAATCATTGACAAATAATTCTAATGCATTTTTATGGTCTATAAGTTTTACAAATAATCTTTATAACCCATATCTTTATGTGAATGGTAAGACTACAGAAATAACGGTTTCACCTGTAGCTCTTGTAAAAAGTGAATATGAGTTTGTTGATGATTTGAAATCTTATATTTCAAAAAAGCCTGAATTAATAGATAATTGCGAGATTTTCTTAATAAGAAATAAAAGTAAAAAAGGTGTTGGATTCTTTGTTGAATCCGGTTTTTATCCGGACTTTATTATGTGGATTATCAAAGATGGTAAGCAGTATATAACTTTTATAGATCCACATGGAATGGGAAGAGAATCTATTTATAGTTCAAAAGTTCAGATGTTTCATCAAGTTAAAGATTTGCAAAAAAAACTTGCTGACGAAAGTGTAATACTAAACTCATTTATTATTAGCCCTACGGGTATACAGAATTTGGTTGAAAAACATTCAAAAACAATGTGGAATGCCAATCATGTTTTTTTTATGCAGGATGAGTATATTAAGGAATTGATTGAGAAAATATTGGGAGATTAACCATAATAATGAGTGACGAATTAGAATTGAGTATAGATAATTTTTGGGAGTTGCTTGATAGAGGTGAATATAAGAAATGTCATAAACTTTTGGATTCTTCTGATTATGATATAAGTAAAATCTCTACAATGCGTGTTGCAACTTTTTTTAGAGAATTAAGATATCGAGAAGCTTATAATTTTGCTTTTGATGATAAAAATAATTGTTCAAATTATATAAAAGGTTTTACTGCATTTAAATATTCATGTGATACAGAAGTAAAAAATCATATTAAGTATATTGAGGATGCTAAAAGCTGTCTTGAAGAAGCAATTAAAAATAATGAATTAGGTTTTTATAATAAAATTGTTGCACAAACAATGCTGATTGATTCCTATTTTATTCAGGGAGATTCAGAAAAAAGTTTTTCATTGGCAAAAAGTATTGTTCATGAATACTATACATTAGATAAACCTAGTATAATCTTTAATGGTAAATATCAAATTTATTTAATTGATGCTTTTAATCCAAAATATTCGTCAGAAGAGAAAAAAAGAAAACTTATACAATTCTTTAATTACTCAAAACAAGAAAGATATAAAACTTTTGATGATATTATAAAATATTCTAAATATCTCAAGTATAAACCCTCTGATTTAATAGAGGCTTTTACTGAAAGTAATTTTTCTTATGAAGATGGCTATCTTGAATATAGATTGTTAGAAGAAACATCTGATGAAAAAGAAAAAAAACAATTAAAACATATATGGTATTGGCAATTTCTTATATTAGCACAATTGATGATAACTGAAGACTCAAAAATTCAAGAAATAAGTCATTATACAAGCCAATCAACTTTTGATCTTTTATTACAAGATGACAAGAAGATTGCAGAATTTTCTTTGTCGAATGCAAATGACAAAATAGAAGGAAATGTTCTTACTAAAATTTTGTTAGATAATAATTGCATAGGTACAAATGTAAATACAGAAAATGTCAATCAATATATAGCAGTTCAAACATCATATTCCAGAAATAAAAATTCTTTAACAATGTTTAGACTTTATGGAAAAAAAGATGATAAAGAAGGTACTGGAATTTCTCTTACTTTTGATAGAAAGTTTTTCCAAATAAATCCTATAAATATGAATAATAATATTGATAAAACATCTGAAGATGTTAATATAGTAATTGATTCTAGAAAACCGCTTTTCTGGATTTTATACTATAACGCAGAACGCAAAATATTATACTTTTATCCATTAGAAGATGAATTAAAACCGTATATAATTGATTTGAATATTAATATTGCACTTAAGTGGAATACATATTCATCCCATAAAGATAAAACTGAAATGAAGCAAAGAAATCTTCTATATAGTTTTAAGCGTTTATTTAAAGCCGTAAAAAAGTGTAACAATAAAGAACTTGCTGTTAAAGTTTTATATAAACTTCGTTATTTTATTAAATCATCTGATTTTGCAGAAGAAAAAGAACTTCGTATGTTGGATTTGTGTGCTCCAGAAGCATTAAATGTTGTTAATGGAACATATAAGTTATATTACGAATATAAAAATATATTTGAATATGATTCATTAAAATCTGTGATAATTGGACCAAAAGTTGATAACAAACATGGATATTGTGATTATGTGAAGAAGTTGTTAGCAGGAAAAAATAATGACATTGAAGTTATTTTGTCGAATGCACCTTTAGCTTGATTTTTATGGTTATAAATTGAATATGCAAAAATTAACTTACTCAATCAGAAAAGTTATTATAAAAGTACAATCAAAAAATACCCAAGAATAAAATGAGGGGTATAGATGATGACTGAAACTAAAGATATTCCGCATTAGTTATAGTTAAAATGTTTGACCTGATTTAAGGGATTAAGAGATTTCTCTGCACAAAATATGCGTAAAATGCGACAATTCTATGAAGAATGGAAAAGTATTGCAATTTGCTCGCCATTGGCGAGCAAAATTTCAGAAGAGAGAATAGATGCAGAAACTTTGCTTTCTATACAGTCTGATTTATATTTTTTTTATTTCTATACCGACAACGCCGAATTTTTCTTGGGAATCGGGAGAGTAAAAATCTTCTAAAGTTTGAAAATATGTATCTACCTGTTCCTCCGAAAGCAGAACAGATTAAAATTGCCAAATTCATTGAATCTAAATATGGAAATATTGAAAAATCTATTGAATTGAAAAAGCAACAGCTTGAAAAACTGGAAGAATATAAAAAATCACTCATTTTTGAATATGTAACAGGGAAAAAAGAGGTGTAATTATTTGTGTTTATGAAAATAAAACGCATTATTCTTGCAGTGATTATGAAATTATAGTAATTTGCGAAATAAAAAAGAGCTTTATTTTCAGTAATCGATGTAAAGAGGTTTTTTATGCAATTAATTAGAGAAGATTATTTAAAACTGATTCGACCATATTATGATGTTGATTTAATCAAGGTTATTACAGGGGTTCGTCGTTCCGGAAAATCAGTTTTGATGGATACAATAAAAAATGAACTGCTTTTCAATGGTATTTCTGGTTCTCATATAATCAGTATAAATCTTGAAGACTTGGATTATTCATTTATAACTACTGCAAATGAGCTTCATTCCGAAATAAAAAGCCTAATAATTGACCAAGAAAAATATTACATTTTTATTGATGAAATTCAGCATCTAGAAGATTTTGAAAAAGTTCTTGCTTCTCTTAAAGCTAAATTCAACTGTTCTATTTTTGTTACAGGAAGTGATTCTACAATGCTTTCTGGTGAACTTGCAACTCTTTTGACCGGTCGAACTGTTGAGTTTGAGATTTTTCCTTTTAGTTTTAAGGAATCTGTTGATTTTCTTGCATTAAATAACATTGAATGTAATCCGGATGAGTTTATAAACGATTATATTAAATGGGGGGGCTTTCCGCTAAGATTTAGTTTTAGGGAAGAAAATTCTGTAAAACGTTTTTTGGATAATCTTTATTCCAATATGGTGAATAGGGATATAATAAAAAAATCTAGTAAAATAGATAGAAGTGCCTTTAAGGATATTTCACTTTATATTATGTCCAACGCTGGAAAAGAATTTTCAGCAGAAAATATAGCAAACTATTATTCGCAAAAAAGCAAAAAAAAGATAAGTTCTCGAACCATATATAATTATCTTGAAAAATTGCATAAAGCATATATTCTTCATTCTTGTAAAAAGTACAATATTTCAGGGAAAGCAGCTCTTGAATCTAGCGATAAATTTTATGCCACAGATACAGGCTTGCGAACTTTGAATACAAACACAATTAATTATGAAGATACTTTCTTTTTGGAGAACATAATTTACAATGAACTTTTAATTCAAGGTTTTACTGTGTTTACAGGCAAAACCTATAAAGGAGAAATTGATTTTGTTGCTATCAAGGGAAATAAAAAATGCTTTATTCAAGTTTCATACTTGCTTTCCAGTGAAGAGACGATAAAACGAGAATTTGGTGCGTATGATAAAATTTCAGATGCATCACCAAAATATGTTCTTTCACTAGACAGAGTTGATTTATCTCATGATGGAATAGAACATTTAAATATTGTAGATTTTCTTTTACATAAAGTAAGCTTGCATTTGTCATAAAAAAAGAGGTGTAATTATGAGTATGGTTCAAACTGAAAAACAATATCAACAATTTATTGCAAAATATCTTTGTGGAAAAATGGTTTTATTGAGCATACAGACCATGATTTTAATTGTGCCTATGCCTTTGATAATTCTCTGTTACTTCAATTCTTATATGCAACACAAAAAGACAAAATGCAAAAGCTTGAAAAGTTGTATAAATTAGATACTGTAGACCGGATCCTTGCTTCAATAAATACAGAAATTACAAAAAAGGGTTCCAGTCTTATTTATTGTTTAAAACATGGTGTTAATGTCGGTAATGAACATTTAGACCTTATGTATACTAAGCCAGCAACTACATTTAACAAAAAAGAATGGGAAAAATATGAACTAAATATTTTTTCAGTAAGTCAAGAAGTTTATGCAGATGTTGAAAAAAAAGAACGTGTTGATTTAGTTTTATTTTTAAACGGTATTGCAATAATAAGTGTTGAGCTAAAATGTAACAACTCAGGACAGGATTACACATACGCAATTTATCAATATAGACACGACAGAAGTCCTGATAAAAGACTTTTTTTGTTTAAATCAGGATGTCTTGTTCATTTTGCAATGGATTTAGATTATGTAACAATGACAACAAAGCTTTGCGGCGATGAAACTTATTTTCTTCCGTTTAACCAAGGAAAGAAAAGTGTTTATAATTTAAAAAATGGGGAAAGCATTATAGAAACAGGTGATGGAAATGCCGGCAATTAACAATTCCTTTTGAGTCTCGAGTTAGAATCATTGACCTGAGTAAAGGGATTAAGACATGTTCATTAATTCTGGCGTTGGAAAGTCGAAACGTGTTTTTGTTAGAATCATTGACCTGATTTAAGGGATTAAGACTGATTTGTTTCGTCGTCATACTTTTTCGCTCCGTTAATTGTTAGAATGTTTGACCTGATTTAAGGGATTAAGAGGTTTCTCTGCACAAAATATGCGTAAAATGCGACAATTCTATGAAGAATGGAAAAGTATTGCAATTTGCTCATTTCAGAAGAGAGAATAGATGCAGAAACTTCGCTTTCTATACAGTCTGATTTATATTTTTTTTATTTCTATACCGACAACGCCGAATTTTTCTTGGGAATCGGGAGAGTAAAAATCTTCTAAAGTTTGAATCAATTCTTTAGCGGAAGAAAATCCGGCTTGTTCCGGTGTAATAATGCAGCATAATTCTTCGAAGTTTTTTGCTCGATGCAAATTGATGACAACGGCATTAAAAGTTTCCGTATTATCAGAAGAATCTGAAAAAATAATTTCATCGCCGATTTTTATCTTTTGTCTTTTTTCATCAAAGAGTCTCAATTCTATAGTTTTCTTGTTTGTTTTTAAGAGATTATAATATTTTGTTTTTACACTCATTTTATGCATGATTTTCTCCGTGATGAATTTTATCGATGTGATTTTTGTATATCAAAATATTAGAGATAAATAAACATGGGAATAAAAAGTTTCAGCCATGAGCTTTTCAACATCTTTATTTTTTGAGCTAATTATTATATAAAGCCATTTTGAAAATTCTGCTTCGGAGATATAAAAATGGAACTTACTTTATATACAGAAGGTTTTTTTGATGCTGCACATTTTATTCCGGAACATCCCGGAAAGTGTGTTTCTATGCATGGACATTCATGGAAAGTTTGTGTTTGGGTTCAAGGTGACAGCAAAAATCTTAACAATCAAGGGATTTTATGGGATTTCGGTAATATAAAAACTTTGATTGAGCCGTTAGATCATCAGATTCTTAATAATATTCTAAAAAAAGCTCCGACCGCAGAAAATCTTGTGGAATATTTTTATGATAACTTGAAAGAAAAACAACCGGAATTAAAATTCCGCGTACGAGTTTATGAAAATACTTTGTCACGTCAATCGTATTGCGAAGGCGGAGATTCTTTTAATGCCTGAAGTTGTTTTTCCTATTGTCGAACGTTTTTTTACTTTAAGCGGTGAAGCTCCCACAGCCGGACAGCCTATGTATTTGATTCGTTTTTCCGGCTGTAATTTGAATTGTTCCTATTGTGATACTCCAAATCGTAATGAAATTAATGAACAGCTGACTTTTACCGAATTGGCTGATGTGATTGCAAAAGTTGAAAAAGAATATCCGGGGGCTTTTGTGCTTTTTACCGGTGGCGAGCCTTTGTTGAATGAGCGAATGGAAGCAATTTCACAATTGGCAGCTAAACATTCTGATGTTTTGTTTTATGTCGAGACTAACGGTTCTGTTTTTATTCAAGATTTCGGTAAGGGCAATTTGCGATATGTTGCGGATTGGAAAACGTTTTCTTCCGGTGAGGGGGGAAGTTTTTGCAAAAATAATATCAAAAAGCTTCGAGCCGGGTTGGATTGTATAAAGATTGTCGTAGATAAAAATGATTTGGTATATGTTAGGCTTATAATTGATGCAATCAAAAAAGATAATCCCGGCTTGGATATTTATTTGTCGCCGCAAACCGGGAAAATAGATTTGAAGGATTTAGCGGCATTTATTACAGAAAATCGTTTGGATGTCAGATTGTCGTTGCAATTGCATAAAATAATTTGGGGATTTGACGCTAAAGGAGTGTAAAATGGATACTTCATACAAAACCGAAGACGCCGTAGTACTTGCTAGCGGCGGACAAGATTCTACAACATGTTTAGCTTGGGCTAAAAAGCATTTTAACAAAGTTTATGCGATTAGTTTTTTTTACGGACAGAAACATTCCGTTGAAAACGATATTGCAAAAGAGATTTGCGAATCAATGGATATTCCACTGAAAACAGTGGATATTTCTTTTATAAAAGATATTGTGGTTTCTAATCTTTTTGACGGAACGGATGATGTAAATTGTGGTCATTCACAAAATAAAGATGTACCGGCAAGTTTTGTTCCTTATAGAAATTTGTTGTTTCTTACGGTTGCTGCAGGCTGGGCAGGTACTGTCGGTGCAAAACATCTTGTTACCGGTGTGTGTGAAACAGATTATTCAGGATATGCCGATTGTCGTGATGTGTTTGTAAAATCTGCACAGGTAGCATTAAATATGGCAACTGATTTTAAAGATAAAAATGTTGTTATTCATACGCCGTTGATGTGGCTTACAAAGTCAGAGGAATTTAGAATGGCTGAGGAATTAGGGATTCTTGATTTAATTTTGAAAAGAACTTTGACTTGCTACAACGGAGTACAGACAATGAACGATTTCGGTATGGGCTGCGGCGAATGTCCGTCTTGTATGTTGCGAAAACGTGGATATGAAGAGTTTATGAAAAAATATCATAATGGAGATTGTAATGGAAAATAATCCGCTTGGGCAGAAAACTGTATATAACCCTCATTACGATTCATCTCTGATTTTTCCTATTCCAAGAAGTGTGAATCGATTAAAAAATAATATAGATTGCTCTTTATTTTCCGGGTATGATATCTGGAACGGCTATGAAATGAGCTGGTTGTCTAAATCAGGTAAGCCGGAAGTTCGCAGAATACAAATAGTTTATCCGGCTTCGTCAGAGTTTATGGTGGAATCAAAGTCTTTAAAGCTTTATTTGGGTAGTTTTATTATGACTGTAATGGATGATGAAAAGCGAGTAATTGACACAATTACCGGCGATTTATCTAAGGCTTTAAAGACAGAAGTCAGTGTGAAACTTTTTAAATGTGATGATAAGTGTGAGTTTACCGTATTACCGCAATCTTTGTGTATTGATGATTTGCCTTGTGATTGCAATGTTTATAATCCGGATGCCGGTTTATTAAAAGTTACTCAAGGAATAACTGAAGAAATTTGTCATTCTCATTTGTTGAAAACTAATTGTCCCATTACCGGGCAGCCGGATTGGGCGAGTGTTCAAATAGGCTACAAGGGTGATTTTTCTTTGGATAAAACATCGTTGCTTCGTTATTTGGTGTCGTATCGGGAACACGGTGATTATCATGAGGCGTGCTGTGAGCAGATTTTCAAAGCGATTTACGATGTTTTGATACCAGAATATTTATGGGTAAAATGTTTTTTTACACGTCGCGGCGGAATCGACATCAATCCGTGCAGATTTTTCGGAATATCGCCGGATAGGGATTTTTCTACGCATTTATGGAGACAGTAAAATTGACCGTGCATTTAAAATGTGTTATGGATTGCGGTCAATAAAAATTATATTGAAAACTTTATATAAGAATGAAATTAAAGGAAGATAAAAATGGAAATAACTCAAGAGTTAATAGACAGTCTTGAAATTTCAGAAATGGATATAATGCGTAAAATTTCTGAAGATTTGACCATTGAATTGCGTCAGGTTGTACCGACTGTTAATTTATTAAACGAAGGTTGTACCGTACCGTTTATTTCACGATATCGAAAGGAAGCAACCGGAGCTTTGGATGAAGTACAAGTTCGTGATATTTCCCATAAGCTTACTACATTCAGAAATTTAGAAGAACGAAGAATTGAAATCTGTAAAGGTATTTTTTCTCAAGGATTGCTTTCTGAATCTTTGTATGAAAATATTCAAAAGGCACAAACAATTACTGAACTTGATGATATTTACGCACCTTACAAACGTAAAAAGAAAACCAGAGGGATGTTGGCTATTGAAAAAGGTTTGGAACCTTTGGCGGATTTGATGGAAACTGCCGATGACGACAAGCTTGAAGAAGAAGCTGAAAAGTTTATCGATGCGGAAAAAGGTGTAGAAACAGCTGACGACGCTCTTACCGGAGCTCAAGATATTCTTGCAGAACGTTTGGCACATGATATTGCAAATCGTGAAATAGTTAAAAATCATATTTTGAAAAGCGGAAAGCTTGTTGTTAAAGGGCTTAAAGATGAAGCTTCAAGTACATATAAAATGTACTATGATTATAACGAGCCGTTGTCTTCTGTAAAAGCACATCGTGTTTTGGCTATAAATCGCGGTGAACGTGAAGAAGAACTGGAAGTAAAAATTGATTTTGATGAAGATGCTCTTACTGCAATGCAGTTGGGACGTTTTGAATTGCCTAATATTTTCCGCAAATCTGCTATTGAAGACGGCTTGAAACGTTTGTTATTGCCGGCAGTTTTAAGAGAAATCAGAAGTAACTTTACAGATCAAGCCGATGACCACGGAATTGAAACTTTTGCCGTGAATCTAAAAAATCTGTTGATGCAACCACCTATTAAACAGGCGAGAATTCTCGGAATTGACCCGGGAATCCGTACAGGTACAAAAGCTGCGGCAATGGATGAAAACGGAACTTTTCTTGAATATTTCACATTTAAAAATCATGAAACCGAAGATGCAATGGAAAAAATTGCGACTTCATGTAAGAAAAATCGTATTCAATTGATTTCTGTCGGTAACGGTACAGGTAGCCCTGATGTTCAAAAGATTGTTGCGGATGCTATCAGCAGATATAATCTTGATGTTCAATATACAGTTACAAGTGAAGACGGTGCGTCTGTTTATTCTGCAAGTGATGTTGCTCGTGAAGAGTTTCCTGATTTGGATTTGACAATTCGTGGAGCTATTTCTATCGGACGACGTGTTCTTGACCCGTTAGCTGAGCTTGTAAAAATTGAGCCGAAAGCTATCGGAGTAGGACTTTACCAGCATGATGTAAATCAATCAAAATTGGCTTCTACACTTGATGAGACTGTAGAGTCTGTAGTAAATAATGTCGGTGTAAATATTAATACTGCAAGTTATTCATTATTAAAGTATGTTTCAGGGATAAATTCTTTGACAGCAAAGAAAATTGTTCGTTATAGAAATGAAAACGGTGCAATCAAAAGCCGTAAAGATTTAAAGAAGATTCCGGGAGTCGGTGATAAGACATTTGAACAGGCTGCGGGATTTTTGAAGATTCCTGACAGCGATGATCCGTTAGACAACACTTGGGTACATCCTGAAAATTATGATGTTGCCAGAGAGATTCTTATTGATATTAAGATGAAAGGTAATATTGTAAAAGAACGAAAAAATGAATTGATGGCGAAATACAGTGTAGGTGAAACAACTATTGATGATATTGCCGAAGAATTGAAAAAGCCGAATCGTGACCCTCGTGACGGTTATCCGCAGCCTATTTTACAAAAAGGCGTCGTAACATTTGAAGATTTGTCTGTAGGAATGAAAGTTACGGGAAAAATTAAAAATGTTGTAGATTTCGGTGCTTTTGTTGATATCGGAATAAAAGAAACTGCTTTGTTGCATATTTCACAATTAAGTGATTCTTACGTAGCGAATCCCGGTGATGTGGTAAAAGTCGGTGATATTGTAGAAGCTAAGATTATCGAAATTGATACTGTAAGAAAGCGTGTTTCCTTGTCGCTTAAAACTAACCCGGATGCACCTGCTGCACGTGCAGAACGTCGCCCGGCTAAGAAAAAGTTTGATTATTCACAATATTTTATTTAATAAAAAAAGAGAAACTTTCATACAAAACAGAAAGTTTCTCTTTTTTTGTTTTATGTCAGTCTTTTTGTCAACCTTCAAAGATTCCTATACCTTGACGAACAATTTCCGGAGTGTTTTGTGTAAGGTCTACTACGGTAGAAAGTATTTTTGGCAATCCGTCACATGAAATGTCTTCGATTATAGCTTCAACGCCTTGTTTTTCCAGTATTAAAAGTTCTTTTCCGTATTCATAAAGGTTTTCTTCTGCAAAATCTGCATCCCACCAGTGATTATTTTCCATTTGCTTTGAGGCGGTAATGGCAAAAACCGGAGCTTGCAATTCTTCCAATATTGCAATAGGAATCGGATTTGTCGGTATTCTGACACCGAGTTCTTTACGTTTCATTTCCAGTTTCTTTTGTGTACTGCGTAATGACGGCAGTAAGAAAACAAACGGACCGGGGCAATAATGCTTTAATATTTTAAAGTTTGCATTATTAAATTCTACAAATTGATTGATTGTCGAAAGAGAAGAACAAACAAGTGTGAAAACAAATGTATTGATTCCGCCTTTTAAATCTTTCAATTTTTTTATTGCAACTTTGGAATCTATGTGAGCGAATAAACTCCAGTTGGTATCTGTAGGACATGCGATAATTCCGTCATTCCGCAAGATTTCACAGGCTTTTTTTATTACACGAGAATCTATATTGTTTTTAAGAATCTGTTTAATCATATCTTTTCCTCCCGAGTATTTTATATAAATTATGGTGATGATATTTTATTCTATCAAAATAATGTAAAAAAAGAAATCTCCAAAAAGCTCTTTTAAATGGATTTATTATTGTTTATACTCACATAATTATTGAAATAGTATGTGATTTTTTAATAATTTTTTTTTAAATTTGCATACATAATCTATACATAGAAAAGAAGTCGTAAATGAAATATTATACTAAGATAACAATGCGTTTTTTATTATTGCAACTGATTGTTTTTGTAATTATGTTTGCATATCTTTTTTTTGTTAATTTTGTGCCTGTAGTTTCTTGCAGCTATTCTTTTTTAGATTTGAAAGAAATAGGAAGTGTGATATTTCTCCCATCATTTTGTGTATCTTTTCTTAATAGTTCGTTAATTTCTTTATTTTTATATGGATTTCTTATTGTAGACCATGAACATTCATGTCTTTTTTCAGTAAAAATAATTCCGTTTTTTATTTCACTTTTGTTTTTTATTCTGTTCTTTTGCTTGTGGCATCCTAATATAGAAAATTCTTCTGTTCATTATAAAGGTAATGATGCCAGATTTTTTGTGGATTCCGGTGCTTTTTTTCAATATTACGGAGAGCCGAAAAATCGATTCAGTCAAGATGATTTTGAACGAATACTGTCTAATGTAGGTAAAAAAGATAAAGAATTGTTACTGAAAAGCTATCATCAGGATAGAGTGAACGGCGATTTTTTGTTGAACAAAGAAATGTTTTCCGTAGATCGATTTTTATTGCGTAAATGTTTGTCGCTAAATAATGAAACAGAAAATATCAAAATGTTTTTTGGGCGTGTTGAAAAATATTATGTTTATGATGTGGTAATTTCGTTACCGGATAAGGTTTTGTCTTTTGAAAAGTTGGCAGTAGCTTTTAATTCATATAAAGAGATGGATCTTTTAGTTCCTTTTGGTGAGGAAATAAAAACTTTTCCGTTTGAGAAAAAGCAGAATGCTTTATTTTCCAATTCTCGTTATGCATTTGCGACTGCGTTGATTTATAAAAATAATGAAATGATTTTACCTTTTTTTAATATGTATCCGCTTGTATCTATCGGGTTGTGGATGGTTATAACTCTGATGATTTTGACTTTCTCTGGGTGGATTTATATAAAAGAATATCCGTTGATTTCAGTGCTATTTAACTTTTTATTGCTTATTGCATTTTATCTTTGTGTTCCGCCGGTTTTAGAGTGGTATCACACTATTGTCAGAAATTTTGCATCTGAAAGTTTTGTTAAATTGCGATATATAATTTTCTTTTTTGTTGCATCGGGATCTCTGTTTGTCATAAATATTGTCAGATGGCTTTCTTATAAGAAAAACAAAAAGATATAAAAGGATTTGAAATGGCAGATAAAAAAGATGATACATTAGCTATTGATACTTATAAGGCTTTTTTTAAAATATTGTTTTTTGGATTGGTTTTAAGTTTTTTGGCTGCATTATTTGCATATGTAAAAAATAAAATCCATGTCGATTTTTTTAACACCTATTTGACATACAAAACAATTTATAATTTTTCTGCACATTTCACGATTTTTGTTTATTTCTTTTTGTTTTGTTTTTATTCTCTTTTTTTTAAGAAAAAGTATTTACTCGATTATAAGGGGCATCGAAGAAGTTTTTATCAAATTACAAGTTGTGGGTTTAATCTTATAATTTTAAGCTTGTTTTTTTACTTTTTTGTACTTGAAGTTGTGTTGCCCTTTAGTAAAGAACAATGTGCCGATATCGTGACAAAATGTAGATTGTCTGAAGAATTGTTAGATAAGGCTGAAAAATTGTATGAAGAAGGTAATAATAAATCAAGCAGTTTATACAGACAAATTGCCAATAAAAAAGAGGCGTTGCGTATTTATGAAAATTACGGTCGTCTTGTAAGTGCAAATCGTTATGTTAATGAACGAATCGGGGATTTGAGAACTGATTTGTACAGAATTGAATATTTAGCACGTAAGAAAAGTGATATTCCTGAAGAATTGACTACTTATGAAGAGTTGGCTGATTATTTTTATTCAAAAGAAGATTATTTTTCTGCATGGTTTTATTATTTATCTGTAGAAAAGGGCCCTCAGGCTCAGAAACAGCTGGCACGAAAGAGAATAGAAGATATAAAACAAAAAATAAAATATCAAAACAGTCTTTATACCGATGAAGAATTGAATCTTTATATGGATAAACAGACTCGAAAAATACAAGATTTATATACAAGATTGCAAAAAGGTGAACAGCTTTTGAATAAAGGTGATTACCTGTCTGCATATTATGTTTACAATGATATATATAATGAAAATACTAATATCAGAGATGCGTTAAACGGAAGCACAAAGTCTCTTGATTATTTACAAAAGAATGCCGTGGATATTGAAGAGGTAGAAATAGCACGTAGTTATGCCGGGAAAGAAAATTTTATGATGTTTTGTAATGATAACGTCGTAATGAAAATAGGTGTGTTGCGAAAAGCTATTAATGTAGATTTACTTGTGGAGCAATATTTCTTTTTTGATACACAATTATGTTACAGAGATACAGCTCAGAATATAACTAAAATTGTTTATATTCCGTATGCTAAAGTCAGAAAAGACAATCTTTTGCTTTTGTGTTATGACAAAAATGACAGAGAAAATATTTATTCTCCTGTTATAGAAAAAATTTCAAAGTCTGAAATGACTTCGCTTTTGAAAAAAGTTTCTGAAAATGTAAAAGCTGATTTGTTTTCATATTATGAGTTAAAAGATGGTTTTTATGAGCTTCGTTCAAAAGACAAATCGACAATTCGTGAACTTTCTAAGCTGACGAGAAAAAATAAATTATTAGATAATGACGGTGTTGAAATAATTTCGGTAGAGAAGATGACTAAGAAATTACAAAATTTGTCAAATGAGGCTAAAAATGAAGTCTTGGCATTTTATGAGCAAAAAGGTAATAATTATGTTCTCTTTTCTAAAGATTTAAATGTTTTAAGTGAGCTTTCTAAAGTCGCAAAAAAATACAATTTGTGGGATAACGAATTAAGAGAAAACTTACTTTCTTTTCCTTATGATATGAGTGTTCTTTATCGATTGGCTTATGATTATGAAAGTGCGGAAGATTTTTCATTATTTAAATTACTTGATTTACGAAGATTTTATGACGGATTCGGAGAGTTTGATACCGGTTTGTCTCATAGCTTTATCGGTGCAGCCATAGCTTGTAAATTATCAAAAATATTTATTTTCTTTTATATTTGTTGCATTTTACTGTGCATGTTTTTTAAACTTCGTGTAACAGAATATAATTCGTGGTATTTAATAATTTTACCGTTTGTATTAATTGCATTGTATGTGGTGGTAATGCTTATAAATTTATTTGTAACAACATTCTTTAATGTGCTTGGAAGTGTGTTTAGTTTAAGATCTGTATTTATTGCTGCAATCGGTATTCATTTTGTTTTATCATTTTTGATAGTTTGTTATACGATGTCTACTGAGGTTGATGATGAGTGATTTTTTTGCATATTTGCATTGATAAAATCTCTTAAGTTCTCGGATATTTTGTCTGTTGCGTCTAAAATCTTTTTTACATGACAGTATTTTCGTGATTTTTTTCAATTGAGAACAAAATGTTTATCTGCTATTGTATTGATATTTTGTTCGGTTTTTGACTATTACAAGTAATTATTAGAACGTTTTGAAATAACAGTTTTTTAGAATAAAGTAGGAGATAAAAATGAGTGAATTAGAAGAAAGACTGAAAAAGATAAAACAAGCTTCGGTAAATTGTGGAAATTTTCCCACATCATTAAAAAATAAAGCTCTTGAGGCTGTAGCTGTTGCATTGGAAAAAAACTTTGCTGATATAAAAAAAGCAAATCAGCAAGATTTAGAAGAAGCTGAAAAATGTAATTTGGCACAACCGTTATTAAAAAGATTAAAATTTGATGAGGATAAACTTCATGATGTTGTTTCCGGAATCAGAGGATTGATAAAATTGGATGATCCGGTAAATCAAAAACTTTCTGCAATGCTTCTTGATGATGGTTTGACATTGATTAAAGTAAGTGTAGCAATAGGGGTAATCGGGGTAATATTTGAATCTCGTCCGGATGCTTTGGTGCAAATTGCTGCGTTGTGTATAAAGTCGGGAAATTGTGCTGTATTGAAAGGCGGAAGTGAAGCTTTGCATTCTAACAGAAAGCTTTTTGAAGTGATAAAAAATGCAGTTTCTGAGGTTGATGCAGGTTTTGCAGATACTTTGGCATTAATAGAAACTCGTGAAGATGTTAGTGAACTACTGCAATATAACAAATATATTAATTTGATAATTCCTCGTGGTTCAAATGCGTTTGTTCAATATATTCAAAAGAATTCTTTGATTCCGGTGCTAGGTCACGCAGATGGTATTTGTCATCTTTATATTGATAAATATGCAGATGTGAATAAAGCAAAAAAAGTTGTAGTAGATGCAAAAACGCAATATGTTTCCGTTTGTAATGCTACGGAAACTTTACTTGTGCATAAAGATATTGCAGAAAAAGTTTTACCAGAATTATTTGCGGAATTGGAAGCTAGAAAAGTAAAGCTTCATTGCTGTGAACGTTGTACAAAATACTCGGTAAATGCAGTTGTGGCGACAGATGAAGATTGGGCTACCGAGTATTTGGATTATGAATTGTCAGTAAAAGTGGTCGACAGTATTGAAGATGCGGTTTCTCATATTAATACTTACGGTTCCGGACATACGGACGGAATTATTACAGAAGATGCAGAATGCAGAAAATATTTTGAGGCTTATGTAGATACGTCGTCTGTAGTAGTTAATTGTTCTACACGATTTGCAGACGGTTTTCGATACGGAATGGGAGCTGAAGTTGGCGTAAGTACAAATAAATATCATGCCAGAGGACCCGTGGGATTGGAAGGTTTGATAATTTATAAATATATATTGGAAGGTGACGGGCATATTGTAGCCGACTATGTAGGAACAAATGCAAAGCCTTATCAGCACAGGAAATTAAGTTGAATATATTGATTATTCATAATTATTACAAAAATCGAGGCGGCGAAGATATTGTTTTTGAAAATGAAACAAAGGCATTGGAAAAACAGTCTTCTGTAAATGTTTTTTCTTTTAGTGTGAATAACCAAGAAACTGAAGGCGGAATCTTGCATCAGTTGAAATTTCTTTGCAAGATTCTTTCCGGAAACAGAGAAATCAGAAATGAAATTCTAAAAATTATTAAAGATAAAAATATTGATATTGTTCATGTTCATAATGTTTTTCCTTTAATAACGCCGTTTATTTATCGTTTTTTAAAGAAGCAAACCGGTGTTAAAATCGTACAAACAATTCACAATTTTCGCTTTGTATGTCCGTCGGGTTTGCTTTTTCATAACGGTAAGATTTGCAAGTCTTGTTTGGAAAAAGGTAATTTTAAACCTTGTATTTCGTCAAAGTGTTATCGTGATTCAAGGCTTTTTTCAATGTTGTATTCGTATTTAATAAAGAAATGCAGTAAGTCTTTACGCACAAATATAGATTGTTATTTGGCTTTGAATAATTTTGCTGCGTCTGTTTTAATAAATGCCGAATTCCCAAAAAATAAAATAAAAGTTCGCGGTAATAGTTTGCCGGATGTAGATAAAACGGAACGTGCCGACGGACAGCACTATTTGTTTATAGGTAGGATTTCGCAGGAAAAAGGGCTTGAGAATGCAATAAAAGCTTTTGTAGAATTGCCGGAATGTGACTTCATGATTGCCGGAACAGGTCCTCTTTGTGAAGAACTGCAAGAAAAATACAAAGATTACCGGAATATAAAATTTGTCGGTTTTACCGACGGGGAAACAAAACAAAAGCTGTTTATGCATGCTAAGGCTGTGATTATACCGTCAATTTGGTACGAAAACTTTCCAATGGTTGTGATTGAGGCTTTTAGATACGGAATCCCTGTTATCAGTAATGCTTGGGGAGCAATTGACGGAATTGCGACTAATAATGTGAATGCCTTGCTTGCAGGAACCGAAAGTGATACGGAACAAGAACGAATTGAAAATATTATAAATGCAGTAAAAACTTTTGAGAATGATGAGGCTTTTAGAATACGACTTGCAGATAATGCAAGAAAGACATTCTTAGAGGAAATGGAAACAGAAAAAAGTATTGCAAATTTAATAAATATTTATAAGGAATTAATAAAATGACTCGTGAAAGAATAGATGTCGGCGGTTTGTTGTTTGATAATGTAAATATGGCGGAAGCACTGGAACGTGTGGAATTAAAAATAACGCAGCCGGATTTATTTAATGAAGAATCTTCGCTTTTAATGGCTGCTAACCAAGATATTTTTAATCATATAGGCAAATATAAAAACTTATCGACAGAACGTCTGAATCGTTCGTTTCTTATCATTCCCGATGGTTATTCAATTGTAGTCGGAGCAAAATATTTAGGAACGCCTCTGAAAGAGCGTGTTGCCGGACCGGATTTGATGAAAGAATTTATGGCAATTTCACAACTGAAAGGCTACAAAAATTTCTTTTTAGGAGCTGCGGAAGGTGTTGCTGCAAAAATGGCAGATAATTTCTTGAGTAAATATCCGGCATTAAAAATTTCGGGGATTTATTCTCCGCCGTTTGGTGATTTTTCAGATGAAGAAAAAGCTAAAATAAAAAATATGATTAACGAATCTGGAAGCGATGTCTTGTGGGTTTCATTCGGTTGTCCGAAACAAGAGTGGTGGATATTAGAAAATGAAGCCGAATTGAATGTTCCGGTAATTGCCGGAATAGGGGCGGCATTTGATTTTCATTCAGGCAATAAAAAAAGAGCTCCGTTATTTATGCAAAAACTTCGTTTGGAATGGTTGTATCGTTTATTTCAAGAGCCGGGACGATTGTGGAAGCGTTATTTGGGCGGTGCAAAAACATATCTAAAGGTTTTACGTTCACAAAAAAGAAAATAAAAGGCGACGTTTTTCTTCATTATTTATCAAGTATCATAAAAATATTTTTTGTTTTTCCGAGATATCTTTAATAAGGAGAAAAATATGCCTATTCATATTGAAGCTAATATCGGAGATGTTGCTGAATCAGTTATTCTTGTAGGAGATCCGGATCGTGCAACTTTTATCGCAAAAAATTATTTAGAAAATCCCGTTTGTTATAATCATTATCGTCATATGTACGGATATACCGGGACATATAAAGGGAAAAGAATTTCTGTACAGACGGCAGGAATGGGCTCTCCGTCGATAAGTATTGTTTTGGAAGAGTTAAATATGCTCGGCGTAAAAAATATTATTCGATTGGGGACTTGCGGAACTATCAATGCTGAAAAAGTAAATGCCGGTGATACGTTGATTCTTACTGCGGCACATTCAAGTCATGACATTTATGCTCGAGAATTTCCCGGAGCTTCTTTTTCTGCCGTACCGGATTTTCTTTTGGCGACATCTTTATATCAAACAGCAGTTAATATTCACGGAGCAGAACATGTTCATGCCGGAGCCGGGCTTTGTTCCGAAACTTTTTATGAAGATAATTATGATTTGTATAAGAAATTTGCCAAATACGGAACGTTGGCTGTTGAAATGGAAGCGTATCCGTTGTTTGTACTTGCAGCTAAATATGACATGAAATCAGCTGTAATTCTTACGGTTTCAGATGTAATTTTTGAGAAAATTCGTGCAGATAAAAGTGTAATTCAAGAAAGTGTGAAGCGAAACACAGAAAGCGTATTAGAACTTTTTGCAGGCTTTTCAAATTAACACTTTTTAGCAGAATTATGTGTTCTTCATTAAGAAGTTTAAAAAAATGCCGATATTGATTTTATCAGAAAAAAAACAAAGCAAGATTTTTCACAGAGGATGGTGATAAAATGAATAGAAAATACATAGGATTTTATGTTGTTACGGGAGTTTTGATTCTTTCAGTTTTAGCTTTACTTGTAAGTAAATATTATTTTGATTGGTTTAAGCCTGAAACATCAAAGTATGCCACATTTACTCAACAGGTAGAAAAAGTTGATGTTGCGGAAATTACGAATCTTGAAGATAAGATTTTAGAAGATGAAGATGTAGCAGAAGGTGCTGAAGTAAAAAAAGAAGAAAAAGAAATAGAGAAGAAGGTTGTTGAAAATACAGTAAAAGAACCAAATGTTGTTGCTGTACGAAAAAATATACCGGCAACGCCGTTACCTCCTCAAAAGAGTACAAGAAGCATAGAAAAAGCAGAACGTAATGGAGAAAAAACATCTAATTCTAATACGACGGCTATTGAAGAAAAAGTTGTTGTACCTGAAATAGCAAAAGAAGATACAAAAATTAAAGACTTTAATATTGAAATGAATCAACAAAATTTCCATTCTTTGGGAGAATACGTATCTGCCGATGAATTGAAATATCGTTCAGAATTAATAGGAAAGTTGACAATTAATACAATTGTTATCGATAAACTTTCTAAAGGTAACGGAATATCTCAAGAGTTTTTCCGTGTTGCTTATGTAGAAAAAATGATTCCTTCAAAAGTTTTACGAGATATTGTTGAAAGTAAGGAATTCAGAGATTTGATTCCTTCACAATATTTGAATAAAGAAGGTGCGATAGCAAAAGTTTTAGCTCCTGGAGAAAAAGTTACATTTAATGCCTTTGCAATAAAAAATCTTTTGGAACTATGGAGTGAAGGTAAATTGACTCCGGTACAAAAAGCTTGGCTTGTAGGTGCAGACGGACGAACTTTGGAATAAAATCGGATTATGAATATAAAAATAATTTCCCCGTTACCGCAAACATATTTGCCGATTTCGGCATGTTTGCTGGGGATTAATACGAAATATTCGGGAAGCAATAATTCTTGTGCTTCCCTTTTTCATTTAATGGAACTAGGTTATTTTGTACCGATATTGTTTTGCCCGGAGCAACTCGGCGGATTGTGTACTCCTCGTGATAAATCTGAGATTTGCGGGAAAAATGTTTTTATGAAAAATGGTAATGACGTAACAACGCAATTTTATAACGGAGCACAAGAGGCTTTAAAAATATTACGTCTTTATCCGGATGTAAAATCTATTCTTTTAAAAAGTTTGTCACCGAGTTGCGGTGTCGGTACTGTTTATGATGGGACTTTTTCAGGACAAAAAGTTTCCGGGAACGGAATTACGGCAAAACTTCTTTTAGAAAATAATTATAATTGTGTCAGTTCTGATAATTTTTGCAGAGATTTTAAACCGGGATATTATCTTGGTTTGGCTGAAGAATACAGTATTGAACCTTTTGATGATTTTGCAGTTAAAAATAAAGGTTGCTTTTACTGCGAATAGCTTTTTTCTTTAATAAAAAGGATATTTTCTTTATTAAAAATTTCGGGTAACCAAGGCATATTTATTTTATCGGCGACTTTAGCCTCAAAATTTTTTTCAGTAATTTCAAATTCGTAAATCCCGGTACCGATGTTTTCACGGATTTTCCCGGAAACTACTACACCACATGAAAATAATGAAGCTATCATTCCGTAACCAAAATTCCAATGTAATCGAATATTTTCATTATTTCGAATAAAGTATCCGCCGGCTATGAATTTATTGTTTTGATAAAAATTAAATTCGCAATCAATAAACTCTAATTCATATTTTTCTGAAGACACATCAGAAACAATGTCGTTATTTTTGGAAAAAAGTATTTTGTAAGTATTGTTACTGTTTGCAGACTTGGGAACATCACGCCATGCCATATTACTTCTGGTATGGTTTGCATTTTTTAAAATATCAGATAATTTTATAAAATTATTTTGCAAATTGACAAATTGTTGTATCGGATAAAATCCGCTTTCGGCTGTTTCATAGATAATTTCGTATTTCCCTTTTGGCAGTTCAATTGATTGAGAATCGGTCGTGTAGATGTCAAAATTGTTTTTATTACGAAAATATATCTGAGAATATTTTGCGGAAGAGTCGATTTTTACGGTACATGTATTGTTAGAATCCATTTTTTCTTCAATAAAAAACTTTGAAAGAAAAAACAGATTAATCCTTTTGTTGATGTTCACGTTTTTTGATTCATATCCTTTGCATTCTAAAGAAAAATTTTTTCCTAAATCTGTAGTTTTTAAATAGCAATATCCGTCGTTGTCGATTTCTTTTCCGTTAAGTTTTGCATTGATTAACGGACGTAAAGTTTGCTCATCAACTACTTTAACAATAATATTTTTGTGTTTGTTTTGATAACGATTTTCTGTTTTACGATTAAGTACAAAACGAAGATTTTCTAAATTATCAAGAACAATACTCTTTTTATTTTTATCTTTAAAATGCAATCCGTCCATTCCGGAATATTGAAAATATAAAATGGAATTAGGGGCAATATTTTTAATTTGTTCATTGGTATAAAATTTTGTACCGGAATATTCGTGTGGAATCACAACACTTTTTTCTATATAACCGTTTTTTCCGTCGCTGATTTCTATGAAAAGAATATTTCCGTACATAGATTCAGTTTCGTATTCATCCAGTATTTTTACTATTGCACCTTTATTCAAACATGCTGTCGGATTTATCCCTGAAAACGGAGAAAGTTCATTATCAATATTAATATTACTGAATAAATATGAAGAACGGATTAATTTCGCCGTAACTTCTGAGAATAACGGGGATGTAAAAAATAGCAGTAAAAATAGGGAAAAAGTGCGAATCATAAAAAGATTTTCTCCGTGTTCATGTTTAGAAATCGGAATTAATTATTAATAACTTCATTAAAGGCTGAATCTGATTTTGCATTGTGATTGCAAATTTTGCAATTTTTTGCTAGATTCGTGCGAAAATATGCCGCTTTTCAAGTGGGTAATGAAAATAAGTTTAAAGATTATCAAGGTATAATATGTTTTTAGCAAAAACTTTCGGAATGCGTGGGATTTGTCCTGATGATAAAAAGAATCCGATTAACAAGAAGAATATTGAAAGTGCAGATATTCCTAATGTTGCATATATTCCCGTATGTCAACATTACGGGACACCGGCTAAAATTATAGTAAAACCGGGTGATGTAGTTGAAGAAGGGCAATTAATAGCAGTAGCTGACGGAGAGATTTCTGCTAATGTTCATGCTTCGATTCCCGGAGTAGTACAAGGAATAAAAGAAGTTTACATCGGCAACGGAAAAAAGTCTGATGTAATTGTAATAGAATTGGGCGGAACTTTCAGTAAATCCGGCAGAATCATTCAATTAAATGATTGGCTGTCGATGTCAAAAGAAGATTTACTGGAAAAAATAATACAATCCGGGATTGTCGGTCATGGCGGTGATGCGTTTCCTGAGGGAAAGAAATTAGAGTACGCATTAAAAAACGGAACATCTACACTTATCGTTAATGGTGCAGAATCAGAACCGTATCTTACAAGTGATCATCGATTACTTGTAGAAAAAACGGAAGGCGTTTTGATTGGAACGCAAATAGTCAATAAAATACTCGAAGCCAAAAATGTTTATATTGCAGTGGAAAATAACAAACGTGATGCTATAAGACGATTAAAAATTTTAAGTGCCAATCGTTATTCTTACAAAACTGTAGGTTTGAAAGTTAAATATCCGCAAGGAAATGAGCATCAGTTGGTAAAAGCCGTTACAGGAAAAATAATTCCCGGTAACGAAAAAGTTCAAGACCATGGAATCACTGTTATAAATGTAGCAACTTTGATTGCTATAAAAAATGCGGTTATAAATGATAAACCGATGATTGAACGTGTGGTAACTGTTTCCGGGGCCGGAATAGCACATCCGAAAAATCTTATTGTTCGTATAGGCACTCCGATTAGAGATGTTATAGAGGAATGCGGTGGATTTACCGGAAAAATTGCAAAAGTTGTTATCGGCGGTCCGATGAGAGGATACGCACAAAAAGATTTAGAAACTCCGGTGACTAAAGATGTATCGGGGATTCTTTGTATTACACATGAGGAAAGCAGTCATTTTAAAAAGAATGGAATCTGTATCAATTGCGGAAAATGTGTAAGTGCGTGTGCGGAAGGGCTTATGCCGTCACTTCTGGTAAAATATATTTCTTATAAACATTACAAATTAGCATATGAAAATGGTTTAGATAATTGCAAAGAATGCGGAGCTTGTGCGTGGGTATGTCCGGCAAAAATTCCGTTAGTGCAACAAATTCAGTTCGGGAAAAACTTTTACCGAAATCAGAGAAAAGTTTCAGCTGAAAATAGCGGAAACTAAAAGGAGCTATGTTTAATGGTTGTTGATCATAATGAAAAATTATTAATATCAGTTTCACCACATATACAAAACAGAGAATCAACAGTTTCGATGATTTATATTGTCATACTGTTTCTTTTACCTGCTTGTATTTTTGGATTTATCAGTTTTGGTTTTTCTGCGGTTGCAATAGTTTTGTTATCTATTTTATTTGCAGTTTTGACGGAAATAGTTTGTCAATTAATAATGAGACGTCCTGTAACAATTTATGACGGATCTGCGATTTTAACAGGATTGCTGCTGGGAATGACAATGCCGCCTACGGTTCCTTTGTATATTCCTATATTGTCTTCGATATTTGCCGTTGCAATTGTAAAACAAGCCTTTGGTGGTTTAGGACAAAATTGGGCTAATCCTGCTGTTGCAGGACGTGTTTTTGCAACTCTTTCATGGCCGGAAAAAATGCAAATATGGCTTCCGCCTTTCTCGTCAGACGGATTAACAGCTGCAACACCTTTATCTGCAGTTCAATCATCTTTACTCAATGGCGGCAATTACGGAAATGAAGGTGCGATACAATTACTAGATACATTACCCGGAGATGTTTTGCGGTCACAAGTAGATTATTTACGTATGTTTTTTGGATTCAAAGGCGGATGTATTGGTGAAGTGTCTGTCTTTTTATTAGTTTTAGCAGCGGCTTTTTTACTATATCGAAAAATTATTACAATAGATATTCCGCTATCATTTTTAGGTAGTGCAGCGATTATGGCGTGGATTTTTGAAGGAACAAGATTTGGCGGTGCTTTATTTACCGGAGATCCGTTATTTCATTTATTATCCGGAGGAATGATTCTCGGTGCGTTTTTTATGGCAACAGATGTTGTTACTACACCGCTTACAACGAAAGGGCGAGTTATTTTCGGTGTTGGTTGCGGGGCAATCACAATGCTAATCAGAATATGGGGAAATTGTGCTGAAGGTGTAGGGCTTGCAATATTATTTATGAATATGCTTACTCCGGCTATAGATCGTTATGTTCGTAATTATCCTGTAGGTTGGCATAAAAAAAAGGAAAAATTAGATGAAAATTAATTTAAAAAATGAATATACGATAGCTGCAGGAAAATTAGCACTTGTTGCTGTCGTAGGGATTTTACTCGTTTGTGTTACTTATATTTCACTTCATTCTTTTTTAAAGGAAAATAAAGCTAATAGAGAATTTAAGCTAAACAAAGAATTATTTCCGGATGCAGCAAATTTTGTTGAATGTGAGTTTACAAGTTTAAAAAGAGAAGCTTCATATTTTTATAAAAACAATGTTAGAATTCAAAATAAATATTATGAAGTAAAGGATAATGACGGGAATTTAAAAGGATACATTACTTTTATTTACGGAAACGGGTTTTATTCAGATTTGCCGTTATGTGTGGCTTTTACCGATACATTGCAAATCCATAAAGTTTTACTTTTACCTACACGTGAATTGAAAGGTAAGTGCTGGGAAGACAATAAGTTGTTGAGTATTTTCCAAGGATGCAGTACTGATGATTCTACATTCCCGCCGGTAACTTCCGGGGTAGATGTTGTGGATTCTATCAGTGGTGCTACCGTGACTTTTAATGGAATTGTGGATGCAATCAGAGAAGTTATAAATGTGTTATCGTTGAATAAAGGAAAATAATCATGAGTATAGATAAAGATAAAAATGATGTCAGTCTGGATAAAGAAAATTCTACATTGCAAACAATGATTAATTCCGATGCAGAAGATAAATTAAAGCCAGTTGAACTGAATAAAGACAAAGTTGAATTGAACAAAGATAAAGTTGAACTGAATAAAGACAAAGTTGAACTGAATAAAGATAAAGTTGAATTGAACAAAGATAAAGTTGATTTGAACAAAGATAAAGTTGAATTGAACAAAGATAAAGTTGATTTGAACAAAGATAAAGTTGAATTGAACAAAGATAAAGTTGATTTGAACAAAGATAAAGTTGATTTGAACAAAGATAAAGTTGATTTGAACAAAGATAAAGTTGATTTGAACAAAGATAAAGTTGATTTGAACAAAGATAAAGTTGATT